>CAZHWV010000036.1:0-31638 GCA_964536185.1 uncultured Anaerolinea sp. | reverse complement strand
GATATAATTTTCGATGCTCTCCGGGTCAAGCATGCCACAGTTGCGCAGGGCAATTCGGATTTGTTTGCGATAAAAAGGTAGTTCGGAATACTCCGGTAAATCTACTGTGTGTTCATCCACCCCGTCCGAATTGCTCCATCGTCCCGCTGCTTCTACGCCGGTACTCATCTGACCGAGCGCCAATTCTGCAACGATCCGACCCTTTACGAGGTGTTCTTCTATTAATCGGGGCACCATCTCGGGTTTGACATTCGCATAGGTTATTCGCGGCTGCCCGGGAAGTTGGATATCCACCAGGGGTTCTTTGAAACACATCCCGATGCAGCCCACCGGAACGATTTCGGCCTGAAGGGAGCGGGTGACCAATTCCTGGCGGATGAGTCCTTCGATCTCCCCTGAGCCTGCAGCAACGCCGCAAGTGCCCATACCAATAAAAATTGTTGCGGCCGTTTTCTGGCGCTGCTGCAAAGTCTCTTGCGCCGATTGATAGACGCGCATCCAGTCATTACCATTCAATAATCTGGGCATGAACAGTCTCCGTTATACAATCTTCAATTTTCAATATGGTTTGCCTAGCAAATCGCGCAGAACCGGGTACCGTGAAATCCGCGCTCAATTTTCAATGGCTGAGTTTTAGTACGGGAAGGTATTTTCGCAGTAGCGCATAATTACGCCTTTTAGGTAAGCTTTTCTAGCTGGGCAACAATCTTTTTGGGCTCGATTTGGCCGAAAACCTTATCGTTGACAACAGCCACCGGGGCTAAGCCGCATGAACCCAGACAATAAACGATTTCCATGCTGTATTTGTAATCGGCAGATGTGCCGCCAGCCTGGACATTTAGCGCATTTTCAATTGCTTCGACACTTTTTGGCGCGCCGCGTACATGGCAGGCCGTCCCATCGCAAACCCGAATCAGGTTTCGTCCCTGCCGGGTGAGCCGAAATTGGGCGTAGAAGGTTGCCACGCCCATTAACTGGCTGATCGGGATACCGGTTTTTTCTGAAATGGCTGTCAACACTTCCTTAGGCAGATAGCCATACAGCTTTTGCGCGCGCTGCAAAATGGGGATGACAGGTCCATGCTTCCCCTTAAACTCGTCAAGGATACTGTCTAACGCTTTCAAATCGATGGGTTCATCAGGCATGACGTATTTCTCCGAGGTAGTCCCGGTTCCAGCGCGAGACGACGCGAACACGGTCCCCGTTCGATTTGCTACCCAACGTAAAGCACATAGGGAGGAGCAAATCGAACGGGGCAAGGAATTGCTGGTAACCGAATGATTGTACTAGTGTAACTCAAATACAATCACTGCGTCAACTGACAAAAAGCACATCACCCGCAAAATGTCATGGCTGCGGAAGATGTTTTGACTTTTGGAGCCACACAAATCCGCCAAGCAATATTGGCAGGAGTGTCGAACCGATGCAGGGCAGGTTCCGCGCTCCGCTTCCAGGTTCGCTGGCTGCGGAAGGCGGGGTATTGGCTACTGGGGAGGTCGCGGAGATTGCTGTGGGGGCGGGCTTGGTTGAAGGTGGAGTGGTGGTCTCGCTGAGCAGGCTCAGATCATCCAGCCACAGGCTGGCGCTGATGCGTTCCTGTTCTGGCGTGGACAGCCCAATGGAAAAGCCTGTGATTTCGGCGGGGTTAATGGGTGTGCCGGGATTTTCTTCCCATTCGACGCGCAGGATGCTTGTCCAGGGAATCTCGACCAGGCTCCAGTCATTCACGCTGCCGGGGGGAGTTTGCAGTCGAAAAATATACGAGGAGCGCGCACCAGGAGAACCGCCGTATAAATTAACATCAATGGGCAGGTTGGCATGGCTCGCGCGCAGGTAGAATGAGATCCCTTGCCCCGCGCTCCAATTTTGGACATCATTGAAATAAAAACCACATGTAGCCCAACTGTTAACGCTCACGTCGAATTCAAACTTCAAGGAGGCTGCCCCGCTGTGAGCATTGCCAGCTTCAGGCGTACAGATCAGCCGGGTGTCCGTGTTATCTTGAAAATATCCTTCCCAACCCGAAGCTCCACTGGGAGGTCCGCTCTCAAAATCGTCCAGCAGCCCAGCAATTTTGGAAGGAGGTGATTCGCTGGCCGGCAGGGTTGCAGTGTCAGTTGGGGCGACGGTAGTATTTTGGACAATTGGCACGCCTGGGCCAGCGTTTTTCCAGCGATGGTAAAAGACGTTCAAGAGCGGTACAAATTCTTCGCTGGCCTTCTGGCTGCCGCTGGTCGAGGGGTGATCGTCACCGGATGGGTATTGCAAGGTGTTCTTGTTTCCGATGATATGTTCGACTTGACCGTTGACGAAGCGGTGGTGCGCGTCAGGGCTGGTGAGAACGTTGTAAAAATCGAAGACGGCCACGTTGTTAAGGGTGTAGTTATTCTCGCGCAGCCAATCATTGCGCAGCCATTCGTTAAAGGCGCGCGCGTTTTTGGCAAAGGTGCCATCCGAAAGCGGCGGGGCGCTAACGACGATGAAGAGTTTGTCGGGTCGCGTGCCAAAATAGCGCAGGATCTCGTTATAGACAAATTTGGAGTGCCCGACAGATAGCCAGCCTTCGGGGTCGGGTGGATCGCCCGGTTGCCCTTCCAGGGCTGAGTTTGGAAAACAGGACTTGAAGACGATGATTTCGTTCTCGCCTCCCGGGTCAGCCAGGCTGCGAGTGTAGTCAGCGTTCTGGCCGTTCTCTTTGAACAGCGCAGTCATGTACTTCGGCGTTGCCTCGCTGGCGAACCATTCCGTCCAGTTCGGGATGTCGGTGCGGTCGCCTATGCCATCTGGTCCCCACCCGTAGTTGGTATCGCTGACGAAGTAGTTGTTCTGGCCGAGGGTTTTGCCCAACAAGCCATAATCGTCACGAAGCCAATTCTCCCCCGTGGAGTGGTGAATAAAAATGAGTTTGGTTACCTGTTCAGGCGGGGCAGAAGAGTCCGCCTGTTGCCCTGGCGCGGCGCTCAGGGTGAGAAGCGCTAAAATACCGGCCAAGAGAATCAGAGCAAGGTTTTTGGCTGTTTTCATGCGTACCTCCCGGTTTCTTGAAATAGACTCGATCAATTATTAGTGTAGCATTTTTTGAGCTTGTAGTCACGCCTGACTGGCAATGGATGGGTTATTCGGGGAAGCGAAAAAAAAGCAACAGCCGGGTGGAGTCCACCCGGCTGTTGTAGTGTTTTGGTTAGGTCAAGCGTTTTATTTTGGCAGTTCGCCAACAACGTCAAATGTATCCAGAATGGCCATGGCTTGCTCTGTTGCCGAATCAGTTACCTCTGGGAAATTGATTACCAGGGTGACAATGTGACCGGTCGGGTTATCCTTCGGGCGAGCAACAAGAATGAGTAGAACATCATTTTCTAAGCCGGCGCAGGCAGTGAATAGATCGATTTTTCCCTCATATTTTGAGTCCGAGTAGTCGTTTCGGCTATCAAATTTACAGTCCTTGCCCCAGACTTCGCGCCAAATATCCAAAATCTCGATATAACCGCCTGCCTGGGCAAGGGTGGAAGAGGCCATCATATAAGCGCCCGGGCCAGTGTAATTGTCCAATTCACTCAAGCTGGGAGCTACGCGGATGACAGCGGAGGGATAGGTGTCTGTCATCGGACTACCGTCAACTTCTGTCCAGGTGCCGGGTACAGATGCTTGAAATGCGCCAGTGTCATCAATCACGGTGATAAATTCAGGGACCTCTGTTGGGGGAACCTCGGTCGGCGCTGCTTCAACCGGCTTTTCAGTGGGTGGAACAGCGGTGGGTGGGACGGCGGTGGGGGGCACGCTAGTTGCCGGAATGGCAGTCGGCGGAACGGCGGTGGCAACTGCCGCGGGTGTGGCTGCCGGGCCACCACAGGCTGTAAGCATAACGGCGACTAATAGTGCGATAGAACAAATACGGTAGAATTTCTTGATCATATATTGACTCCTCGAACTGATGTGTGCTGCTGGGGGGTGAATGGGTGAAAAAGGTGATCAATAGATCTAAATTGGTCACCCGTGTTAAAAAATGTGGATGCGCTGGCGCTTTTTAACGCCTTATTCTTTGTGCACAAGTCGGTCGGCGTTGTCCCGGGCAATTAATTCAGCCAGCGCCTCGTTGGCAAACTCTAGCTGAATATTCTGATTGGCAGGCCAATAATGAAGGATTTTCATTGCTCCGCGAACCGCTTTTGTCTCAGGGCTGGCGAAGAGCGGCGCAATAAAGAAAGCCAGGAGAGCCCAGGTGATCAGGAAAGCGCCTAATCCAATGAAAGCTGCCAGGAACAGATTCGGGACCAGGTTGCCTTGTTCACTGGATATCCAATACGACAGCAAGGCCAGGGCTACGCCAATGCCGAGCAAAGTCCCCAGCCCCAGCCCGATCTGCCCGACCAGCCGTTCGCCGCGACTTTTGCTGGAGGCGATGACGAAGTGGTTCAGGCACAGCGGCACAGGGATGCTGATGCTTAGCGAGCGATTCCCATAGCTAAAGGAACGCGAGATCTCGTATTGCTTCTCCGCCGGTAGTTGGCAAACAAGACAGGCGGGTGGGAACCGGATTTCAGAGCTATTGAAAATGAGCCGTTTGGACATAGCATCTCCCTTTCAGCTATCCAATTTATTTGGACTGGTTTTGACCAACTTCTGATAAGTTGAAAGCCGCGAGAAATATCTTTTTAATCAGTCCGATACTCCTGTGCCTCCGAAACGTAGGGTCAAATATTGGATGCCCAAGTTGATAAGATAAGTATATCAGTCTGAATAAATAAAACAATTAACAAATGTGCAAATTTTCACAAGTCAGCGTTTGTACGCTTGTATAGCGAAGCGATTCTAGGGATTTATCTGGTTGGCAAGGATAGATTCCGGTTCTTGTGGGATTGAAACACATCAGAATATGGCATATAATGTGGATAATCATCCACATTAATATAGGCGCCTTATGAAAACAATCCAAATTACAATCGATGAAACCCTGCTCTTAAAGGTGGATCAGGCTACCCATCTCAAAAAAATCGCCCGTTCGCAATTCATCCGGGAAGCGATGGAAGATACCCTGCGGCTAATGGCTATCGCAGAATTGGAACAAAAACAAGTCGCAGGATATCTTCGCCAGCCGGTAACAGCCGGAGAGTTTGCTGTTTGGGAAGCAGAACAGGGCTGGGGATAAACTATGGAGCGCGGAGAAATACGCTGGTATGAGTTTCAACCACCTGACAAGCGGCGCCCGGTACTGGTTTTGACGCGCACGTCAATCATTCATTTTCTTAATGAAGTGACAATTGCGCCAATTACCACTACGATTCGCGGAATTCCTTCCGAAGTTGTGCTTGGAATAGATCAAGGATTACCACAGGATTGTGCCGTCAACTTTGATCATCTGCAAACGGTCCCAAAAGCCAAAGTGGGGCGTTTAATCACCAGTTTATCAGCCGAGAAGATGACCCATGCATCCGCTGCACTCTGCTTTGCTCTCGGAATGGATGAATTGATCCAGCCCGCTCGATAAGGAAATTGGTGAGCGACAAGATTTTCATTCCAGGTCTGAGCCCACGCCAATTATCGGCTAAAAGGGTGTTCCCGGACGCGAGGCATAAGGCCTGGATGCTGCAAACACCACTGCCAAGCGCCGCTCAGGATCGCCGGGTTTCCTCGTCGCTCAACCCAATTGACTGTATGGCAGGGATTATGGTTCTGCCACTGATCCTTATCCACTTTCTGTGGATGTTGATCAGTGGCAGGTTGTTTTTTTTATCTTATCACTGAGCGGAATCAAGGGTAAACGTTGACCACTACACTCTCTGACCGCCTACCGCCAGCCGGTATCGGCAGCGCCGAAAGCGCTGCAGCCGGCGGAGCTGCAGGCTTTGACCCAATAAGAGTAGGTCACGCCGGGCAGGCCCCAGATGTCAGCGCCACCCAGACCTGAGACCAGGACCCCTTCACTCGGGATTTTGACGCCGCCTGGGCTATCGGAACGATAGCCCAAATAGGACGTGGCTCCGCTCGATGCTGTCCAGCTCACATTGACTGCGCTCGGATCTGTCCCATCGCTGGCGGTTACGACCGGCGGGGTCAAACCACGCCAACCGGTTTCAGGGGCGCTGAATTCGCTGCAGGCGCTGGCATTACAAGCTTTGACCCAGTAGTAATAGGTGACGCCGGGCAAGCCCCAGATATCCGCGCCGCTAAGCCCTGAAACCAGGACCCCAGTGGTCGGGATTTTAACACCATCCAGGCTGTCTGAACGGTAGCCCAAATAATAGTCCACGCCACTCAAAGCGGGCCAACTTACATTGACCCCGCTTGTATTTGTTCCATCGCTGGCGGTCACCACGGGAGTGCTGCGCAATATACGCTGCTGAGCACTTAGAGCCTGGACAAGGCTGTCAATGTATTCCCGGCGGAGAGATGGCTGGTCATAATTCCAACGGGTGACAAAGTTGATGAGGGCAGCGTCGAGGGTGGTTGCTGAGCCGCTAATTGTCAGGGTCGTGGTCAACGACAAGGGCACATACAGGCCTTCGTTGGTGAGGCTGCGCTCTGATAACTCGGCGTAAATCGCCCGCGAAGCCGTAATTGTCCGCTGAGTATCACTGTAAGTGCTGCCAAATTCGCGGCCATGGGCATCGTCGTTTTGGGGGTTGCTCGGATTGTAATCACAGGCGGGGACGCTCGTATCCCCCAGGAGTTTTACGGTGTGGGTGCCCCAGGGCGCGGGAGGTGTTTGGGCTGCCAGGGCGTCCAGGCAATCCTTATGTGAATAAGCATCCCCCAGGCTGTGCAGGTAGGTAGCAAATGCTTCCAGCGATCCGGCTGGCACGGGCATAGGGATTTGTACCGAGCGGGTGATGATGCAGCCATTATTTTGCACAGCCTGCATCAGGGTTAAATCTGTCAACCGCCCCCAGGCATAGGCTTCGTAGCCCTGCAGTGTGTCGGTGGTTCCCCAGGCCCAATCGCGCAATGCTTGCAGATCAGAACCGTTCAAGTGGGGAAAGTGGAAAAAGGGCGAGTAGGGTCCGAAGCGTGAGGTGGCGGCAGAGGTAATTGGATTGAAACTGTTCGTCGGCCAGATTTGGCGGGCGCGATTCTTTCCGCTGCAATTTGCAGTGGGATCAGGCGCTGTATAAAAGCCCGCGTTGCCGTAGGTATAGGCAGTTGGCGCACTCGGCAGGCTCTCGGAATCGACCAATTGATCCCAAATTCGAATCGTCTGGCTGTCCGCCGGGCTAAATCCGGCGGCAATTGCCAGCGCCAGGATCAGGTCATCGTGAATCGAGCTGATCCGGTTATCTGGAAAATCTCCACTCGGTGGGTATAAGCTACCGTCCTGGTCCCTGAAGCCTAATTCTTCTTCGGCAAACGCCCAGGCGGGATTTACGTTAACGGCCAGAAATATGCCCAGCAAAAGAACCAGGCAGACAACATAAAAAGGATTTCGATGTTTCATTCAGGGCTCCTCTTGGCAAAGTTGTCCTGCTTGGGCTGGCGCTGGGTGCGCTCATTGGCCCAGCCAGGTCTCAATCATATTTACAGCCTCGGGTACCAGGGAGCGGCTTTCTTCGGAAAGCTCGCGCGCAAAGCCGAAGTGATATCCGCGCGCTGAGAGCAAGGCTGCTCGCGGTTTTTTTGCGTAGATCGTTTCACACATGGCCAGCAGCGACTGGGCAGTCAGGTGGTGGGTGAAGGGCGAGCGTTGAAATTCACTCTGCACTTCGATCATGCGCAGTGGCTCGCGAATTTCACCGGTGTGGGCATCTACGAAGCAGACTTGCTCGTAGAGACTGATGTCGGCAGCCATTTCCGGGGTTAACTGCAGGGCAAACACAAAATCAAGGCGGTCGTCGGCCGGGAATTCGTCCTCGTAGCTCAACGGGGCGGTTAATCCCCGTTTTATGGTCATCGCCTGGAGAATATGCCAGGCGATGCCATCATCTTGCCGATCCGGATTTCCATAACCGATCAATAATATTTGGTTCAACTCTTATCGACCGTAGCCAGTACCCATGATGTAGTTCTCCAACTCTGTGATGGTCCCTTTTTGCTCTTCAAGCAGCGCTTCAGCCAGGCGGCGCAGGGAGATCAAGCCGATCACGTGTTCATTTTCTACCACCGGTAGGTGACGCACATGATAGCGGGTCATCAGCTCGGCGCACTGGCGCACGGACGTCTCAGGTTTGATCATGATCATTTCCTTGGTCATGACATCGCTGATCAGGGTATCCTTGGCGCAGTGTCCCTTGATTTCACCCTGGCGGGCATAGTCGCGCTCGGTGAAAATACCGATGATCTTATTGCCCTCAGCGATGAGCACGGCGCCGGTATTGGCCTCGGTCATGACCTTGAGGGCGTCCAGGACGGTGTCGGTAGAAGCGATGGTGTAGATATTCACATCTGTTTTTTCATTAAGCAGCTTGCGGACGATTGCCATGAGTTTTTCCTTTCGGTAGACGACTGTTGATGAAGGGTTGTGGAGATACAGGTACTTTAACCAGAATTATAAGCGCATAATGGGATTACGTTATGTTTTCTAGTCGCGTGTAATGGTTTTGATCAGGTCACCGGCGGGGCCGATGACCTCAAGCTGGATGGGCATCTGGCCCACGGCATGGGTAGAACAGGACAGGCACGGGTCGTAGGCGCGGATAGCGGCTTCGACCCGGTTGAGCATGCCCTCAGTGATATCCGGGCCGTGGACGTACGTCTTGGCGACGCTATCGACGGCGTTGCTCATCGCCCAATTGTTGTGCCCGGTCGAGACGATCAGGTTGACTTTGAGCAGCTTGCCATTCTCATCGGTGTGATAATCGTGGATCAGTGTGCCACGTGGGGCTTCGATGACGCCGACGCCGTGACCGGTGAAATTCTTGCGTGTATTCAGAATATCGGTGCTGAGGATATCCGGGTCATCGCACAGCACGCGGGCGCGTTCGGTGGCAAACAGAGCCTCGATCAGCCGGGCGTAGTGGTAGTACAGGGTGTTCTCAACCGGTTTTCCACCACTGAGCGACTTAAATATCTTCAGTTCATCGTTTGCCAGCGGGGTATCAATCTTCTCGGCGATGTTCAGGCGTCCCAAGGGGCCGACGCGATACACGCCGCCGGGATAACCCATCGGCTTGTAATAAGGGAACTTGAGATAGGACCAGGGTTCGACATGTTCGGCGATCTTGTCCAGGTAATCGGCGCCGTTGAATTTTTCGAGTTGGTGACCAGCGCTGTCGATCAGGCGGATATCGCCACCATACAACTCCAGGCTGTTTTCGGGTGTAACCAGACCAAAGTAGCCGGTGGGGAAGACGGCGAACTTGTTGATGTCTTCCATATTCTTTTCGGCCCAGTCCTTCATGATTTGCAAGCCAACCTTGAGGGTCTCGATAGCGCTATCCACGCCACTCAAAATCGAGTCGCGCTCGCTGGCTTGCAGGGCTTTATTGACACCGCCTGGCACGGCAAAGTTGGGATGGATGCGACGGCCACCCAGGGTGCGGATGATCTCCTGTCCAAATTTGCGCAGCATGACAGCTTTGACCGTCAATTCTGGGTTCGCGCCGATCAATCCGACGACGTTTCGAATTTCTGGCGCAGCGTCGAAGCCTAAGAGCAGATCCGGTCCGGCCAGTTCGAAGAAGTGCATGCCGTGGCTCTGGATCATCTGGCCCATGTGCATGAGTTCGCGCAGCAGGTTGGCCGGCCGCGGCGGAGTTTGACCGGTGAGCGCGTCGGAAGCCTTGGCGGCTGCCAGATGGTGGCTGACGGGGCAAATACCGCAGATGCGCGGGGTGATCTGGGGCATTTCAAAGAACAAACGCCCTTCACAGAATTTCTCAAAACCACGGAATTCATTCACATGCATGTAAGCGTGATCCACCGAACCATCATCTTTGATGTGGATGGTGACCTTGGCATGGCCTTCAATACGGGTAACAGGTTCGATCGTAATTTTTTGTGTCGTCATGGTGTCTCCACTTCGTCCGGCGAGATCAACCTCGCCAAACATAAAATCAATGCCAATGCAACAGTTCGTTTTTAAGTTCCGGCTTGCGGCCCTGGGCTAATTCGGCCAAGACATAAAAAATCACATCCGCATCCGGTGGGCAGCCGGGCACATTGTAATCGACCGGGACCACTTCGTGGAGGGCGCGAGTTTTGGTCATGGTGGCCAGTTCTGGGTCATTAGGGATCTGGCTGCCGGGTTCATTGCTTTCGGCATCCACGTAGGCGCGCTGCAGGGCTTCCTGAATACCGCAGAAATTGCGCATAGCCGGAACGCCGCCAAACACGGCGCAGTCACCCAGCGCCACTAAAATCTTGGAGCGCTGGCGCATTTTGTGGGCCACTTCTTCATTGGCGGTGTTATTAATCCCGCCTTCGAGCACACCTACATCCACGCCACTGGCATCCGGCTCTTTGAGATCCGTGATGGGTGTGGAGCGTAAGTCGGCCAGTTCAACGACCTGCAGGATGCGCTCGTCCATATCGAGCAGCGACATGTGACAGCCTGCGCAGCCACACATCCAATCAGAAGCAATCTTGGGTTTTGCCATGTTTGTCTCCTTATTCAATGAATACCATTAAGCCAGCGTTACGCTCGACTTGCGCGCGCGCAGTGTGGCGTGCCAATCCTGTTTGATCGGCATGTTCATGCGCATGGCAATCTCTGCCAGTACGGTGGTGTTCTCGCGTACCCCTTCGGGAGCGTTGACGGCTTTTTCACAAGGCTGGAGACGACCGTCCATGTTGACGTAATGCCCGGCCTGTTCGGACCAAAGCGTCACGGGTAGGACGACATCCGCCTTTTCGGTGACATCGGAGGCGTAGGTGGCCTGAACCACCAGGTACGGCGCTTTGCTCAATTGCGCGGTCAGGCGCCTGGATACGTAACTGTCGCCGATTAGTGCGTAAACGGCTTTCTGGCCGTTGAGCGCAAATTGTTGGTCCAGGTTGAACTGGGCAGCGCCGACACTATTGGCCTCACCCTTGACCGAAAGCAGGCCAAATCGTTCAGCGTCCACGGCGCCGGTGAGCCTGGCCAGGTTGAGCAGCGCCATGACCAGCTTTTCATCGCGCTGGGCGGTGATGCCCTTGCCGAACAGGATTACCGGGCTGATGGCATTGGCCAGCATCTGCGCGGTGCGGGTAAGTGTGGCCAGATCGATGCCGCTGGTCTTGACAGCCGCTGCGATTACCTGGTCTGGGTCAGTGATGGCCAGCGAGTTGCGTCCCAGGCCTTCCTTGACGATGATAGCCTGCAGGCCGTGGATCACGGCCAGGTCGCTGCCAGCCAGGGGCTTGAGCGAGATATCGGCCAGTTCGTCCAGTTCAGTGGCTTCGGGGTTGATATTGAGCAGGCGCATGCCCTTGGGCAAGGCCCGCTTGACCATAAATCCGGCGACCATGTGGCTCTTGGCGATGTTTGCGCCGATACATAGCACCAGGTCGGCATTGCGCAGAACATCCAGTTTACCTTCAAAGGCGCCGTTCTGATCGGCGACCGCGCTGACTGCCGCGGTGGTCATGCCTTCCTCGGTGCTGGTGACCATGCTGCTTTTGAAGCCATCCGCAAAGAGCTCCTTGAACATGGCCAGCGCTTCGACGGGTAGTCGCGTTGAGGCCAATGCGGCCACGCCATCTTGTTGCTTGCCGGCCAGCGGCCTGAGCTTATCTGCTACCGCGCCAAGGGCTTCATCCCACGAAACGGGGCTCAGTTGGCCATTCTTGCGCAGCATGGGGCTGGTGATGCGCTGGCGGGTCTCATTCATCGGGTCATAGCGTCCATGTTCGCACAATAAGCCGCGGTTTACAGCTCCATCCCAATCACCTTCGATGCGTACGATGCGGTTATCATGCACGATCAATTTGACACCGCAGCCTACAGCGCAGCCGGTGCAGACCGATTTGATCGTGGTCATCGCCTGCTCGTGGCCCTGGTAAGCGCTGGTGCGGTCGATCAATGCGCCTGTGGGACAGACTTGCACGCAGGTTCCACATTTGATGCAGGAGCTTTCACCCAGGGGCCGGTTGGTATCGGCCACCACCAGGGTGGATGCGCCGCGCTCGGCCATAGTCAGGGTGAAGTTGCCGACCAGTTCGCCACAGGCGCGCACACAGCGGCGGCAAAGGATGCAGCGGTTGTTGTCGAGCACAAAATAGGGGTGGGTGCTATCGACAGGGAACTTATTCCAACCGGGCTGCATGGGCCAGTGGGTCATGTCTTCTTTATAGGCTGCGTTTTGCAGGTCGCAGTCGCCGCCGCTGACCTGGCAGAACGGGCAGAAGTGGTTGCGTTCGCTGAACAGCATGGATAGGATGAACTTGCGCGATTTTTTGAGCGCTTCAGTTTCGGTGGTGATGACCATGCCGTTGTTGACCGGCAGGGTGCAGGAGGCGATCGGGACGCGGAAGCCCTGCACCTCGACGATGCACAGGCGGCAGCCACCGAAAGGGGTCAGTTCCTTGTGCGCGCACAGGGTGGGGATTTCGATCCCGGCCTGTTTGGCTGCCGATAGGACGGTCGTCCCCTCAGGAGCTTCGATCTGTTTGCCATTAATCGTTAGTTGGACCATGAGTAACTCCTATTCGAATTGCGATTTATTATATTGGAATAATCCCAGTTCTTGCTTGGGATCGATTTGCGTAAAACGCAATTCGTAATTATTAGACGGCCATCTCGCACACGCCCGTTGGGCAAACACCCAGGCGGATGTGCGCTTCGACCTCGGCACGGAAGTGTTTCAGCGTGTCGCGGATCGGCACGGACGCGGTCTGTCCGAGCCCACAATTGGAAGCGATTTCCATCTCTTCGGCCAGGAGGGTTAGCGTATCCAGGTCGCTCAATTGGGCCTGACCTTGACTGATCGAGGTGAGAATGCGCAAGGCGCGCTCTGTGCCCACGCGGCAGGGTGTACATTTGCCACAGGATTCAAAGCGGAAGAACTTCATCAGTGTGATGGCCATATCGACCACACAGGTGCGTTCATCGCAAATGAGGAGAGCGCCGGAGCCCAGCGAAACGCCCGCTTTGCGGAAGGACTCAAAGTCCATGGGCGTATCCTGCAGACTGGCGGGAATGATCGAACCGCTCGAGCCGCCGGTCTGGGCCAGCTTGAAGGATTCGCCAGCCGGCAGGCCCTGGCCATAGAAATTGATGACTTCGCGCAGGGTAATGCCCATCGGAACTTCGATCAGTCCCTTGAAATTGACATTGCCAAGGATGGTGTAAGTCTTGGTTCCGTGGCTGGAGGGTGTGCCAATGCCGCGATACCATTCTGCGCCGTTGAGCAGGATGGCAGGCACGTTGGCGAGCGTCTCGACATTGTTGACCAGCGTGGGTTTGCCCCACAGGCCGTGGGTGGTGGGGTAAGGCGGGCGGGCGCGGGGTTCGCCGCGTTTGCCCTCGATCGATTCGAGCAGGGCAGTCTCTTCGCCACAGACGTAAGCGCCCGCGCCGCTGTGGACGTGGATGTCGAAATTGAAACCAGATTCGAGAATGTTCTGGCCAAGCAGACCGAACTCGCGCGCCTGTTGGATGGCTTTGATCAGCCGGCGTTGGGCTAACTGGTATTCGCCGCGCACATAAATGTAGCCTTCGTCCGCGCCCACGGCGAAACCGGCGATCGTCATGGCTTCGACGATGCTGTGCGGGTCGCCTTCCAGGATGACACGATCCTTAAAAGTGCCTGGCTCGCTCTCATCCGCATTGCAGATCACGTATTTTTTCTGGGATTGGGTTGCGCCGACGAAGCGCCATTTGCGTCCGGTGGGGAAGCCAGCGCCACCGCGTCCGAGCAAACCGGATTCTTCCAATTCTTCGATCACATCCATGCGTGTCTGGCTCAGGGCTTTGGCCAGGGCCTGATAGCCTTCCTCGGCGATGTAATCTTCAATATTTTCCGGGTCGATGCGCCCGGCGCGGCGCAGCACAACGCGCTTTTCCATCGGCAGGCTGCCTTTGCGCGTCTTCAGCCAGCCAATTCGACCGGAAAGTTCTTTTACCGGGGCAAGCAGATCTTCGACAATGCGGCCCTTATACAGGTGTTCTTCGACAATGCGCTTTACGTCAGCGACCGAGACTGGCCCGTAAGCGCTTGCCTCGGGATAGATGATGACCATTGGCAGCGCATCTTCGCGGCCCCCATCATTGAACTGGGCGAGAGAGATTTCTTCGGTCAGACCGAAGGCTGCTAATTCTTGCTGGAAGCTGCGGTATACATTGGCTGCGCCTTTGCGCATGCTTTCGGGATCATTGGAAACCAGAACCATCGAACGGGTGAATTTCATGCCGGGCCTCTCATTCGTATTTGGCGAAAATATCTACCAGTTGTTCGGGCGCGACATTGCCATACATGTCATCGTCGACCAGAACCACCGGGCCAACGCCGCAAGCACCCAGGCAACTGACTGTTTTCAAGGTGAAGCGACCGGCTGTGTCGGTTTCGCCAGCCTTAAGTCCCAGGGTCTGTTGGATGGATTTCCACAGTTCTCGCCCGCCCTGTACGTGACAGGGTGCGGATTCACAGAACTGAACCACATGCCGCCCGGTTTTTTCGGTGTGCAGCATGTGATAAAAGGAAGCCAGGCCATACAACTGCCCTTCTGAAACCAGGATATTTTCCTCAGGCGAATTGCTTCCCGTAGGATCATCGGGACGATGTGGCAAATCGTGGAGCAGCGTGCGGGCCAGCCGAATGGCCTGGCCGGGAATATAACCATACTCGTGGTTGATCTCAAGCAGGATGGGGATGAAGGCGTCCGCCTGTGCGCCGTGTTTTAGCACAGCGGCTTCCACAATTGCCGCGAGGTCTTTCTCTTCCGCAATTTTTAACACGAAGTGCCTCCTGGTTAAATATTCAGTGAAAATATAGATTTGCGAGTTCGGATTTTCAAGCGCAAAGTGAATTCCTCAATCGTAAGGATTACAGCACGCTGATAGCGTTGAAATTACAGACCTGGACACAGATACCACAGCGGATGCACTTATCGCCATCAATGAGGTGCGCCATGCGGCGTTCACCGCTGATGGCTTCTACCGGGCAGTTGCGCGCGCAAACGGTACAGCCAGTGCAGGTTGGGGCCTGAATTTCGTATTTAATCAGAGCCTTGCAGATCTTGGCCGGGCATTTTTTCTCGTAGATGTGGGCTTCATACTCGGCGCGGAAATGTTTCAACATGCTGATGACCGGATTGGGCGCACCCTGGCCCAGGCCGCAGAGCGAATTCTTGGTGACTTCAAAGCACAGGTCTTCCAGGGTTTCAATATCACCCGCCTGGCCTTGGCCAGCGCAGATTTTTTCCAGGACTTCCAGGATGCGCCGGGTGCCGACGCGGCAAGGGGTGCATTTCCCGCAGGATTCATCCTGGGTGAATTCCATGAAGAAGCGCGCCATGTCTACCATGCAGGTCTCATGATCCATGATAATCAGGCCGCCGGAACCCATCATGGAACCGGCTGCGGTCAGGGCTTCATAATCGAGAGGCAGGTCGAGATGATCAGCGGTCAGGCAGCCGCCCATCGGCCCGCCAGTCTGGATAGCCTTAAACTGCTTGCCATCCTTGATGCCGCCACCGACCTCGAAAATGACATCGCGCAGGGTCAAACCGAAGGGAACTTCGATCAGCCCGGTATTGATCACATCACCGGCGATCGCGAAAGTCTTGGTGCCCTTGCTCTTTTCGGTGCCCATGCTGGCGTACCAGGCTGCGCCGTTTAGAATGATCTGCGGAACGACTGCGTAGGTTTCGACGTTGTTGTTATTGGTTGGTTTGCCCCACACACCTTTGACCGCCGGGAAGGGCGGGCGCGGGCGCGGCTCGCCGCGTTTGCCTTCAATCGAGGCGATCAGGGCGGTTTCTTCACCGCAAACAAATGCGCCAGCGCCCATGCGCACTTCAAGGTCGAAGCTGAAACCGGTGTCAAAGATATCTTCTCCCAGGAAACCGAACTCATGCGCCTGGGCAATAGCGATCTTCAGATTCTGCACCGCGATGGGGTATTCTGCGCGGCAGTAAATGTATCCCCGGCTGGCGCCGATGGCATAGGCCGCAATGATCATGACTTCGACCACCGAATGCGGGTCGCTTTCCAGCACCCGGCGGTTCATGAACGCGCCCGGGTCGCCTTCATCAGCGTTGCAGGTCAGGTATTTGGGGTTTTCTGGTACCTGGCGGCATAACTGCCATTTTCTCGCTGCCGGGAAGCCCGCGCCGCCGCGACCGCGTAAACCGGATTTCATCACTTCGTCAATCACCTGCTCAGGGGCCATCGTGGTAATGACACTGGCCAGGGCCTGGTAGCCATCTTCAGCGATGTACTCTTCGATATTATGCGGATCGATCTTGCCACAGTTACGCAGCACAATGCGAACTTCCTTGGGTTTCGGAGCGCCAAGCTCTTCGTCGGAGACGGCTTTTTCCTGGGCGCGGAATTTCTCAACGACCCGCCCTTTTAGAAAATGTTCCTCCACCAGGTAGGGTATGTCGTCCGCGCTCAGGTTGGCGTAATGGACATTTTCTGGGTAGACGAGCATATCCGGGCCGAGCCGGTATGGGTCGCCGATGCGCGAGGTCTCGAGCACCTGGACTTCATCGAGCAAGCCCTGGGCGATCAACTCGTCATTCAAAGCATCGATGACCTCATGCGCGCCTTTTGACAGGCACTCGGGGTCAACGGAAACAAGAACGTGTGAACGATAAAAAGCCATGTTTAATTAACTTCCTCTGACAGACAATCGCCAGGGTTCAGGCCGGGACGACGTAATCATTGACGAGCTTACCGCCCAAGACATGCTCTTCCATGATCTGGCGGGCGACGAAAGGCGTGACTTTGCCGTAGGTTATTGCTGCGGCTTCGCCGACCAAGACCTGCACGATCGGCTCCCATGAGTCCATGCCAATGTTACCAGTCTGGCGCACAGTGATATTGGTCAGGTGTTTTTCTTCGATAAAGCCTAAAATGGCTTTTAAAGTCTCACGCGCTCCGGCAGCGATGCCGGGTGTGCCCATGCCGACAACGATCTGAATGCTGCCTGGGGCAGATTTGATCTCGCGTTTTTGCAGGGCTTCATCACGGATCCGTTTGAGATCGTCGAGGCTTTTTACGGTTGGCATAATATTCTCCTTGTGGTATCTGCTCAGGGCAAGGCCTGGCAGGGTTGGTAGAACCTTTTGATGGCCGCTATCAGATTTGTTGTGGCAAATCTGATAGGACAGTGCGTGTCTCGCGCAAACCTTCTTCCAGGCTCTCGCGCAGGTAAGTCAGCACGTCTGGATGGCTGAGCGGAACGTCCTGGAGCGTTTCTTTAACCGGTTGGTCATCAAATTCAAAGCTATCTTCGGCAGCCTGGCCGCGCGCAGTGTAACGAAATATCCAGTGAATTTCAGGATGGCCTACGATCAGCCCTAATATGGTGACTGATAAATTTCCCAGGGGCATGCGGTCGATGTGCGAGTGCTGGAAGGTCACTTCGACCAGGGTGCCGACACCGGGTGTGGAAGAGATTGTCAGCCTGCCGTTACACTCCTCAGCAGCGCCTTTCAGCAGAGGGATTCCCAGGCCGACTTTGCGGGTGGTGCGGCTGGTATAGAACGGGTCGGTTACCTTTTTTACGGTTTCTGCATCCATGCCGCGCCCGTCGTCTGCGATGCTGGCGGTCAGTTGATCGGTTCGCAGATCTTCGCAGACAGAAATAGTGATTGTCTGCGCTCCAGCGGAAACGCTGTTTTCAGCCAGGTCAAGCAAGTGCAGGGCGATCTCTCTCATTGATCAATCTTCTCGGAAGGGAATTCAAAACTCAGCTTTCGAGCAGCTTTTTGATGATGGCCGGGAATTTATTGGGCTTGATCCGCCCGATCACCTCGTCGTCCACGCTGACCACTGGCGCTTGCGAGCAGGCGCCCACGCAGCGGCAGATTTCCATGGTCAGGTTGCCGTCAGGCGTGGTCTTGCCAATCTCGGTCCCGGTCAGCTGCTTGGCTTTTTCCATTAACTGGGGCACGCCGCCGACGTAACAGGCGGTACCCATGCAAAATTTCATGGTGTGTTTACCACGCGGTTCGGTGGTGAAGAATGAATAAAAGGTCACCACGCCATGGACAGCACCAACCGGCACGCGCAGTTTTTTGGCGATGTAGACCTGCATATCCGCGGAAATATAGCCAATCTTGCCCTGGGTTTCATTCAATACGACCATCATCGCGCCAGGACGGTCCAAGTTTTCGCTAATGATCTGGTCTATGATTGCGCGCTTGTTTTCACACAATCCAAGCGCTTGCGCTGAGGGGGTAGTAGGTTCCGTCATCAATAAGCTCCACTAATATAAAATCATCAGAACTGCATAATTGTGAAATAATTCACAAAGTTAAAACAAGTTTACCCTGCCTTGAGGGCAGAGTCAACTAACAAATGTCATGAAGTCCGGCGCGGGTTGTCCCTTACCACACGCGCATTTTGCGGCCTTTTGAGGCGCTCAAAGCCAGGCGGATTTCAGCGATGGTCGGCTCGTCCAGCTCGAACTCGGTAGTTCCCAGGAAGCCATCCAGCAGGTGCACATCTCCGCTTTGCAGCAGGGCATGACCTTTTAACTGCGGGTATTTTTGCAGGGCTGCATGGGGTTGGGTGTGTCGCGAGATTTCCAGGGCGGTAAATCCGGGTGGAATCAGGCCAAGAATCTCGATCAATCCATTGGCTTTACGGTCGACGTGGGCGGGGATAGCCAGCCCACCCAGCGCGGTCACCTGCTCAGCGGCGTGTTCCAGTTCGATATCCACCGAGTTAAGCAGCAAACGTTCTTCCCGGCGAATGAATTCGCCTTGCGCATCGACCACAAACTGTTCGCCGAAAAATTCAATATTGTTAGGAAGGTTTGGGAGCAGCTCATCCACGGTGGCTTGCCAGGCAGCCAACTGCTCGAGGTGATCGAACAGGCAGAGCAGATGCACTTCTTCGCGGGTTTGAAGTTCCATGCCAGGCAGCACGATTAGATCTGTGCCTCGGGCAGCGAGCATGACTGCCGCCGCGTTAGCGCTGGCGTTGTGATCTGTGATTGCCAGGAGTTGGATGCCGCGCGACAAGGCTTCAGCGACAATCAAAGGCGGGATCATTTCTACCCCCGCGCACGGTGAGAGTACGGTATGGACGTGTAGCTCGGCTCGATAAGTGCGCATGGAGAGGTAACTGAGAGCGGCTGCGCGCTGAATTACTTTATCCCGAGCTCCCAGAGCTGGCCAGCCATCTGGTAGCTGTCACGGGCAGTGGAGAGCAGGGTTACCCCTTGGGCATTGGCTTTATCGATCACCTCGGGTTCGGGCTGGGCGTTTTCGGTGATGATAATTGCGGCAGCATCGGTCAGGGCGGCCACGGCCACAATGTTGATATGCGCCTGCAGGGTGATCCACAGGTTGTCGGGTTTGGCGCCTGCCATGACGCAACTGAGCAAGTCGGATGCGTATCCGCCGCTGGGTTTGATGTTTGCAAAGTCCTTTGGATTTGTCAAAACTGATAATTCAAATTTTTGGATGATTTCTTGAAGGGTCATGTCAACTATCCTTTTGTAGTGTGTTGCGAGTCACTCTGTTCATTTTCCTTGAAGCGTTCTGCATCGCTCAGGTTAATCTCCATGAACAATTTTGTGCCTTTACCGACGGTTGATTCGAGATCCATGCGATCCACGCAGCGGCGGATATTGACCAGGCCCATGCCAGCGCCAAAGCCCATGTCGCGGGCTTCCTGGGTAGCGGTGGACCAGCCGGCTTGCAGGGCAAGTTTTACATCCGGGATGCCCGGGCCGGTATCAGTGGTCTGCATCAGGATGCGCAGTGGTTCGATCTGGACGCGGATGATACCGCCGTGGTCGCTGTGGATGATCAGGTTGATCTCGGCTTCATAAATGGCAATTCCGCACTGGCGGGCAAGCTGCGGACTGGCCCCCAGGCGCAGCAGGGCCCGCTTGATGTGACTGGAGGCCTGGCCTCCGTTGGTGTAGTCACGGGCTTTGATGCTGTAACGCAGGATCAGGCTGGTTCGATCAGAGGTGATGTCTTCAAAAAGGTGGCTGGCGCGGTAACGGCGCAGTTCTTCGACCTTGTAATCCTTCTGTAGGGCGGTCAGGATGCCGCGGGTGATATCACCCTTGGTGATGATCCCGACCAGCTGGCCTTGCTCGTCAACCACCGGCAAGCGACCGACCCGGTATTCGCTGAAGACTTCAATCGCTTTAACCACCGGGTCGTAAAGGTTTACGCTGACGACCTTTGGGCTCATGTAGGCGCGCACCGGCTCAGACAGCTCGTTTTTTTCCATGGCGCGGACAATGTCTTCGATGCTCAGAATGCCGACCAGCTTGTTGTCTTGCTGAACGGGTACGCCGGAAATGCGCCCGATGCGTAAAATCTCGAGAACGGCTGAGAGCGGCAGCTCGGGGGTGACACTTTTTACCTCACTCGTCATCGTCTCGCTGACCTTGAGGTCATAGGAAAGTTCTTCCACGCGGCTGATCTCGCGCGCATCCTGGTCAGTGATTTGGCGGCCTCTGCGGCCCTTCAATTCTTGGAGACTAGACATTATTTTCGGAAGGGATGACGGATTCGAAGCTGCTCAGTCCGGCCCGGTAGAGTCGTCCACATAATTCGAAGGTGCCAAACGGGCTGGTGATCAGCGGAATATTTTCCTCGGCTGCCAGTTCGATGGTATCGGCCGGCGGCATTTTGCCGCGCACGAAGACTATCGCACACACATCGGCCATCTGGGCGGTGCGCACCACCTGGATATTACACAGCCCGGTGAGCAGCACAGCCTCGGGTTTGATCGAGGCGAGCACATCGCTCATTAAATCCGCGCCGCAGCCTCCTTTGACTTCGCGGCTGAGCGAAACCTGCGGGGTGAGCAGGGTGCCGTTGACAATCTTGATCATTTCTTGAACATTCATTCGATAAATACTCCTTGCCAGCCTCAATCCAAATCCTGCACATCCTTGAGGATGGTATTGTCGCAGATAGCGGTCTTCAGCGCTTGCAGGCTCAGGCGCGCCTCGCTCAAGTCAGCCCGGCTGAAGTTGGCGTCCTGAAGGTTAGCCTCGCCGAGATCGGCCTGGCGTAAGAGTGCGCCGCGCAGGTCGGCATGCTCCAGGATGGCTTCACGCAAATTGACCCGGAACATGCGCGCGTCGTTGAAAAATGCGCCGGTCAGGTCAGCCTGAGCCAGGTCAACACAGCCCATTTCCATGTCGATTTCATCCAGGTTGGGGTCAGCGGCATTATCGTGCAGGATGCCCAGGTGGGCGCGGTTGAGCATGGCTCCGCGCAGGCTGGCTCTGAACAGGCTCGACCCAGACAGGTCAGAGTCGCGCAAATCGGCGCCATTGAAGATAATGCCGTTTAAATGGGCGCCGCGCAGCTTGATGCCCTGCAATTTTTCGCCGCTGAAATCGTTGCGCCCGGCCTGAAAGGCGGCGATGAGTTCGTATCCGGTCATTGATTCCATTCTTTCCTGCGCAGCCCAGGCTGCTATATTCCAATGAAAAATCTATTTGTGAAATTAATCACAATGCAAGTATAACCGATTATGCGGATATGGCAAGGTTCGCCGGACAATTTATCTCATATCAGTATACATTTTTCCAGGGCTGTGTGCGTAGTCTATTTTAGTAGATGAAAAAACCGCCGTGTTGTGTGCGGCGGTTTTTTCATCAGCCTGATCAGCGCAGACCTGCCTGGGGTGTGGGAAGTTCGTTTCCCCTGGACTGCTCTTACTGATCGTAGTATTGATAGGTCAGCGTTGCGTTTTTAATAAACCACATGCAGCGATCCCAGCGATCAGAGCTCGGGGGCATGTTACTGGGAGGGAAAAACATGAACTGGATGGTTTTTTCACCATCCTGTATCGCCTGCAATACCGGCAGGGAAACATCATAGTTCTCAGTCCCCCACATCATAGAATTGGATAAGAATATGAAGTAATCCCAGCCAAAGGTGGTGGACTGCAGCGAGATTCCACAACCTCCAATCACTTTCTGTTTTCCCGGGCCGAGGGCCTGGTAAGAAACATTTTTCCAGCTTAGCCGGGCGCTTTGAACATTTAAATTTTCCGGCAGATTAAATATTACGTATCCGTGGTAATAGCCATCCCAAAAATCCCCTTTGGAACATTCGAAGAGGCATCCAAAATCATAGCCTGAATAAAAATCGGCGCTTGGAACAGAAGCATCTTTCCAAAATTGACTTTTACTACTCTTGATGAATCCCAAGGTTGAGAATTCGGTGGGTATGACCATGATTTCGAGCGGCTGTGGAAAGAGGGCATGGTTGCTGTCCATCGACTCGTAGCCCTTTCCGTCAGGATCTAGCTTATAGGAAACGGCGCGCACAAAGAATTCCATGTTTTTGTGCTCGTTATAGGCAACGATATAAGTGTTCTTAAAATTAATCGGTTGAATGGGATACGCTGCGGTTACCCCGTTAATAACGCTGTAAACTCTAAAAGCATCTGCAGGTTGTAAATCCATATCGCAGTCCTCAGCCTGGGGATTGCAATTTCCAAATCGGTTATAGGACCAGACCAGCAAAAAATGACCCTGCACGTTGGCCTGGTAAACCTCACATTGCGCAATCTCGGCAGCACTGGAAGCATGATCCTTGCAAACAGTGGGATCATTTGAAAGGTAAACATTGAATGGGCTGGCGAGTAAGTTCTTTTGCGGCTTTTCATTTTTACCGGGAGGCTGAGGCGGGAGTGTCTGAGTCGGTTGCGGTGTGCCGCCGCTCGCGTTAAATGTTTGGCTGAAGGCTCCCTGGTAAACCAGCGTGCCGCCGCTCCAACCCCAGCATTCCATCGTCAGGGTCACCTCTGCGGGTGTGGGTTGCGGCAGGGGGATGAGATTCCAATAGGGCGCCAGGTCGATCTTGCTGTTAATCGGCTGGATGAAGTTGTTTTGCCCATTTGGGACGCGCACCCAGGGCATTCCGCTGGAGGAGCCATAACAATAGGCTTTCCCGACCGCCGGATCCAGTTCAACCGGGATGCTATTCCCAAAGAGGCCAAACCCAGGCAGGATTGCTGTCGTGCATTGGGGGGCAACCACGCCAAGACTGATCACATTGCTGGCCGCTTCGCCGGCGGAATTAAAGGCCGAAAGGTAGTACGAATAATTCCCAGCCGCCAGGCCCAGATCGTGGTACGAAAAGGCTGCCTTCCCAGTTTTTCCGTCCAGGGTAGCCACCCGTTCAAACTCAGTTTGGCCGGGGTTAAGCCGGTAAATGAAAAAGCCGAGTTCGTCGCTGGCATTGTCCTGTACTACCAGGATGCCTTCACACTGGTTCGTGCCGCCGTCCAGCGTGGGCGCCGCCGGCAGGGTGGTATTCACTACGGTTTGGAAATAGTTTTGCCACCACAGACCATACTTGGCCGGGACCAGGCTGCTGCCCGGCTGTTGGGCTGGCTCGACAGGGGGTACCTGCCCGGGAGGCTGCGCGGGGAAGGGTGGGGGGACGTTGACCAACCCGCCCTGGTCATTAAATCCGGGCGGCGGTGGAATGGCCGCTGCATCCCCCGGACCTGCGCCTGGTTCAATCAGGCTGGGCTCTTCGGTGATGACCACTGGTTCGGTCAGGCTACCCTGCACGGGGGCAGGCAGGATTTGCTCAGGCGGTAGGACCTGGATATTGACCGCATGCGAGACGGTTGTCTGCCCGTCCTGGGTGCTGGCGCGAGCCAGGAGCGTGTGAATACCCTCTTTATCGGGTGTCCAGGCCCACGAGACGATCAGCTCTTTGGCGCCAGCCGGGGATGCCGATCCATTCGGCAGCGGCACGCCGTCTAACAACAACTCAATGCCCTGGAGATTTTGGTTGCCAAAGGCGCGGACAAACACGCTGGCGGGTTTGTTAAGCGGAAGGCTGCTGCCATTCAACGGCATGCTGATCGTAACATAAATTGGGTTGCGACTGGCTGGCACCTGGGCGCGGGTTTCCGGGATCAGCAAGCTTGCCATGACAGCCCCAACCACCAGGATAACGATCAGCAATCCACCAATTACTCCGCAGCCAATTATCCATTTTTGTGAGTTCATAAGTTTCATCCTCTGTATGCCGTGCCTGATGTTACCTGGCGATCAGTTCGGTTGGGAGAATATCCCAGAATCTCGGCGCGCGCATGGGGCCGGTCATCTCAGGATCGGGGGGAAAACGAGCGTGGGCGTAAGTCGATTGTAAATAGGGGGAACCACGATGGTTGGGGCGGCTGGTGGGGGTGCTTCGCAACGAGAAATTGCAATATCGCTGAAGGTCTGGCTGCGGCCGAGCACCGCGCCCCCGTCTCCGGTAGCCACAAACTGATACAGCAGCCAGGAAGATGCATATGCATTGGAGTTTGGGATCGATGCGGCTGCCAGCGTGACCTGGTACCAACCGTTCCCGGCGGAGCTCATCCCGGTGCCGCCATCCCAGCCGGTCGTTTTTCCATTATTCTGATTCTTAATATTGGTAAAAAGCACCATGTCGCGCACGCTGCTCGGGTCCGAGACCAGAGCCTGGATCGTAACAATGTTCACCCCGCAGCGGCCAGTGAAAATCTGGTTCGTCGAGATATTGGGTGTGAAAGACAGCCCTGCGGGGGCGGTGGGCGTGGGTGTCAGGGTGGGTGTCAGGGTTGGGGTGAGAGTGGGGGTTTCAGTCGACGTTGGCGTTGGTGTGTCGGTAAAGGTCGTTGCCGTGGGTGAAGTAGTCATGGTCGGGGTGAAGCTTGGTGAGGGTGTTGGGGATATTTCGCCGATGGATACTACGACCGAGGCTTCGCTGTTCCACCCGCCGTTTGTGCCCTGGGTGCGGGCCAGCAGGATCACATTACCAGTCGTATGCGGCAGCCAATCAAATTTAAAAACCGCCAACTCTTGGTTAGCAGAGGCTGCAAGATTGGCTAAAATTTCGCCATTTGCGCTGAGCTCGAGCTGGGCTACCCCATTTGGGTCGTAAGCATGCACCACCAGCTGATAAGGCGCCTCGGGTTGCAGGATAGTCCCTTCCAAAGGCGCGTCAATCCAGGTTTGTGAACTGCCCGTCGCCCTGAGCAGGGTAGAAGTTAGGGGCATATTACAGGCTGAAAGGAAGACTCCTAAAGAGATCAGGATACATCCAAAGAAGAAATTTTTGTGCACGACTTCCTCCTTGCTCTTGTTAAAAAACTTGCACGTTTTTCAGATAAGAACTGGTTGGAAAAAATTTGACACCATGGTAGTATACAACAAATTGGATTTGGGAAGTGCGTGATGATGCCGCTCAAGACGCCTGTGGTATGATTCTATATGAGCTTTCAGGCCGCAGGTAGTTCCCACATGCGTAGAGAGGTTCGATGACATTTGTTAGCGCTAATGCACCAGGAAACCCTGAACTTCACCAGTCTCTCGCCGAGTTGCTGCAGCGCACTCTCGCGACGACCTCCACCCAGGGTGTCACTGTCGCTTTGTGGTTGGACGGCCAGGTGTTTTTCTCGTCCGCTGCCGGGTTTCGTGATCTTGAACAGACCACGGTTATGGATTTACCTGCCCGGTTTTATATTTATAGTGTCACGAAAAGCCTGATCGCGACGGTAATTTTGCAACTTGTCGAGCAGGGACGTCTTGCACTCGACTCACCCGTTCTGACTATCCTCCCGCAAGTCCCGTTTGACCTGCCGGTTACTATCCGTCAAATCCTCAACCACAGCGCTGGGCTTCCTGACTACGGCGCCCTTCCGGCCTATTTTCAAGCCTTGAAGGCCAATCCTGCCCAGCCGTGGACAGCCGATGAGTTTTTGAACGCCACCTTGTCGAAGGGTCTGGCCTTTCCTCCGGGACAGGGCTGGGGCTATTCGAATATCGGTTTCCTGCTGCTGCGCAAGGTGATCGAGGCCATTCTTCAATGCTCATTGCGCGCAGCCTTGCGCGATCATATTTTTGCCCCGTTGGGTTTACGGAATACTTTCGTTGCCCAAACGCTCGAAGACGCCCGGCAGCTCACCCCCGGGTATAGCGCTTTCTTCGCCCCAGATGGTATATACCAGGATATGCGGGACTTATACCATCCAGGCTGGGTCTCACATGGTGTCGTGATCTCCACATCAGCCGACCTGGCCAGGATCATCGAGGCCATTTTTACCGGTCAACTGCTCTCCCCGGCAAGCCGCGCAACCATGCTGGAAGTTGTGGATGTGCCCGGGCGGCATGCCTATTTTCAGCAACCGGCTTATGGACTTGGACTGATGGTTGATCGCGGGTCGCGTCATGGTCTTATCGCCGGGCATGCTGGCGGAGGCCCGGGGTATTCTGTCGGCGCGCTGCATTTACCAGACGTCTATGGGCATCGCCTGACCAGCATCGCACTGGCAAATCGCGGCCAGGATGATTTGGGTTTGCAACTGGCTTTTGAGATGGCAATGCTGGTGGGTGATCGGTTCAATTTTGCCAGTTCTACTGGCTGTGATAGTGTTTTTTGATCGGAACGATCTATCTCCGTTCCTGATCGCTATTTTTGCATTTGTTGGCCTCTTATGGTGCTGGTCTGGGGACTTATTGGCACGAATATGGTGCGCAGTGAAGGCAACAAACCAGACCCGTCGCTTCAAAAATTTCAAGGGCGTGTCAGGTTGGATAGCGTGGAGGCTGCGAGTGGTGATAAAAAACCATGCCAGCATACCAGCCTGTACATTGACGGGCAGGAGTTTTATGTCGAAACCCGGCTCGCCAATTTCCTTGTTCAGGGAGATAACTATGCTTTTTATGTTATTCGGGATACTGGTAAAATCATGTCGGTGGAATGGATTTCAAAATGAGAGCGAGTCCACCCAGGGTGTAAATACCCGATGAAATTTTTAGAAAGGATTATTTTATGCCGACTGCAATGCGACGAATTTTCTGGTTTATCAATAAATTTTTCATGGTGCCGATGTTTCGTTGCGGATTGGGTTTCTTTTTTGGCAACCCCCTCTCCGGATACATCATGGTCCTCAAGGTGGTCGGGCGTAAAAGCGGCAAAGTTCGTTTTGCGCCGGTCAATTATGCCATTTACAATGGCAATGTTTATTGTGTTTCTGGGGGGCGTCAATCTTCAGACTGGTTTCGAAACATAAAGGCCAATCCACTGGTTGAAGTGATCTTGCCAGGCGGGCAAATTTTTGGCACTGTGTCGGAAATATCCGACGCGGATGAACGCCGGATTGTCATCCGCCAGGTGCTGCAAAATGCTGGTTTTGCGGGCTTCTTTGAAGGTTACAACCCGTTCAAAATCAGTGATCAGGAACTGTTTACCAAAAGCGCTGACCTGCCTCTTTTGCGCATCCATCCGCTAGGAATTGGCAGCGGAGCTTCTGACCCTGGTGGTTGGGCCTGGATCTGGTCTGTAGTCCTTACAATTTGGATCATTTGGCTTTTGGTCAGGTAGCCCATCCCTGACAAAAAGCATGTTGATTGGATGTAATCCAGCCCGGCAACCGGTCAATGGATATAGGGCCGCAAGACATCCCGGACGATCAAAAACCCTTGTTTGACCCTGGCTTCGCTGCCTTCAAAAGCCCGGTCTTCATGTTCAATGCTGATATAAGAATCATAGCCAACTGCATACAAAGCGCCAATAAAACGATTCCATTTGACATCGCCGAAGCCTGGAAGGCATGGAACCTGCCAACCCATGCCCTTGGAGAAGACGCCGTGTTGGTAAACTCCTTCCCAGTCGATTTTTAGATCCTTGGCATGCACATGGAAAATGCGATCTTTGAACTCGTGGACTACGCGCTCAATATCAATCATCTGTAAGATCAGATGCGATGGATCCAGGTTAAGCCCAAAGTTGTCATCCGGGATGATCTCCCACATTTTGCGCCACAGGTAGGGGGTGTGCGCCAGGTTGTTGCCATTCGGCCATTCGTCATTGGAGAAGAACATGGGGCAGTTCTCGATACCAATCTTGCGCCCACGCTCTCTGGCGAATTTGACGATGGCTGGCCAAACTTTGGCGTATTCAGCCAAATTCTGGTCGTCATTCTTGGTTTTATCATTGCCAATGAAGGTGCCGACCACCGAAACGTCCAACAGCTCAGCAGCCACGATCACTTTTTTAAGGTGGTCAATTTCGGTGTTACGTTTCGGCAGGTCAGCCTGCAGCGGGTTGGGATAATAGCCCAGCGATGAAATTTCCAAGCCATAGTTCTTTAGCATGGATTTAATTTCTTTGGCTTTTTGCTGATTTAATTCGGCAACATCAATGTGAGCTACCCCAGCATAGCGACGGTTGGCTTTTTCATTTGGCCAACAAGCAATCTCTAAGGAATCAAAAGCATTTTCAGCTGCCCACCGGGCAACTTCCTCCAGAGTGAGTTGGGGAAATGCGGCAGTAAAAAATCCAAGTTTCATAATTGTCTCCTCATTCAGAAATCTTGACCCAGGTGTCTGTCTGTGAGCTCTTTAAGATGGCTTCTTCGATGAGCAGCGAAATGTAGCCGTCCTGGAAAGTTGGAAAATCTGGAATCGCAGAAAAATCATTCCTTAGAATATAGGCATACACCTTTTTCTGCAGTTGTTTGAAAGTATCGGGGAATCCTTCAGCATGCCCGCCCGGGTAAGAGGAAACTGCTTTGCTTTCTTCACTCATCAGGGAAGGATCTTTGATCAAGGTTTCATTCATGCGATCACGATGGCCGATCCACAGATCATTCGGGTGTTCGGAATCCCAGGAAACGGCTGATTTGGACCCATCAATTTCGTAAAAGAGTCGGTTTTTACGTCCAGCGCTGACCTGTGAAACGGATAGGTTGCCTTTGGCGCCATTTTCGAAGCGGAGCAGAATTGAAGCATAATCCTCCGTCGTGATCGGCTTGTCTTCGTAATCCATAGCAGCGTCTTGGGTCTTATTTGAAAAAGATTCAACCCGGGCAATGGGTTTTTTACGAATCGGATAAAAGGTTTTCAAATCGGCAAAAACTTCAACCACTTTGAGCCCAGTGATGAACATGACCAGGTCGATCCAGTGCGAGCCGATGTCGGCCACTACCCGCAGTGTTCCACCCTGATCCGAGTCCAGTCGCCAGTTCCAATCCGTTGGGTAGAGCAGCCAATCTTGCAGATAGGAGCCTTGCACAATAAAGGCCTGGCCAAAGTCACCTTTTTGGTACATGTGTCTGGCTTCAAAGTTGACCGGGTAAAATCTCAGGTTGAAGTTGATCGCATTGACCAGTTTCTTATCTTTGGCCAATTCAACCAACTCTTTGGCTTCGGCAGACGTAATGGTTAACGGCTTTTCACAAACCACATGTTTCCCGGCCAGTAGGGCTTGTTTGGCCTGCGGGAAATGGAGATAGTTTGGGGAACAGATATGAATGACATCGATGATGGGATCATTAACCATATCTTCGTAAGTCGAATAGGCCATGGGGATACTTAACTGCGTGGCCTTTTCGCGCGCCAGGTCTGCGTTGAATTCGGCAATCCCGTGTACTTCCACTCCCTGGCGACGGATCCCTTCAATATGCGCAGGACCAATAAATCCCAAACCGACAACCCCAACCTTTAATTTTCCATCTTTTGACATGGACAACCCTCAATATGGAGACTTATTATTAAAATAGCCTTATTTAGAGTACAAACAGGCGGGTTAACTGCAGAGTGAGCAGAGGCCGCTGAGGTTTTAGAATTACAGCAACCATCAAACCTAGGTGTTGCTCTTTTTACGCTGCAAGAGTACTGTGAAGATAATAATGATGCCTTTGACCAGGCCGTTCAGGAAGGGCGGGATGCGCGCGGCGATCAGAACACCTTCGATCATCTGCACCATCAACGCGCCGAGGAATGACCCGGCGATCATGCCGCGTCCACCGGTCATGGCGATACCGCCAATGGCCACGCCGGCGATGGCGTCCAGTTCAAACGCAGTACCGGCATTCGGCGCGGTGATCGAAGTAAGGCGTGACATGAGCAAGAATGCCGATACGCCTGCCAGAAGCCCGGTGATGGTGAAGCAGGCGATCTTGATCATGTTCACGTTGATACCCGCCAGACGGGCGGCTTCGGCGTTCGAGCCAACCGCGTAGACGTAGCGTCCAAACTTGGTCCGCGACATAACCACGGCCACCACAATCATGATGGCCAGGAAGATTAACGCCAGGTTTGGCACGCCCATCACATTTCCCGCCGCAATCATGCGGAACCAGGGCAAAATGTCACTCTTTACATTGAATGGACCGCCCTGCCCAAGCTGGATAATGATCGAACGGTAGGCGCTCATGGTTGCCAGGGTGACAATAAAAGGCGCGATTTTGCCATATGCCACCAGCAAGCCGTTGATCGAACCGAGAAATGCCCCAAAGATCATGCAGAATCCGAGCGCGAGCCAGGCGTTGCCCGTGCTGTTAAGCACTACCACGCCCAACCCGGCGACCAGGGCCACAATCGAGCCGACCGATAGATCGATCATGCCGGCGATGATCAGTATCGCCATGCCCAGGGCAATAATGCCCTTGATCGAAGCTTGCAACAGCAAGGTGGAAAGGTTAACGTATGAGAAATAGCGCGGGTTGATGATCGTGGCAATTGCCAGCAGACCGAGGAAAGAAACGACGTACGAGTACTTGCTGACGAATGACCAGGTCTTTTCCCAGGTCAGGTTCTTAAGCGGGTTGTTTGAAGTTTTGTCCATTGATTCCTTCCTTGTTCGCGCCAGTGGCGTAATGCATAACATTGATTTCCGTTATGTGCTCTCTGTCCAACTCTGCGTTGATGTGACCTTCATACATCACCAGGCAGCGATCCGCGATTTTGTAAATCTCCGGGAATTCGGCGCTGAAGATGATCAGGCTCTTACCATTTTGGGCCAGCTCAGTGATTATCTTGTAGATTTCAAATTTTGCGCCCACATCAATGCCCTGGGTAGGGTTATCCAGAATGTAGATATCTGAATTTAGTTCTAACCAGCGTGAAACAATGACTTTTTGCTGGTTCCCACCGCTCATCGAGGTAATATCGTCATCGATATTACCAACACGAATGTCGGTTACTTTTTGATTGCGTCTAAAGCGTTCAGTCTCTTCCTTTTTATTAATCAGCAATTTGTTGTGTTTGGCAATAAAAAAAGCAATTGAAAGATTGTTGAGGATGCTCATATCTTTGATGATCGAGCGTTCCTTGCGATTACGCGGTACCATGCCCACACCCGCCCGCATCACATCGCGGATGTCGCCGAGTTTAAGGCGTTTATTATGCACCGTCACTGTGCCTGAGTCTACGTGTCGCGCTCCAAACAGAGCTTCAGAAAGCTCGCCACGCCCGTCGCCATGCAGCCCGGTAATTGCCAGGACTTCGCCTTCGTGCAGGTCGAAGCTGATATCTCTAAAATGGCCCTTGCTGGTCAGCTCGGCAACCTGCATCACCACCGGACTGCTAATCTTCGCTTTCACGTGTTGATTATCCACAATGCTGCGGCCTACCAACAGATTGGTGGCTTTTTGTTCATTAATGTCTTTAAAATAACCTGTTTCAATAAATTTTCCGTCTCGTAGCACGGTGTATTTCTCGCAAATGGCGAATAATTCCGGCATCTTGTGTGAAATGAAAATTATGCTTAATCCATGGCCTTTTAAGCTGCGCATGATCTCGAACAGAATTTCGATCTCTTTATTGGTCAGGGCCGTGGTCGGCTCGTCCATAATAA
>CAZHWV010000035.1:0-32045 GCA_964536185.1 uncultured Anaerolinea sp. | reverse complement strand
GAATAAAAAAGGCAGGCCGACAAGCCTGCCTTTTTGTTTTAAATCACGCTCTTCAGCAGTGAAGTCAAGATGGTCTATGAGCATGATGGCAAGACCTATGTCGGCGCCAACATGCACTCCGTAATAAAAAACCCGGCGCGGCTGTTCACAACGCCATGTATGTCATCCAGATCACCATCGACTCGATTGAAAACCCGGGCGGTGATGTAAGCAAGTACCAAAAAACCTTCCTCTGTCTCCCTTATACCTCTGTTTTTTCGACATGCGGCATGGGCTGGTCGCCCTCCGAATAGTCCGAAATAATGATCAAAGCATTGGTTACCAACCCGCCTGGATTGTGCCAGCGGTGCTTGAGCTGCGCAGCAAATAACAGGCTGTCGCCTGCCTCTAACAGATAAATCTGGCCCTCCACCTGGTATTCAAGCTGCCCACGCAAGCAAAAGACAAATTCATGTCCGCTGTGCGCCATTTGGCTGGGGCCGCTGCTGGCCCCATTTTCCAGCGTCAGCATGAACGGCATGGCCTTGCCCGTGAACTGCTCACCGCCCAGGCCTTCCCACAGCCCGCGTAAAAAGGGCAGCCGGGTGCGCTCATCCGCTTTTAAAAAAACGACTTTTTTACGGATTTCTTCAGGCCCAAAGAAATCCGTTACCGGCACAGCCAGGGCGCCGGCAATCCGGTAGAGGGTGGAGACTGATGGAGAGGTCTTGCCGCGCTCGATCATGCTTAAAGCATTTGCCGAGAGACCACTCATCGTTGCCAGTGTCCGCATGGATATATTGCGCCCTTCGCGCAGTTGACGCAGACGATTGCCCACATCAACGGATATAGCCTGTCTGCTAATCGAACCCATTCACAGCCATCCTCAAAAATGAAATTAGACAAAGTGTACCATAATTCTAGGCGAGTTTGTACAATATTGTGTCATGTCGCTGCGACGCGGCACTTTCCCGCAATCCCGACATTGAAAACACTCGTCCTCAAAATGTCGTCGCTGGGCCGCTTTTTGTATATAATCAATACAGGACTCAAACTATGTCAAAAACCGCAATTTTCTTCCGCCCGCAGATCGCCCTGCCTCAAGATCACGGGGCCTGGGTATTTATCCTCTGCCCGCTCAGCATCGGCTTATATACAGGCGGGCTGTTCTCTGCCGCTTCCCTGGCCCTCATCGTAGCCGCGATGGCTGCCTTCTTAATCCGCCAGCCAGTTACCGTAGCCATCAAAGCCTACTCCGGCCGCCGGCCGCGCTCCGATCTGCCCGCGGCGCGCTTCTGGATGGTCGTATACGGCGCACTCATCCTGCTTTCAGTCTCCGAACTCGTCGCCCTGGGTGAAGCTTACATTCTCTACCTGGCCATCCCTGCCCTGCCAATTTTTGCCTGGCATCTTTGGCTGGTCAGCCGCCGTGAAGAACGCCGGCGGGCGGGTATTGAAATCCTGGCTACAGGTGTTCTGGCCCTGGCCGCTCCAGCCGCCTACTGGGTCGCAAAAGGCGGCTACGAGCCGCTTGGCTGGCTGTTGTGGCTTCTTACCTGGTTCCAGTCGGCTGCCAGCATTTTATCCACTTATTTACGGCTGGAACAGCGCCAATGGCAATCTATTCCACCTCTGAAAATTCGTGTCAAAGCTGGGACTCGTGCTCTTGAGTATACAACCTTCAATTTGTTATTATCGTTTGGTCTCAGCGCTTTACACATCATTCCGGGCTGGGTCTGGCTAGCTTATTTGCTCCAGAGCGCAGAAACGCTCTGGGGGACGCTTAACCCGGCGATCGGAGCAAAACCTGTTGCGATTGGGATGCGACAGTTACTTGTAACTACGCTCTTCACAATTTTGTTCATCATCGCCTGGAGATAAACCATGTCGGATAATGAATGGGTAATGTTAATGGAAGTTTTCGACCGTCTCGATGCTGAAATACTTAAAGAAGCCCTGGATGCCCAGGGTATTCCCGCCCAATTGTTTCAGGAAGGCGTATCTCACTATCTCTATCCTGTAAACGGACCCATGGGCAGAATTGAAATTTGCGTTCCGAGCAAACGCTTACAAGAGGCGCTAAGCTGGTTGGAAGCTTACAACAAAAATGAACTCGGCAACGATTCTACAGAACTACTCGATCCTGACAATGAGTGAGGTTGGTTCCGACACCCAGTAGTTCCTGCCACAAAAAATAACATTCGCAAGGGTTGACATGGATCTATTCTTTGAAATTCATCAGGATCTGCCCCGCGAAGGCCCAGGGGATAAATTCTCCACGGCCAAAGCATTTTCCCTGTTGAAAGGACTACCCCCTAACCCGCTGATTCTGGATATCGGCTGCGGACCCGGGATGCAAACGCTTGACCTGACAAAAGAAACAAACGCAAAGATTTTCGCGGTGGATACTCACCAACCCTTCCTGGTCCGACTTAAAAACCAGGCGATCGCCGAAGGTCTCGAAAGCCGGATCGCGGTCAGCAATGCATCAATGTTTGACCTGCCTTTTATCGCAGACCAGTTTGATTGCATCTGGTCTGAAGGCGCCATCTACATTATCGGGCTTGAAAAAGGCCTGCGAACCTGGCGAGATTTTCTCAAGCCCGGCGGTTGCCTGGCAATAACAGAAATTTCCTGGTTGAAACCAGATCCCCCCCAGGAAGTGCTATCCTATTGGATGAGCGAATACCCGGCCATGCGCAGCATCCCAGAGAATTTGAAAATAATCCAGGCCGCTGGTTACCACGACCTGGGACATTTCACTCTGCCTGCCTCCAGTTGGTGGACTGATTACTATACGCCGATCGAAAAACGCCTTGGGATTTTGCGCGAGAAATATCAGGATACGGCCGAGGCCTATCTTTGGTTTGAGACCGAACGCCAAGAAATCGAAATGCATCGCAAATATTCAGATTGGTATGGCTATGTTTTTTATGTACTGAAAGCTTTCTGACGCTCGAAGACCACTACCCAATCTGCTTTAGTATATGGAGTCTCGTCACAATGGCCAGCGTTTATGGAAACAGCAAGGGTTGGAAAGAGATAACGAAACAACTAGAGGCGTTCCACTTGACAGCCGATCATCCCAAAGAAATTGAGCCTTTGCTTGAGCATTGTCTCGCCCTGTATGATCAACAAAGCCGGTTGATTCACGATAAACTTGAAATTGAAATCGCCCAGTTGGTCCAGGATATTTCTCAGGAAAAAGAAAAAGTCAAGTTCAACTTGGCGTCTTTTTCAGAACTCTCTTCGCTGGATATCCTGCAAACTGAAGCGAACCTGGATTTCCTTAAACAAGATCGAAGTATTTTCAACTTCATTCGAAATTTTTTCAGGACCCGCAGAGAATCGCGAAAGTTGGCCAGGCTGCGCGCGATCACCAAAGAACAGCGAAGCGCAATCGAACGAGGCTTGCGCACAAAAGAAATGGAGCTGGAGCAAAAGCTCGCCCAAAAAGACGAGATGGCCAGGCTGGCCTGCCATGAGGTAATCGCCCAGCTTGATTTTTTGAAAAGCATCTCAGGCTCCCAGGAATTGGCCTGCATAATTGCCGAGTTTGATTTACAGGAAACCCTCAAGCGCTTACCCGGCAATGTCCATATTTTTAATAATATCAATCTCAGGGTGGATAGAGGCATTCTCTTCGCAGGGAAGTGGTTGATCAATGCCCATATTGATCAATTGCTGGTGACACCCGCTGGCTTATTTGCTATCGAAGTCAAAAACTGGAGCAAACAGGTTGGAGAAAAAGGCCTATCGCTCGACCCTTACGAACAGATTCAACAAGCTGCCCAGCTTTGTTATGAACTGATAAAAACTGACTTCCCCGGTGTCACTGTCCACAGCATTCTTGCTTATCGCGGCCAGCCGCCAGAACATCAAAAATCAGGGCTTGTCAAAGCCCTGCCCTTGTCCGACGTCACCGCTTATGTCAATTGGTTCACAGATAACGCGCTTACCCCCCAAACCCTGCAAAAAATACTTGCCCGCATACAAGAAATCAACACAGCCTGATCCGATAATAAAAAACGCGATATACCACTGGCTGGCACCCGATGACAAACTGCCCCGCTCGTCCCCCATCAATTGAAAGCCAACTTGCATTCCGTTAATCCAAGGAGCAGAGAATGAATTTTGAATTGAATGAAGAGCAGCGTATGTGGCAAAAAGTTGTCCATGACTTCGTCGCGAATGAATTGAAGCCCAAAGCCCGCGAAGTCGATGAAACAGCCTCTTTTAACTGGGAAGCAACCAGAAAAATGGGTCCATTAGGCCTGCTCGGGCTTTCAATTCCCGAACAATATGGTGGCGCAGGTGTTGACGCAGTCAGTGCGGCAATTGCCATTGAAGAATTAGGCTGGGGCTGTGGTTCAACAGCCCTGGCAATCGCTGCCCACAACGGACTTGGTACCGCCCCGATTAGCTTGTTCGGCTCGGAAGAGATGAAAAAGCGCTGGCTGCCGCTTGTCGCCAGTGGGCGCGGCAAGCTTGGCGCCCTGGCGCTGACCGAGCCAGGTGCCGGATCAGATTTACAAGGCGGCGTCCGCACCAAAGCGGAAAAGAACGGCAACGATTGGGTCATCAATGGTGCCAAAATGTGGTGCACAAACGCCAGCATCGCCGAATATATCATCACACTTGTCCGCACCAATCCCGCTGGCGGGTCGCGTTCTTTGAGCATGTTGCTCGTGCCCACGAATACACCCGGTCTGAATATTGCCCCGGCTGAAAAGAAGATGGGGCTCAAGGGCTCCCCAACCCATGCTCTCAGCTATGAAGATGTGCATGTGCCGCTCGATTTCCTGGTGGGAGAATTTAATCATGGTTTGCACCAAACCCTGGCCACCCTGGATGGGGGCCGAATCAGCATCGGGGCACTTTCCTTGGGCTTGGCCCGCGCGGCTTACGAAGCTGCAATCACTTATACACACGAACGCTTCACTTTCGGAAAACCTATCGCCGAACACCAGGCCATCCAATTTATGCTCGCCGATGCCGCCACCGAAATAGAAGCTGCACGACTGATGGTTTACCGGGCTGCATGGCTTAAACAGGAAGGAAAACCTTACAGCAAGGAAGCTGCCATGGCTAAGCTGTTTTCAACCGAAATGGCCGAACATGTCTGTCGTAACGCCATCCAGATTCACGGTGGCTATGGCTACAGCCAGGATTTCCCCGTCGAACGCCTGTACCGCGACGCGCGCCTGATGACCATCGGTGAGGGTACCAGCGAGATGCAGCGAATTATAATCGCGCGTCAGCTCTTACTAAATCTTTAAGCAGGGAATGAAACGTTCGAATTCTCTCACCGCCCCTTTTATTCCTTCTGAATAATCACCCAGGCATTGTATCCCTCAGTTTCAATACTGACCTTTGCTTCTGATGGAAACAAGTCCGATATTTTCTGCGGCGTGAGAAAGTGACTGCGCATCAGCGCAAGTTTCTCGACCACAGCCACAATTTTGACTTGCCAGGTGCGCACATCGGGTTCTTCAATCACCAGAATGCCTCCTGCCCTCAACACCCGCCACAATTCGGCAATGGTTTGCGCCTGATGGTGAACGTGATGGAGGGCATCAACCATGATAATCCGTTCAAAGGTTCCATCACCAAATGGCAAATTCTCGGCTGGCGCCTGGACCCCGCTCAAACCTTTGCCGCGCGCCTGCGCCAACATGCCACGTGAAAAGTCGGCCACAAAAGCCTTACGGACGTAAGGACTCAACGCTGCGGCCACTCTCCCAGTGCCTCCGCCCGCATCCAAAAGCAATCCGTCCACCGGCAAAGTCACCATTTTGAGCATGAGCTCCAGTCGTGAAAATGGAATCGCGCGGTCGTAAACCGGCGCTAACACGTCAAAGTGATCAAACATACAGGTTTGTCGCTTGCCAATAAATATTAATCATCAAAATTCCGGGTCTCATCAATCTCTCCACCAGCAATTAGGACCCAATAACGACCATCCCACGAATTTCTTCCAAAACAGATGGGCCTATGCCTGGAACCTTAAGCAAGTCTTCTAACCTGGTGAAGGCTCCATTCTCCTGCCGGTATTCCACAATTTTCTGCGCCGCAGTCGCACCAATCCCTGGAAGTAGATCGAGCTCCTCGGCGCTGGCGGTATTCAAATTAATCGGTTGACCAGCTGGAGGAGTAGGCGTAAATAACAATCCATCACCGCCAATGGTCAATTGTGGAGTAGGCAGGTCGCTTCCGCCTGGGATCGCGATCTGCTCTCCATCTTCCATTTTTTTCGCCAGGTTGATCTGGGAGATGTCCGCGTCAAGTAGAAATCCACCCGCCTGTTGAACAGCATCCACCAAACGACAATCGCTCGGCAACCTGTAAACTCCTGGCCGCTTAACCGCCCCACTGACATATACAAAGATAGGTTCCGGGGAAGGCAAAGGTAAAAGCCCAACAGGTTCGCCTACTGGCGCGCGAACCGTCAGATATAAAAGCCCGGCAACAATCAAACCAATGAATATGCCGACCGTAAGATTGAAGAATAATTTCATTTTTTTCTACCTCCTGCAGGACCCTGTCCAATCAATATTTTCGTAAACAAAGACCCGGATAAGCACTTCTGCGGCTAATCCACAACCATCACCAGGAGCTTATCATGAATGATGTGAAATGTATTCAGCAGCCCGGCTAATCCGCTGATCCGCCTGAAAAACGTAGGCACTTCATCTTTACTGGCTATGCGAAAACCGTATTTCTGGTAAAACGGACCCAACTGCGCCCGGCAAGTAAGATAGAGTGGCCGCGGCGCCGTGCCCATTAGCCCACGAATGAGCAGACTACCCAATCCCTGCTTGCGTGCTGATGGAATAACCGCAATCGAGGCCAATTCAAGCACCCCTTCCGAATGCGCTTTTATTTGGCCGCAGCCGGAGAACTGGCCGCTCACCGTTTCGGCCACGACAAACCGCCGCCAGTCAAGCCCGGTAGGATTAATGCCCACATCGTGGATCAGCCTTTTGATCGCCGGAAAATCCTTCTCCAATGCAGGACGAATCAGATATTCAACCACGAAATCCTCCAGCCAGCAGAACGACAAATGTAAATATTACCCAGTGAATCAAAAAAGGATAAAGGAAGGATTTTGTTCGCCACGCAATCCAACCAAAGACAAATCCGCCAAATATGGTTGATATAGTCTCCAACTCTGGCTTGGATATATGCGCAATGGCAAAAGGAACGGCTTGCAACCATAGACCTTCTGCGCCAAATTTGCGCACATAAGCAAATGTTAACCAGCCACGAAAAAGGAACTCCCAACCAAACAGGTCAAAAAAAGTATACACCGGAAGGTACGGATTTATCAACGGTTGGTAATAAGTTCTCATGGCTTGGTCCCCACGCACCAACATCCACAACACTGGCAGGATGATAAGCAGCGCGCTCAGAGTGATGATCACTCCAGCTTTCCAATCGCCCAACTGAAAACCATAATTGCGGGGGTGTTCCTTAAGAACAAAAACAATGAAAGTTAATGGAATAACCAGGTACAAAATCGTACGATCAAGAGGTTTCCAAAAGGTGAAGCTGTGATATCGGTCAACGATTAATAGCAATGTGCTGATAATGGTTATGCTGACAATTTTCCAATCAAAACGCAAATTACCCTGGAATAAATATTTCATCACGATTCGACAGAAGCGCGCCGGTCAAAGGCGCGCTTGGAGAAGGAAACAGCGATCAAGAAATTGAACAACATCATTTCAACAAATCTTCAAACAATCCCCGAGCCATCTGAGCATCGGCCTTACCTTCCATTTTTTTCATCACCTGTCCAACAAAAAAACCCATCAATCCAACTTTACCACCCTTGAATGCGCTCACTTCTTTCGGAGATTCGGCGATCACCTGCTCAACTACCTTGCGAATGGCGCTGTCGTCGCTAACTTTCGCCAATCCCTCTGCTTGAACAATTTCTACCGGGGATTTACCTGTCTGATTAACTTTGTCCAGCAAGGTCTTGCCAGTATTTGTATTGATCGTGTTTGCATCCACCATCTTGATGATTTCAGCCAGATAAGCAGGTGTTAACACCAGTTCTCCAGCATTTTTGCCGCTTTCGTTTAACATGCGCAGCACGTCATTGATCAGCCAGTTGGAGACGCGCTTCACATCTCCCGTATACACTTTCGCGGTTGACATAAAATAATCAGACAACGAGCGTTCACTGGTTAATAGTTCTGCATCATACTCAGGCAAACCATATTCTGCAACAAAGCGCGCCCGACGACTGAGCGGCAGTTCAGGGAAATCTGCCAGGATTGCTGATTTCCAGGTTTCATCCAGATAAACTGGCAGCAGATCGGGTTCGCGGAAATAGCGATAATCAGCTTCGGTCTCTTTGGAGCGCATCTTTTTTAACGTTTGCGTGTCTTCATCCCACTCCAGAGTCCATGCTTCGATTTTGCGACCGTTTTCGTATTCACGTGTCTGCCGGATGATTTCCGTTTCGATCGCTGTGCGCACTGCCTCGATCGAATTTACATTTTTGATCTCAGTTTTGGTGTTCAGGATCGTTTCACCCTTTATTCGCAAAGATACATTTGCGTCACAGCGCAAATGACCTTTTTCCATGTCTGCTTCCGAAACTGCAATCAAGCGTAAAAGCTGGCGCAGCCGCGTAAGATAATTTGCGGCCTCATCCGCCGAACGAAGATCTGGTCCGGTAACCATCTCGATCAGGGGCACTCCGCATCGATTGAAATCAATCAAACGCCGGCCCATTTCGGTGCGCGTTTTTCCGGCGTCTTCTTCCATGTGCAGCTTCCAGATGGTCACGCGACGGGAACTGCCGTCCATCTGGGGCACATCCATATAACCGCCTTTGGCCAATGACCTGTCATATTGCGTGATCTGATACCCTTTGGGCAGATCAGGGTAAAAATAATTTTTCCGATCAAAAAAGGAGACTGGCTGAATATCGGCATTCATCGCCCGAGCCAGCAAAACACCTTTTTCAACTGCGCGTTTATTCAAAACGGGCAGCACACCAGGCATGCCACAGCAAACCGGGCAAATATTGGTATTCGGCCCATCTATCCAAGAGTCAGCTTTGCACGAGCAAAAAATCTTGCTCTGTGTATTAAGCTGGATGTGAGTTTCAAGACCAATCACGACTTCATATTCAGACATTACAACATTCCTCTATCCGGTATTATACTCAATTGGTCACAACTTCATCTTCCCATGCGGCATCACGCGCTGCCTCGTCTTTTATCAGGCCTTTTCTTCGGCGTCACCCACCTGTATGGTTAGGGCGAATTCATCGATTTGTTTTTGATCTAAGAAGCTGCCAACCCAACCATCGTCCGAAAGGCAGCATAACCGCTATTCATATCTGCTATTTCAATCGAAATTCGCGTGCCATCCCTCTGGGCGCCAGGCATTAGCAAGGCGCGATCAGCCATATTCGAGGTTCTGAAATCAACTGTCACCAGTACCGGAGTATCGATGATAAACGGCTCAGGCGCCTTGCCGCGACTTAGATTCAATACTGCTCTTCTGGCAGCCTCTGAAATCAATTTATGCGCTTCTTCTGGAGCAAGGCACTCAGCCGAATATCGCCCGGTTGCCTGTTTAACAACAGCGGTTTCCATTTCTCCGAGCAATTCCACCGTCTGCCCGCAAGCGGTCTGATCACCAGTCACCATGATCACTGGAACTCCAAAATATCCAGCCAGTGCGCCATTCAATCCAAACTCGCCAACCAATATATCGTTTAGCCACAGATTGGAAACACAAGAATTCGACCAGGTATGATCGCAAACAGCATTTGCCGAACCCTGACGCGCATGATAACCAACGAAAATTACGCCATCAAAAGATTCGTCAATCCCCTGCATCATCGAATGCAGAGCATTCGTGCCCGAATTTAACCGCGCCCGCGCATCCAACTCTTCAATCAGGATATTCGACCCGTTCCAATGACCATCAGCCACAATGACTTCGCTGGCCCCCGCCTCAAATGCGCCTGAAATGGCTGCATTCACATCCTGTGTCATCAGCTTTCGAAAGCGTGGATATTCGTAATGCCCGGGGGTTACTTGATCCCAATTTACCACACCGGTTATCCCTTCCATATCGGTTGCAATTAAGATTTTCATGCCAGCTCTTATCCTCTCATCAGTTCAGGTTTTTGTAGCCGCCAGGGTTCAGAAATGGTCGCTTGTTCGTAGGCGAAACCAGACCTGAACAACAGGTCTTCGCGAAAATCCGGCGCAAAGAAATGAATTCCTATAGGCATATTCTCATGGTCAAACCCGGCCGGGATCGAAATCCCGGGAATTCCGGCATGGTTACCGGTAACTACAAGTTGATCAGCATATTGCATCAGCACAGAATCACCGAAGATTCCACCAATTTTGAAGGCAGCACTGGGGGTTGAAGGCGTAAGCAAAGTATCCACTTTCTGAAAAGCCTCGTCAAAGTCCTGTCGGATCAACGAACGAATACGCAGCGCCCGGTTGTAATACTGTTCACTGTATTGTGCCGCAGATACATACATCCCCATTAACACGCGCAGCTTCGGCTGAAGACCAAATCCCTGAGCCCGTGATTTTCGGTACATGGAACGCAAATCTCCCACCATGTCAGGTGTGCGATATCCATACTTAACACCATCGTAGCGATGCGAATTGGAAGCTGCCTCTACTCGCGAAATAACGAAATATGCCGGAATGCCAAATTTGGTATGCCGCATAGGCACATTCTCAACAATTTCAGCGCCATGTTTCGCCAGCCTTTCGGCGGCATCCAAAACAGATTGCTTTATTCTATCCGGCAAGGCCTGTTCCACCAGTTCACCAGTTTCAGCATTGAAATAAGTGATCCGGAAATAATCTGGCGAAAGTCCAATTTTAAGACCCCGGACGCCTTTTTGCATTTCAGCGCTGTAGTCAGGGACAGGGATCTTCGCCGCAGTCGCATCATGCACATCCGCCCCAGCCATGGCGCCAAGCGCCAGGGCAGAATCGCTAACAGTGCGGGTAAGAGGTCCTGGACAGTCCAAAGATGAACCGAAAGCAATCAACCCGTAACGAGAAACTCGACCGTAAGTTGGTTTTAACCCGACCACGCCGCAGTAAGCCGCCGGCAGACGGATAGAACCCGCTGTATCGGTACCCAGGGAAATTGGGCTTTCAAACGCCGCCACCGCCGCCGCCGAACCACCCGAGGAACCACCTGGAACTCGCGATGTATCCCAGGGATTGCGTGTGGAAGGCTGGAAAGCGGATGATTCATTCGACGAACCATAGGTAAATTCGTCAAGATTAACCTTTCCCAACACCACCGCCCCAGATTTTTCCCAACGCTCAACAGCTGTGGCTGTGTATGGAGCAATAAAATTAGCCAATATTTTGGAAGCTGCCGTAGAAAATGTGCCTGCGACACAGAATATATCCTTAACCGTCACCGGGACGCCTGCGAGGCAGCCAGGGTCATCACCAGCAGCGATTTTCTCATCAATGGCATTGGCCTGCTTCCGGGCGCGCTCACTGGTTAATGAAATAAAGGCGTGAACTTTATCCGTTTCAAATTCAGGATCGCCACCAATTGTTCCAGGGCAGCCATCTATTTTTTCTATATGCTTTAGATGTGCTTCAAGAACATCCATAGCAGAAACTTCCCGGGTTTTTACTTTATTGGCAATCTCAAGAGCTGATAGTTCAACAAGATTCATGGAATTACCTTATTTTAAATCCTGGTGGGGGATATCTGGTACAACAATATAATCATCTTCAGTCTCGGGTGCGCCGACCAGCAGTCCTCTCGGATCCGGATACGCAATCACAATATCCTCTCGGATGCCCGGGGAAGTTTCAAGCGGATAAGGAACACCATGCGAAGCAACCGGCGTCGACAGATCCACAGGAATTGATTCAAGTTCGTGGATCGCCTTTAACTGATTGTTTAACTGCTTGCGTAGGTACTCGCCTTCTTCGGCAGAAAGTTCCAACGCCGCCAATTCAACCAGGTGGGTAAATAATTCAGGAGTGATTTCGTCGCTCATAATTCCTCGTCTAACAACATTTGGGCGAGTATATCCCACACAGGCGACACTTGCAAGCAGGCTTTATCTTCGCACATTTCCGGCTAAAACAATCAAGTGCAATGCTATAATCGTTGTATCCTGAAAACTCGGAGAAAACATGAGCGACCTGGCAATTTATTCATTGACTGATGAACATAAGATGATCCGCGATGCCGCGCGTAATTTCGCCCAGAACGAAATAGTACCGATCGCGGCCGCATTCGATGAGAGCGGCGAGTTTCCTCACACAACCATCAAAAAAATGGGTGCACTCGGTTTTATGGGAATCGAAGTCCCAGAAGAATTTGGCGGCGCAGGTTTAGATGCGCTGGCATACGTATTGGCCCTCGAAGAGATCTGCAAAGCTGATGCCGCTCATGGCGTCATTATGTCGGTCAACAACTCATTGTATGCCTACGGATTACTCAAGTTCGGCACCGATGCGCAACGAAAAAAGTTTCTCACCCCGGTCGCTTCCGGAAAGAATATCGGCGCATACTCGCTGACCGAACCGATGAGCGGCTCAGACGCCGGAGCGATGAAAAGCCGCGCCGTCAGGGATGGGGATTTTTACATCCTCAATGGGCATAAATCTTGGGTAACAAGTGGCCCGGTGGCCGATTATACAGTGGTATTTATGGTCACCAACCCAGAGAAAAAGCAGAAAGGCATCTCTGCTTTCATGGTCGAGGCCAGCACCCCCGGCTATATTCGCGGAAGGAAAGAACCGAAGCTTGGTATCCGCGCCTCAGCCACGAGCGAACTAATTTTTGAAAATTGCCGCGTACCGGCAGAAAATATGATCGGCAGCGAAGGGGACGGCTTCAAAATCGCGATGACTGTGCTAGACGTGGGTCGCATCGGTATCGGCGCCCAGGCTCTCGGAATTGCGGAAGCCGCCTATGAGGCAACCCGGCAGTACGCTGGCGACCGTGAAGCATTTGGACAACCAATTGGCACTTTCCAGGGTACTGGTTTCAAAATTGCAGATATGAAAACACGCATAGAGGCTTCGCGCCTGCTGATTTACAACGCAGCCCTTGCAAAAGAACGGGCAAAAACAACAGGGGAACGCTTTTCTCTGGAAGCCTCGATGGCAAAGCTATTTGCATCTGAAACCGCCATGTTCTGCGCGCACCAGGCTGTCCAAATCCACGGAGGTATGGGCTACAGCAAAGAACTGCCAGTCGAACGCTATTTTCGGGATGCCAAGATCACCGAAATCTATGAAGGCACCAGTGAAATTCAACGCATGGTGATTTCGCGATCTGAACTCAATTTACGCTAAGACTTGATGGAAAACTTACTTTTCACCAGCGCGGCAGCTCAGGCACGCTTGGAAAGCGGCCCGCAACTCGGAAAAATTCCGCTGGAGATTTAATTTGAAATTACACAAACAATTTCATTGGTTTGAATTGACGCTCATTGCTCTGGTGATGGGCGTTCATATCTATGCGGCCTGCTCCGCACCACATAACTTTGCGGCGCGGTGGTTCACCCGCGATGACGCTTATTACTACTTTAAAGTTGCCCAAAATATTAGTGAAGGCCAAGGCTCCACATTCGACGGAATTAATCTTACCAATGGCTATCATCCGCTTTGGATGATGATATGTGTTCCGATATTTTCGCTAGCACGTTACGACTTGATCCTGCCCCTGCGCATTTTGTTGGTAGTAATGGCTGCGCTCAGCGTCGCAACTTCCATTTTACTTTTCAGACTACTCAAAAAGCAAACTGGCCCTGCAATTGCCATGCTGGCGACCGCTTTTTGGGCACTCAGCCTGGAAGTACATTCCATCGTTACCCAACAAGGAATGGAAACCGGGATTGTAGCTTTCTCCATGGTTCTATTTCTGGTCTTGCTTCAAAAAACAGAGTCAAAAGCTGCGCTTGGAACCCGCGACCTGGTTTACCTGGGACTGGCAGCCTTGCTGGTTCTATTCAGCCGCCTGGATGGCATCTATTTCATCCTGATATCTGGCGTGTGGCTGGTTTTCCGGCGCAGTCCGATCCGATACCTGTTGCCATTGGATCTCATCTTTACCTTTTTCGTCATCGTGGCAGCCTTCATCCAACGCGCCACACTGCCAATTTACTTGTTGGCATTTGATAATTCTGCCATTATGATGGCGGCAGTCACATTCGTCATCCAAACCGTTGTATTCTATTTCACAGGGTTATACACGCGCCCAGCCAGCCTGGCGCCTGTGCGCATTTTCATTATGAGCCTGTTTGGCGTGACACTTAGCGCCATATTCTCCACTGCCGCGATGTTGGCACTCTCTTTCTTCGGATCGTACAGTCTCCCCCGCGCAATCCCCGCCTTTTATTGGATCGGAATGCTGGTTCTGACACTCTTAACCCGACTTATTTTACACTTCCTTTCTCCATGGACGGTCACTTTATCCAAAGACCTGCCGCTATATCAAGGAATCCTTGTGGGAAAAAACCATATCCGGACAGCCCTTGAACCCCTTCCAAAATGGCTTCATGATGGATTTGTATATTTCGGAATCATCGCTGTGGGTCTGGTGGGTTACATGGGCATTAACAGGATTCTATTTGGTACCTTCATGCCCGTTAGCGGATTAATAAAACGTTGGTGGGGATCAATGCCCAACGATGTTTACGGTGGTGGCGCAAAATCATTCCTGGATGTTCTCGGAGTTGATCCAAATTTCAGTCAAGCCTGGGATCTGTTCGCCAACCAGGTATTCGCCTGGGCAAAAATATTATCAACTTTTAGCTGGAACTTCGACGGCTGGTTTTGGTTACTCGTGGCTGCCTTCGTCTTTGGGTTTATGGCGCTATTCCTTTTGGATCGAAAAAAAAATCTTCGCCGCGTATTTAGGGTTGGATTGATTCCCTTGGTGATAAGCGCAGAACTGCATGCTTTTTTTTACGGCGCCATGGCTTACGCTGCCAAGCATGAATGGTATTGGGTTATGCAAATGCTTACCCTGGTCATTTTAGGGGCTCTTGGCCTGGCCGCGATTCTTGAGCTGCTTCCTCGCCGAACTAATATAAAGCTGGCAGTCAATCTCCTGGTTGGAATCGCCAGTCTGTACCTGGCTTACGGGTTTAGTCTGGAATTAATTAACCGCATGCCCTATCAGGATACTCTTGCAGGTAAACCCTATATGGACACTTTGCCCATTCTGGAGGGTTATACAGAACCTGGCGCTTTGATCGGCATGACAGGCGGCGGCAACACAGGCTATTTTATTAACGGCCGTACTATTGTGAATATGGACGGATTGATCAATTCTTATGCTTATTTTCAAGCCTTAAAGAAAAACGAGGGCGGAAAGTATCTGGAAAATATTGGATTGAATTACATTTTCGCGAATCGTTACATCATTACCAGCAGTATGCCCTATCGCTACCAATTTTCTCCCGAAGAACTTATTCCTGTTGATGGCGCACCTGTTTATGGTCAAAAGGAATTAATGCGTTATGATCCAACCCAATAGTGACCTGGGCAAGTAACACTGATCTATTCCACTCTCCCCTTCCTGATGAGAAAAATTTCGACTACTTCCCCTACAAGCGTAACCATCCTCACCTTCTTCGTGTTATCGTTCACATCCTGGAACATTCTCCGCGCATATAGCACAATCATCAACTGGCAAGTTCTGAGCGAATTCGGGGCAAACCCTGCTTATATCTTGATCACAGCTTTGATTTGGGTATTGACAGGAATTTGGCTTTGTCGAATGATCTGGGTAAGGACCCCTAACGCCATTCGTGCCAGCCTGACCGCGGCGGGGTTGTATTATTTGTGGTATTGGTTCGACCGGCTTTTTGTCCAGGCGTCACCAGCACCCAATGTTCCCTTCAGTGCTATTGTCTCTACTGTCTTGCTGGTCCTTTTTGGTATATTTCTGATCGCGCCTGCTACAAGAGCCTTTTTTAACAAGGAGTAATGATGAAAGAGAAAATAAAACTCGAAAGTTTACGTGAGCGCAAGAAGCAGGCGCATATTGGTGGCGGAAAGGAACGCATTGATACCCAACACCAACGCGGAAAATTAACTGCCCGGGAACGACTAGACTTATTGCTTGATAAGGGCTCCTTCCGGGAAATTGACTCGTTTGCTGTCCACCGTACTCATGACTTTGATCTAGGCAAACAACATTACCCTAGTGACAGCGTTGTCACTGGTTGGGGAACCATCGACGGTCGCTTGATCTATGCTTTCTCACAGGATTTCACAGTATTTGGCGGCTCGCTTGGCGAGGTCCACGCCGAGAAAATAGTCAAAATTATGGACATGGCCATGAAGAACGGTGCGCCTATTATTGGGTTAAATGACTCAGGTGGCGCGCGTATCCAGGAGGGTGTAGTATCCCTTGCCGGTTATTCTGACATTTTTCTGCGCAACACACTGGCAAGCGGTGTTATCCCGCAGATTTCAGCCATCATGGGCCCGTGTGCTGGCGGAGCAGTCTACTCTCCCGCCCTGACTGATTTTATTTTTATGGTACGCAATTCATCTTATATGTTCGTCACCGGTCCAGACGTGGTTAAATCCGTTACACATGAAGAAGTCTCCTTCGAGGACCTGGGCGGAGCCAGTATTCATTCTGAAAAATCAGGTGTCTGTCAGGTGGCCGCGGATAGCGAAGCCGACACTCTATATCTGATCCGCAAATTAATCGGCTTTTTACCTCAAAATAATATGGAAGACCCTCCTGATATTAATACGGGCGACGATCCGCTACGGTCTGACGAGGGACTCAATACCATCATCCCTGACGATCCCGGGAAGCCCTACGACATAAAAGACGTTCTTCGCATGGTTATGGACAATGGCCAGTTTTTTGAAATCCATGAAAATTTTGCCATGAATATTGTGGTCGGTTTTGCGCGGTTGGGTGGACATTCCGTTGGCATAGTCGCAAATCAACCCGCAGTTCTGGCCGGCGTATTGGATATTGATGCCAGTGAAAAAGCTGCACGTTTCGTGCGCTTCTGTGACTCGTTCAACATCCCAATAATTACTTTTGAGGATGTTCCTGGTTTTTTGCCGGGAACATTTCAAGAACACCACGGTATCATTCGCTCTGGCGCAAAATTATTATATGCATATTGCGAAGCTACTGTACCCAAATTGACCATTATCACCCGCAAAGCCTATGGCGGGGCATATTGTGTGATGTCATCCAAGCATATTCGCGGCGATGTCAACCTTGCCTGGCCAACCGCTGAAATTGCAGTGATGGGCCCTGATGGGGCGGTCAGCGTGATATTCCGCAAAGTACTTGAAAAAGCAGCTGACCCAGAGACACGAAAGGCAGAATTAGTAGCAGAATATCGCGCCAAATTTGCCAATCCATTTGTGGCTGCTGAACGTGGTTATGTGGATGATGTGATTGAACCACGTGAAACCCGCGCACGCCTGATCAACGCGTTGGAAATGCTCCAGAATAAACGCGATGCGAACCCGGCAAAAAAGCATGGGAACATCCCCCTATAATTTTCCCTTCAGGTTTTATGTTCTACACAACAGAAGTATTTACTCACGACTCTGTGTTTTTGAACTTAACCGTCCGAATTTTGCCGCGTATTTGAAGAAAAGCTAGTTTGCTCCGCAGGTAGTTTTTTTGCGGAGTAAATACTAACAGAAACACTGAATCTTAGAGACTTGAGAGGATCAGAAATGTTCAAAAAAGTTCTGATTGCCAATCGTGGTGAGATCGCTGTTCGCATTATTCGCGCCTGCCGCGAAATTGGAATTGAAACAGTCGCTGTATTTTCCGATGCTGACCGGCAAGCCTTGCACGTTCGCTATGCCGATGAAGCTTATCTGCTCGGACCAGCACCATCACGAGAATCGTACCTACGTGGGGATAAAATCATCGCCATTGCCAATAAATCAGGCGCAGATGCCGTCCACCCCGGTTATGGGTTTCTTGCCGAACGCGAAGACTTTGCCGAAACATGCGCCGATGCTGGTCTGGTTTTCATTGGACCAAAACCGTCCTCAATCGCAGCCATGGGCGACAAAATGACTGCGCGTGAAACTGTCCGCAAGGCAGGGATTCCAATTGTCCCCGGTACAGAAGATGTAGGCAATCTATCCGATCTGGATTTACTGACTATAGCGCCAAGGATCGGTTTTCCCCTCCTGATTAAGGCAACCGCAGGTGGGGGCGGAAAAGGCATGCGAGAAGTCAACTCCCTGGAAGAAATGCCCGCGTTGTTAATTTCAGCCAGGCGAGAAGCCGAATCGGCTTTTGGCGATGGAAATGTCTACCTGGAAAAACTTGTTGCAGGGGCGCGGCATATCGAATTCCAGATTCTCGCAGATAATCATGGTACTGTTCTGCACCTTCTCGAACTCGAATGTTCCATTCAACGCCGCCATCAAAAACTGGTGGAAGAATCCCCCTCGCCTTTCATGGATGAGGATTTGCGACAGCGCATGGGCGAAGTGGCGGTAAAAGCCGCCCAGGCTGTGGATTATGTTAACGCCGGTACAATCGAATTTCTGGTTGACAAAGATAAAAACTTCTATTTTCTGGAAATGAACACCCGCCTACAGGTGGAGCACCCCGTAACTGAAATGATTACCGGGATAGATATTGTCAAGGAACAAATCCGCATCGCGCGCGGACGACCTACTCAATACAAACAAGAGGACATCAAAATCAATGGCGCGGCAATTGAGTGCCGCATTAATGCCGAAGATCCATACAATGACTTTATCCCATCAACTGGCAAGATTACTCACAACCTGCTGCCCACCGGCCCTGGTGTCCGCGTAGATACTGGCGTCTACCCTGGTTTTGAGATTTCCCCATTTTACGACCCAATGATCTCGAAATTGATCGTATGGGGTGAAACTCGCGCACAGGCCATATTACGCATGCGTCGAGCATTGGAAGAATACCGGATTGTAGGTGTACACACGAACATCCCATTTCATCAAACTTTGATGGATAGCCACAGGTTCATGGGTGGCCAATTTGACACCCGCTTTGTAGAAGACCGTTTTTCAATGAATGATGAGAAGAATGGTACTGATGCTGAGATTGCCGCGGTATTTGCTTCATTGGTATCCCATTTTGAAACTCAGCGGTCAGCCCAATTTGTTATGCGCAATGAGCGCGATACATCCAACTGGAAATGGGTTGGCCGTTGGGAACGAATGCACCGCTAAATAAGATGGCCACCCTGAGGATTGAAGATGAAATATATCACTACGATCGACAACAAAGAATATTCACTCGAAATTATCGATGAAAAACATATCAATGTTGATGGGAAAATATTGGAAGTAGATTTTAAATCGGTTAACGGACAGCCTGTATATTCGTTGATTATCGACGGGAAATCTCACGAGGGCTATGTCTATCCAGACGATGGAAACTGGCAGGTATTGCTACGTGGGCGGCTATACCAGGCCACCGTAGAAGACGAGCGCGAGAAACGTATGCGTACAGCCAATGGCAGCGTGACCAATGAAGGTGAATTCCATCTAAAAGCTCCGATGCCTGGATTAGTAGTAACCATCCCCGTCGCCGAAGGAGATCCTGTAAAAAAAGGGCAGGTTCTGTTAATTCTGGAATCGATGAAGATGCAAAACGAATTAAAATCTCCCAAAGACGGCACAATACACCGCATTCGAATCAAGGCTGGTGAAACAGTCGAACAAAAACAAGCCTTGTTAAGTGTGATTTAAACGGTTTTAAACCTCATCCAGCGCATATCTGTTTGATGCTATCTTGACTACCCCACTGAGACCTACTCCTGCCTGCGCTGGCTATATCGACCTGAAGTGAAAGAAAATATGACAAAGAACAATCAGGAAATCGAATCGAAGTTTTATGTCCAAAACCTGGTCGCAGTCGAAGCCTTGCTAAAAACACTCGGTGCAACTTGCATTGTTCCGCGTGGATTTGAATACAACCTGCGTTTCGATAATCATCAAAAAAGCCTGCAGCGCCAGCACAAAGTCCTACGTCTGCGCAAGTTTGATGATATCCGCCTGACCTTCAAAGGCCCGGGTGAACGTCTTGGTGGCGCACTTTCTCGCACAGAAATCGAACTCATAGTTAATGATTTCGACCAGGCCCAACAATTCCTGGAAAGTCTGGGCTACCATGTAGCCGCTGTCTACGAAAAATACCGGGCTATGTACGCAATAAACAACGCAATGGTCACTCTCGATGAACTCCCCTATGGAAAATTTGTAGAAATTGAGGCTGAAAACCCCCAACAGATCAATAGCTTGGCCCGCCAATTGGGCTTAAACCCCGAAGCTGCCATCCCAGCTAGCTACCAGGGGTTATTTGAACAGGTGAAAGCAAAGCTTAATCTACCTGTGAAAAACCTGGCTTTTTGGGAATTCAAGGAAATTCTCATTTCTGCCTCAGATTTGGGTGTGCAACCCGCCGATCTGGCCGAATAATCCTTGCTAGCCCCACCTTGCAGACAAAGCCAACGCCCGCGATCTTCATGCAATTCCTCGCTTTCTATTCGCTCAATTCACCATTTTGCCAGTGCAATTCACCCACTGTCCCATTATCCCCCAACAGCTTGGGTAAAAGCAATTGCATAGACTCAGCTGTCGCAGTGGTGTAATAGGATACATCAGGCTTGCCCTGAAAGATCTGGATATCGCCTTCCGTATGCAGCAACCGTTCCACCTGCCGCGCAATAGCTGCTGCAGGGTCTATCACCCGCACATCAGGACCAACAATGCGCTCAATCAGTGGGATAACAAATGGATAATGAGTGCAACCTAAGACCACCGTATCAATGCCACTCTCCAACATCGGTGATAATGCCCGGCGAAGTATCGATTCGGTTTCAAACGTCTCGAATTCCCCTTTTTCAATCTGACTAACCAGCCCCGGACAGGTATCCTGTAAAACAATCACACCCTTCGCAAAACGCTCAACCACCGAAGCATACAAGGCGCCCTGAAAAGTCGCCGGCGTAGCCAGCACCCCCACCACTCCGCTTTGGGTCTGTTCAGCCGCTGGCTTTACAGCCGGCTCCATACCAACGAAGGGAACTTTCGAAAATGTCAGGCGCAAATAATTTAACGCCGCCGCGGAAGCCGTATGGCAAGCCACAACAATCAGGGTTGCCCCCTTTTCCAGTAAAAAACGCGTGATCTCCTCAGAGAAGGTCCGCACTTCCTCCATAGAACGCGATCCATACGGCACGTGTCCCTGATCGCCCAAGTAAATAGCAGGGACTCCAGGCATCCGTGTACGGATGGCCTGCAAAACAGAAAGACCGCCAACACCAGAATCAAATACGCCGACTAGCGAATTCGAATTATTTCGCATCAAACGTTTACCGCGGTTCTGCAGCCGAATCCACAAAGGCTTTAAAAAGCCGTTGAGTGGCCACCTGATCTGTCAGCCATTCAGGGTGCCACTGTACGGCAATTGCGAAACCCTGATCCGGCAATTCAATCGCCTCAACCAGCCCGTCTGGCGCATAAGCCACTGCTTTAAAGTTGGGAGCAACATCTTTTATGCCCTGGTGGTGCAGGCTGTTAACCTGTAATGACACCACACCCATAATTTTGGCGATACTGCTATCTGCCTCAAGCTTGACTGTATGAGCAAGCGCTGTGCGAGCTTGAACATTATCATCACCTGGAAATTCGTGGACCAGCGCGTTTTCAATCTGGTCAGGAATATGCGTATACAGGGTCCCGCCCCAAGCCACGTTTAGCACCTGTAAACCCCGGCATATACCCAGAATTGGTTTCCCAGCTTCAATTGCAGCACGCGCCAGACCCAATTCGATGGCATCCCGGGGAGCTTCAATACCATACACCGCAGGATGCGGTTCTCCGCCGAAATGCTCAATCGCAATATCCCCTCCGCCTGTGAAGAGAATTCCATCAAACCGGGCAATCAATTCCTGCCACCCATCTTCCCTGATATCCGATGGAATCAAGACTGGCAAACCACCAGCGCGGAGAATAGCCTTTGTATATGAAGTTTGCACCATGGTAGATGGCAATAACGAAGGTAGAACCGGGGCTGTGCGAGACGTCACACCGATGATAGGATAAGCCATACAAATTCCTTTTTTGAATTTTCTATCAATTCTATCATGCAAGTGCTTAAGTTAAAACAACAGAGCGCAGCGATGCGCTCTGTTGTTTTGGTCTCAGAAAATTAGTCGAACTTCTGCTTAAGACGAGTAGCCTTGCCAGTTCGGCCCCGCAAAAAGTACAACTGCGCGCGCCGGGTCTGGGAATGTCGTTCCACCACAACTTTATCGATACGCGGAGATCGCAGTAAAAAAGTGCGTTCCACGCCAATGCCATTGGATGCAATGCGACGAACAGTGAAAGTAGCAGCAACACCACCATGGCGAATGCGAATAATGGTACCCTTGAATTCCTGGATACGCTCGCGTTCGCCTTCTTTAATGCGCACGTGAACGGAAACTGCATCGCCAGAACGCAGTTCGGGGATGTTTGGGTTGGCGACAGCCTCAATGGATTTCAATAAGTCGGTCATTTCTTATGTTTCCTTACCAGAATGAAATACTGCTTCACAGCAGTCGGATAGACGCGAAGCAGGATTATATCATAATTCCTAAAATTTTCGCTAACAATTTTTCGGGCTTCGGACTCTTTTATAAACAAACCGAGCTTGACGGGTAATGCGTTCATGCTAAAATCATGAACGCATTATCTTACCTCAACTACCGCCAAGAGTCCCTGGATTGAGAAACCCGAAACGTATTATATTTTTTATTACTGGTTGCATGCTGGCGCTCGTCGGACTAACTTTATTCACAGGTTGGTTTGATCAATTGCTGTCACAAGCCATTGGGCAAGTCATTTCACGACCAGCCAGCCGCAATTGGCCTGTTTACTTTCAAATCGCCGGATCTGCTTTCCTGTTCCTGGGGCTTGCGCTGACCGCCGCGCATTATGTCAAATCTGGGCTACAAAGGATCGCTACCTGTTTGCGTTCCACGCTGGCCTTCAGCGACCAATGGCTGCAAAAAAGACTCTCTGGGCAAGCTGACCTGACCTCTGAACGCATTCCACAATGGCCGCTGACTTTTAATTTATCAGATTGGCTCGCTATTTTATGCTTTTGCCTGTTGGCGTTAATTTATCAGGTCGCAAATTCTAGCAGGGGGTTCCCAACCGTTATCCTGGGCGGCGACGCGGCAAATATTGCCAGTTTCGCCGCCGGGCGCGCCTTCCCTCAGCTTTTCAGCGGTGACGCCATTCTTGGCGACTTGAGCAACATCGGTTTGTACGTCACTGTTCATATTCCCATTGCCATCGGATTGGAAAAACTGCTTGGAAATTTTGGGCTGGCATACAGTGTTCTTTTATTCCCGCACATCTTTTTCCAATATTTTTCATATTACCTGTTAGGCCGGGTAATATACAACAACCGATATTGGGCTTTCCTGTTTTGCTTGGCTGTTTCAGCACCCCTGGAGCTTGCGGGCGGTGAAATCTGGGGGGCGGTTGGCGATGGTATGCCGCGATTTACATACCAGGTGTTGATCCCCTTCATTCTCATCCTGCTGCTTTCCGTTTGGCGCGAGCGCCCGCAGCGATGGCCATGGGTCATGCTCATTGCCGGCCTGATGGCTTTTGTCCATCCAGTCAGCACACCCACCTGGGGTTTCGCATTGTGGCTGGGACTCTGGCCGTGCATGCCTTCCGCTTACGATCTGCGCCGCAAACTGCTCGAAATGTTCAAAATGGGTCTGATACTGGCGTTGGCATTGTTACCTTATGCCAGCATCTACCTTACTTATTACAAAGGCGGGACTACTAGTAGCGACTATGATTTGGTTTATTTCATCCTTACCAATTACTTTCCTTATGACTTGCTCAACATCCCGGCAGCCGTTCAGACCCTCTTGAATGCTACCAGCCAGTATGGGTTACTCTGGTTTGGGCTGATTGGCTTGACTCTCACTTTCTTACTTTTCCGACCCGAGCGCGGCCGCCTCAAACAAATGCTTACCTGGATGGCAGGGATTATCTTCGTCACCATCCTGGTTCCCTTCGTTGAACAAACCATCGAACGAACCTTTCGTATCATCCCGCTTCAAACAGAATTAATGCGCGGAATGCGCTATCTGGTCCCCTTCCTTTTCATTTTCTGGTTCTACCCATTTGCCGAATTAACCAGCCGGTCGCGTCGACCATGGCTCATCCGCTCTGTTTTTTTGATCGGAACCTTCCTTGCCATCACCTGGCTTAGCCTCAACCCACCTCTCCCATTCATTACAACACCCAAAGTTCTAACCTGCTGGGTTCAGGGAAATTTTATTTGCCCAACCGAAACCGATTACGCTGACGCGTTGACTCACATTCGCAATGACACACCGGAAAAAGCAAGTTTTGTTGTCTTTCTCAGAAACCGTTGGAGTGGCATCGAAGTTCGTTATCTCGGGTTACGCCCCATGGCATATGCATACAAAGACCGAGGACAGCTCGCCTTTACGAACTTTGATGCGCTTCAGACCTGGTATTACTATCTCCGCCGTGAAAACGCCATTTACAGTCGTAATACATCCCCTACGCTTGAAGTTCAACAGGAACGCATGATCGATTTTGCCCTCGATGCCGAGGCAAACTATATGCTTACCGACTTTCCCTTTCCACCCGAAATTTGCAACAGGTTAAATATAACTATTGCTTACCAAAATAAAACCTTCACCATCCTAAAACTCTATGATATGCGCCAAGAATAATCAAAAGCTGGGTAGACAAGTTGTCTACCCAGCTTTTGATTATTCCAAAAATCACTTTCTCTTGATATTCACCAGGTTACGTTTACTTACCTGAGGTAGCTCACGTGCCTCCAGCATGCCCCAACGCGAGGCTCCCAGGTAGAGGATGTCGAGGATCAGATCCTCATAATTTATACCTTCAGCAGCGGCTTCCAAACACAAATCACTGTATCTGGGGGTCAAGCCAGGCAGTGAATTGAGCTCAATCAACATCGGCTCTCCTTCGGCGTTCAAGCGGATATCACTCCGCGAAATATCGATGGCCTTTATAGCCATGTGCGCCTTCACTGCCAGGTTTTGAAGTTTCCGGGTCAATTCCGGCTCAATTTTTGCCGGACAATCATAACCAGGAGCGCCATCTTCGCCAACTTCCTTCGATTTGGCAGCCTGGCTGTAAACACCGGGTGTCACTGAACGGCTGCTGTCTAATTCTAATACCGGAAAAACGTGATAACCATGTTTTTCATCGTACCATTCAGGATGGCGTGAGTATTTTTTCGAATCCCACCTGCCTATCAAACCAACCGTAAACTCGCGCCCTGAAAGAAAGGTCTCGACCAATGCAGGCTGTTTATAAAATCCCAGGATATAATTGATCCGTTCTCGCAGTTCAACTTCATCCGAAACTATCGCTTTTGCATCCACCCCCATGCCAGTGCCTTCACGCGCAGGTTTAACAAAGAGGGGAAATCGTAGTTCCGCCCGCAAAGATTCATCACCAATAATAAATTCCTGGAAAGGCGCCACAGGCAAACGCCGGTCCCTCCAGATGCGCTTGGTGAGAGTTTTATCCAGAGAAATTGCATTGGCCATAACCCGTGAACCAGTATAAGGGAATTGCAACATCTCCAGCAAAGCTGGCACCTGAGCTTCACGCGCATCCCCGCCCAGTCCTTCCGAAATATTAAAGCAAATATCTGGTTTTATGTCTCTAAGCGCGTAGGGAAGATTTCGGTCGGCTGGAATAAAGACCGTTTTGTGGCCGTCGGTTTCAATAGCAGCCTGAATTGATTGAATCGTTTCAATATGGTCATAATCGGCCAACGCATCTGCCGGAACATCCGGTGAAAGCGCACCTTGCCCATCCTTAATATTTGCCAATACTGCAACAAACCAGGGTTTTTGGGGCCCTTTAATACTGGGAGGCTTTTCACCTTCCTTTTGGAGTAAATCGATCATAGGTGCTCTCCTTAAAAAGTTGATTCGGTTGCGTAGTATATAACAATATTGCCAAATAACAAGAGGGAAGTTCTGTTACAAATCTATGCGTGATATTTGTAACTAGACATTTGAATTTGTTTCAGGTATGATATGTCCATTCTGGAGACCGCCAGAATTATGTTTTTATTTAAGCATTATCTATCGAACCCGTACATTCAATTTACATTCAGAATTAGAAAAACCGGTTACATTCCAATGTTTAGACGCGGCCAACATGGCTGACTTGAAATCTAAAAAATAAAACAAAGGCAGGAAAAACTGGCGTGGAGGCGAAATGACGGATCTGATCAATCAAATCACCAGCGATTTTCAAAAGCAGATTGACGCATTCGAGCCCGAGATAAGTGTCAGCGATATCGGCACTGTCATCGAGGCCGGTGATGGTATCGCTCGGGTACAAGGCTTGGCCAATATTAAGTCCCAAGAACTGGTTCAGTTTGCGAATGGCGTAATTGGCATTGCTTTCAACCTGGAGCAACACAGCGTAGGCGTCATCATCATGGGTGAATATTCCGAAATTGCCGAGGGCATGACCGTGCGCGGCACTGGACGAATCGCATCTGTGCCTGTAGGCGACGGCCTAATCGGACGGGTTGTGAACGCGTTGGGCGAACCCATCGACGGGAAAGGACCCATTCAGTTCAGTGGCTACCGTCCCATCGAACGCATCGCTCCAGGCGTAGTAGGGCGCCAGGATGTAGACACGCCAGTCCAAACCGGTATCAAAGCGATCGATGCGATGATCCCGATTGGCCGCGGCCAACGCGAACTGATTATTGGCGACCGCCAAACCGGGAAGACTGCCATTGCGATTGATACCATTATCAATCAAAAAGGCAAGGATCTTGTCTGCATTTACGTCGCGATTGGTCAAAAGAAAGCCGCCATTGCCCGCACTGTCGCTCTTCTCGAACGGAATGGCGCCATGGAACATACTATTGTTGTTGTTGCCGCTGCAGACGAATCGGCCGCACTGCAATATATCGTACCTTACTCTGGCTGCGCTATCGGCGAAGAATTCATGGAAACTGGGCGCGATGCTCTGGTGGTTTATGATGATCTTTCCAAGCATGCCTGGGCATATCGCCAGGTGTCACTTCTCTTACGCCGCCCACCTGGACGTGAGGCTTATCCTGGCGACTTGTTCTACCTACATTCCCGCTTACTTGAACGTGCAGCCCGCATGTCAGTTAATTACACTATGGTTAATAGCGCCTTCGATGGCTCCGTTGCCTCGGTCAGCGAGGCTGTTGAGGGCAGAGTTTTCACCGGCCCGATGGCCAAACATGATGCCGAAGAAGAAGCCAAAGCCAAAGGAGAAGGTTTCAAGGTTGTCAAAGTTGCCAAAACCGGCGGCTCTCTGACAGCTCTACCGATTATCGAAACCTTGCTGGGCGATGTATCCGCTTACGTTCCGACCAACGTCATCTCCATCACCGACGGACAGATCTACTTGGAATCCAACCTCTTCAATGCAGGTATTCGTCCAGCGGTGAACGTAGGCATCTCCGTTTCCCGCGTGGGTGGCGCTGCCCAAACCAAAGCCATGCGCCAGGTAGCAGGCCGTCTAAAACTGGATATGGCTTCTTATCGTGAACTAGCCGCATTTGCCCAATTTGGCTCAGATCTGGATAAAGCCACCCAAAACCAACTTAACCGTGGCCGCCGGATGCAAGAAATTCTGAAGCAACCCCAGTACGAGCCTGTCTCATTGGCACATCAAGTCATCACTATTTTCGCGGGAACAAACGGTTTTGCTGATGAAGTTCCCGTTGATAAAATGCGGCAGTGGGAAAGCGACCTCGTAAAATACATGGATCAGTCACATCCCGAACTCGCTAAAGACATCGTTGAGAAGAAACAGATCGCGATGGAAACTGAAAAGAAACTACGTGATGCCCTTGGCACTTTCAAGACCACGTGGCAGGCATAAAGAAACGGAATACGCAGTACCGCAACTTCTACAAGATTACTGCGTGTGTTGCGTAAACGGAGACAATTATGGCCTCTGCTCGTGAAATGCGGCTCCGCATCCGGAGCGTAAAAAATATCTCGCAAGTTACCCGTGCTCTGCAGGCGGTTAGCGCCAGTAAGGTGCGAAAGGCGATTTCAGCCCTTATGGGTACGCGTCCTTACGCAACCAAAGCCTGGCAGGTACTCACCCATGTCGCTAGGCAACCCGGCCGCGATACTCTGCACCCATTGCTCACTGGTCGTTCCTCGATCAAGAAAACCCTGGTAGTGATTATCAGTGGCGATCGAGGATTGGCAGGTGCTTACAATACTAACTTGATCCGTTTCGTCCTGAGAAAATTTAGTAACTATCCCACTCCGGTAAGTTACATCGCCGTGGGACGCAAGGGACGAGATTTGCTTATTCGCCGCCATCTTAATGTCATCGCGGATTTTAGCAACTTACCAGCCGCACCTACCTTTGCCGATGTCTCAGCCATCGGACGGCTGGCTGTTGATGAGTACCTCAGCGGCAATGCAGACGAGGTTTACCTGGTCTACACTGACTTTATCAACATGGCGCGCCAAGATTCGACTGCAAAGAAACTACTTCCCTTGGAAGTTGATACTGAACAAGATCGAGTGGAAAATTTTGACAATGTTCGACATGTCCCGGCGGCTTATCAATATGAACCATCTGAACGCGAAATCCTTGACGAAATAGTCCCTCGCTTCTCAGCGCTACAGGTATATCAAGCCATTCTCGAGTCATTGGCATCCGAACACGCTGCCCGCATGGTCGCCATGCGCAACGCTACCGATAACGCCATCGAATTGGTATCTGCATTGCAACTGCAGTACAACAAAGTACGTCAACAAACCATCACGAGCGATATGCTCGACATCGCGGGCGGCGCAGAAGCGCTGGCTCAGGCTAATATTTCTGCTGGAGGCGAAAATGGCTAATGCAACTGGCCGTGTTGTACAAATTTTAGGTGGTGTGGTGGATGTTGCCTTCCCAAAAGGCGAGCTGCCCAATGTTTACGAGGCAATCGAAGTCGAACGCGAAGGCAAAGATCCACTCGTGCTCGAAGTTCAGAAACATTTAGGCAATAATTGGGTGCGCACTGTGGCCATGGATACAACAGATGGTCTGCAGCGCGGTGCTCTGGTGAATTCTACCGGCAGCCCAATTCTTGTCCCGGTAGGTCTCTCAACCTTGGGACGAATTTTTAATGTGCTCGGTCATCCGGTTGATGAAAAAGGCGAGATAAAAGCTGATGCCTATTATCCAATTCACCGCCCGGCACCAACATTTGCTGAACAAGCCACTGGCGTGCAGATTTTCGAAACCGGCATCAAAGTCATCGATCTGATTGCTCCTTTCACAAAAGGTGGAAAAACCGGTATTTTTGGCGGCGCAGGTGTTGGCAAGACAGTGGTAATCACTGAACTGATCTCATCCATCGCACGCGTACACAAAGGTAATTCGGTATTTGCCGGTGTTGGTGAACGCACTCGCGAAGGTACTTCCCTGTTCCGAGAAATGATTGAATCTGGCGTTATGAAAGACACCGTCATGGTTTTTGGTCAGATGAATGAACCCGCCGGAGTACGTTTGCGCGTGGCACTTTCAGCACTAGCCATGGCTGAATATTTCCGCGACCAGGGCAAAGATGTTCTCCTGTTTATCGATAACATTTTCCGCTTTACCATGTCTGGTTCCGAAGTCTCTGCTTTGCTCGGACGCATGCCTTCCGCAGTAGGCTACCAGCCCACTCTTGCGACTGAAATGGGCGAACTTCAAGAACGTATTACTTCTACACGAACTGGATCCATTACATCGATGCAAGCTGTGTATGTTCCTGCGGATGACTACTCCGACCCAGCTCCGGTGGCAACCTTTACCCATCTGGATGCGACGATCGCGCTTGAGCGTGCAATTTCCGAAAAAGGGATTTATCCGGCAGTCGATCCCCTCACTTCCACCAGCCGGATTTTAGATCCCAATATTGTTGGTCTCGAACACTACACAACCGCTCGCGAAGTCCAGCGCGTTCTACAACGTTATAAAGACTTGCAGGATATTATTGCGATCCTGGGCGTGGATGAACTCTCGGAAGACGATAAATTATTAGTCTCACGTGCGCGCAAGATCGAACGTTTCTTTAGCCAGCCATTCGTCACTGCCGAGCAGTTCACTGGCATTAAGGGTGAATATGTGCCCCTAAAGGAGACCATCCGCTCATTCCGTGAAATTCTGGATGGCAAATGCGACGACCTGCCCGAGCAGGCATTCATGATGATCGGCACAATTGACGACGTACGTGAAAAAGCCGCAAAACTGGCTCAATCCGCCTAATTTACCTATTGTGATGTGCGCATTGCAGACATCAACGTGAAGTAATGCGCACATTCCAAGGATAAGAGACCCATGCCTATCCGTTGCGAAATTGTCTCTCAGGACCGAATGGTCTACGAAGGCGATGTGGATATCGTCGTCTTGCCCGGCACAGACGGCGAAATGGGCATTCTGCCCCACCACGCACCTCTCCTGACAACTCTAAAGTTTGGCTTGATCAAAGTTCGCACCCGCAGTGAAGAACAGGTTTTCACTGTTGCCGGCGGGGTAGCTGAAATTCAACCTACGCTTGTTACTGTTTTGGCAGATGCTGCCGAAAATGTCCAGGAAATTGATGTAGCCCGAGCCGAAGCTGCTCGGCAACGTGCTGCCGAAGCACTTGCCTCGGTAAAAACTGAAGATGTGGATGCCTATCTGGCGCTTGAAGCTGCATTACGCCGCTCCAATCTACGCCTGGACGCCGCCAAACGTTTTCGCACTGGCTCACGCTCCATTTATAAGGAAGAGTAAATCACCCAAATGGTTGGATTTTCTAAAGACTTGGGGATTGACCTTGGTACAATCTACACTCGCATCGCTGAAGGTACTCACATCATTGTTGAGGAACCTACAGTGGTGGCTATTGACGTTGCCGACCAGAAAATTGTCGAGGTTGGCCGTCAAGCGCGTGATATGGAAGGCCGCGTACCCGATACGATTGAGGTGGCACGTCCGCTTCAAAATGGAGTAATCGCCGATTACGAGATCACCGAAAGCCTTTTACGTGTATTGCTTCAACGGGTCAGTGGTCCAATACGTATATTTAAACCCAATGTGATGATATCAGTGCCCTTCGGGGTAACCAGCGTGGAAAGTCGCGCAGTCCATGAAGCAGTTTTACAGGCAGGAGCCCGCGACGCGTATCTTATCCAACAACCCTTAGCCGCTGCTCTCGGTGTAGATTTGCCCATTAATTCCCCTTCAGGTAATATGGTTGTTTGCCTTGGCGGCGGAGCCACCCAATGTGCCGTTTTGGCAATGTACGGCATCGTTTCAGCCGAAACCATGCGCACAGGTGGTCAATCCATGGACGAATACATCGTTACATATGTGCGCCGAAAATATGGTGTGATAATATCTCCTATCACGGCTGAGCAACTTAAAGTAAAAATTGGTGCAGCTGTTCCCCAAAATACCGAACAGAGTTTGGAAGTTCAGGGCCAGGATCAAGTAAGCGGTCTACCCCGCCCTGTAACGCTGACAACAGGTGAAATTGTCGAAGCCTTACAGGAACCGCTCAGGCAATTGACAGAAACATGCCGGCGGGTGCTTGAAAAGACCCCACCTGAACTGGTCTCTGATATTATCGATCGCGGAATGGCGTTGACCGGAGGTGGAGCTTTACTGCGAGGTATTGATAAGCTTCTGACCAAATCTCTCGGAATCCCAGCTTACTTGGTAGACAACCCTCTCACCTGTGTTGCTGAGGGCACTGCTCGGGGACTGGGTATGTATTCCGTCTTACGTCGAAATTTACCACCTGTTTAAAGCCTTTCTTAGGAAACTATATGTTTTCCCAGAACCAAGCTACCAATGTATCTGAGCCTTATTACAGTGTGTCTGGATTGGGACCTAGGCATGCTGTTTTCCGGATCACAGCCAATAATGGCTGGATCAGTGCCCTGATTGGCACCATCTTGGTCGCTGGAGCCGGGTTATTTATTATTTACGCTGTTTTTG
>CAZHWV010000034.1:9290-32296 GCA_964536185.1 uncultured Anaerolinea sp. | reverse complement strand
CAGCAAGCCTGATTCCTTGCTTTTTGTACAAAGATCCAATTTCAAAGGTACTAAGCGACGTCTCTTGCCCGTCCTGCGGTAAACCCACCCGCAGCGCAGCCAAATTCTGCGATAATTGTGGCAAACCGGTCGGCTAAAGTGAAAGGTAAAGCAAGTTATCAATGGATTAACCGCCACTAACCAGGACAAAATGGACACGGTTATCGAAACGAACAACCTTACAAAACGATATGGTAATGTCACCGCTGTTGACGATTTGTCTTTGCGCGTTGCCAAAGGCGAAATCTACGCGTTCCTGGGACTCAATGGCGCAGGCAAAACAACAACCATTCGCCTGTTACTCGGAATGGTCAAACCAACATCCGGTGAAGCGCGTGTGCTAAGTACGCGGGTTCGCGTTGGCGAGAGAAAACCATGGCGTTCAGTTGGATATTTGGTTGAGACTGCAGACGCCTATCCAGAACTCACCGTACGCGAAAACCTGGAAGTGATGCGACGTCTTCATCCTGGCACGGAACCACAAGCGGTTGGTCGCGTAATCGAGCAACTGAGCTTGCACACTTATGCAGATCGGCGCACAAACACTTTATCACATGGCAATGCACAGCGTCTCGGCCTTGCAAAGGCTCTATTGCACAATCCTGAACTCATCATCCTCGATGAACCAGCCAATGGACTGGACCCAGCAGGGATTGTTGAAATCCGCAATCTCCTGATTGATCTAACGGAAAAACAGGGCGTTACCGTTTTCATGTCGAGCCACATTCTGGGCGAAGTGTCACGACTGGCTAAACGCATTGGCATTATTCATCAAGGGCGATTGCTGCAGGAACTCAATATGGATGAACTTGAATGCAATCGGCGGCGACAACTCGTCATTCGCACACGAGATAATCAGGCGGCGCTTGCGGTGCTTTTGAATGCTGGATTCCCGGCCAATTTTGTTTCGGATGGAACAATCGAGACAAAGGATGATATGGCAATCAAACGACCCGATGATATTGCGACTCGGCTTGTAAACGCGGGTTACGCGCCGACCATGCTCAATGTCGAAGAAGAAGACCTGGAGCATTATTTTCTACGACTCGTCGGCATGGAGGCGGGGGCGCAAAATGAATAATCTGGCTCAAGCAATTTGGGTCGAATTTCTCAAAGCGCGCCGATCCAAAATGCCGTTTATTACTACACTTGGATTTGCAATGGTTCCGCTAGGCGGCGGTTTCTTTATGATCGTGCTGAAGGATCCAGAAATGGCGCGTCGCGTTGGACTAATCAGCCTTAAGGCGCAACTCACCATGGGCGCCGCCGATTGGCCCACCTACCTTCGATTTCTTACTATGGCAGTGGGAGGCGGCGGAATTATTCTTTTTGGACTCATTGCCAGTTGGGTTTTTGGTCGCGAGTATTCCGATCGCACTGTGAAAGATTTGCTCGCCCTGCCCACCTCGCGTTCCACCATCGTTTTGAGCAAATTCGTCGTGATTGCGGTTTGGTCAGCCGCATTGACGGTTTTTACCAGTCTCGTCACTCTTTGTATTGGCATGGCGCTTGGGCTTCCACAAGTTTCGCCACAAGTTTTTTTGCAAAGCGGAATTACAGTAACGACAGCCGCATGTTTAACCATTGCTCTCGTAACGCCGATTGCTTTCTCTGCAAGCGCGTGGCATGGTTATTTGCCACCGATCGGTGTGATGATCCTTGCAATGTTCCTTGCGCAACTCATTAATGCCGCTGGGTGGGGAGCATATTTTCCTTGGTCTGTACCAGCTTTGTATGTTCAGGGTGAAAACCTTGGAATAGTCAGTTATGTGATTGTCATTCTGACCAGCTTTGCGGGACTCGTTGGCACTTTCATTTGGTGGGAATGGGCAGACCAAACACATTAATTGCTAATAGTGAGCCTATTCGTTTTAGTTCGGTCGCCCTAATGAAAAACGCGATAAAAAAGCTCTTTGATTGGACACCCAGCGATGTCCTGGCCTGGGAAAAGATACGGAAGCAAGGCTTCTGGCATTTTGTCTTGCGCTATGGCGTTATCACCTTTGGCATGATTCTGTTCTTTTTGACGGGCGGGATAACCTTTATCTCCTGGATACTGGAGCCTGATAGTATGGTTAGCCTGCTTTTTCAACTGGCCTTTTCCGCCTGTGTTTGCCTGTTGGGTGGGTTAATCACCGGACTGCTGACCTGGTGGATGGAGGATGGTATTTACCAGAGAATCATGAAATTCCGTTCATTATGAGTATCCAGGCGCTGTGGCGCACAAGCTCCAGAAATCGTGATGGCCGGGCTGCAGCGGGCCCTCTGACCTCCCAGGGAACAGCCCGGTCAGGCCTTTGCGTTATGTTGAGACTGCAAAAACTGCAAGTAAAGGGTCAAGCTCGAATGAAACGCGGTTTGCTTTCAACCAATCACCAGTTGAAGGATCACGCTGTCGCCCACCCCAAGATTTTCTGATTTTTGGACGCTCACCTTGATCGGCACAAGATAGCGGCCAGCTTTGGGAAACAGGGATGTCTTCCATTCCGTCTCGCCAATCTGCACACGGGCGGGGATAACGCCCCAGCCATAGCTGACCAAGGCTGAGATTGCTTTGATGGCATTGCTTTGCTCCTCGGGGACTGCAACAAAGTGAAAAGGAGCTGGACCATGCCAGTAAAAGATTTCACCTTCGAACTCAATGTGCATGGACATTAGGCTTTCTTCCATAGGCCCTCATATTTCTTGCGGTACTTCTCATCCGGCTCGATTTTGATTAATTCCAGCGCTTTCGCCCGGATAGTATCGTCTTTTCCAAAATCATAAACCTTCCTGAACGATTGGAGAATGTCAGCGCGAATCAGGGTGCAGTTTTTCTCTGTGCTGCATTCGTGGAAACGGCTTACCAGTCCCAGCAGGTAGACTTCACGCTGCTCCCGGCCTGCCACGCCCACCTTCCAGAGCGCTTGCAGACAGTGACGGGCGGTGACAAAGCGCTCATCGCGGGTGACCGCTACCAGGGCATCGAAGTCATGTAGGATCCGTTTTTCGGGGTCGCTTTTGGCCAGGTTGCTCAAAACTTGCGCCGCAATCGAGCGGACATGGTTATCGGGGTGTTTCAGGTCGGCTAACAGTCCATCCCAGACAGCGTAAGCCCAATCCACCGGCTGGTCAGTGCCTGCCAGTAAAGCGAAATAAGCCTGGGTCTGGAGTTCACGGTCGCTGGAATGGATATTTTCAATGGCTTGTTTCAAAACGATGTCCATGCGGTTCCTTCAGCTTGCAAACCGGCGGGCATTTCGGGCGCGTGCCCGGGCGGCTTCCACGGCGCGGTCTTTCGGCGGCGAGCTCGTCTCGAGCTGTTTGAGCAGGCAGGCTGTGGTGGCCGCAATCTCGTCAACAGCCGCCCGGAATGCGGCTTCATTGGCTTTGGATGGCTGGTTAAGTCCGCTCACTTTGCGCACAAACTGCAACGCCGCCGCGCGGATTTCGTCATCCGTGGCGGGTGGCTCGAAATTAAACAGGGGCTGGATGTTGCGACACATTTCAGGCTTCCTTCAGATCAGCTCACCAGAAAGGTTAATTCCGTCTGGTATTGTTTTGGGTCGGGGTCAGTCTGTGGGTCACTGAAATACCACTCGACGCGGGAGTCCCACCATTCCTTGCCCTCCGCGCTGGATGTTTTCCAGACCACCCCGTTCGCCTTTGCCCATTCAATCAGCGCCACGTTAGCCTTGTAGATCCCGTTGCCCCGGTATGAGCCGATATGCATCAGCGTGGCGTACTGCCCCGCTGGGAGCACTTCCATCAGAATGCCATCCCCACCCGTGATTTCACGGTCGATGACAAAACCCACGTCAATATCCAGGTTGGTCGACATATCAGTCGTCAAATAGCGAATAATGGCCGGGCCATGCAAAATTCCCTGTCCCATCAGCCACTCGTGGACCTTGTCCCAAGCTGGTTGCAGGAACTTCCCAAACGGGATGGGCACCGTCATCCGTATAGCGGCGTAAGGATGTGCCGGGCGGGGTTCGATTTGGGGTTTCGTATTCATCTTTTCTCTCCAATGTACACAGCGCTCATACCTGTTTCCTTAATCGCGCCTCAATTCGTAGTTGAGAACTACAATCCCGCACTCAAAGGGGAGTACCTTGACCAGTTTCAGGTTTTGTTTGCGGTTCAGGTCTTTGAAAATCGACAGCCCGCTGCCAATGGCCGCCGGGTTCACGAATAAATGGAATTCATCCACAAGCCCCTGCTGGATGAGCGCCGAGACCAAGGTCATGCCATCCCTCTCGCTGATCAGGGTCGAGCCAATGCCCATGCCGATGGGATATTCAGGACCAGGCGTAATGGTGGCTGACGGGGGGCGAGTCTGGGTGGTTGTTGGGGTGAAGGAGTGTGTTGCAGTGGCAAGCCTCGCCGAAACCTCACCGTTTGCCAACCAGGCCACCAGCACGGCGATGGCTATCATGCCGAGCACACCCAGCCCAATCCAGAGCCCCAGGCTGCGCGTTTTCTGCCCGACCTGGGGCTCTGGATTGGGGACGGCCACATCCAAAGCATCAAATGTTCCCGGATTGTCGATCACGGTCGTGTCCAGGTCCGGGTTGGCAATCACTGGCTCCTGGGCTATCGCTGGCGTTTTTTCGGCTGCTTTCACTTCCTGGGCTGGCTGTGGGCTGGCCGGGTTGGCTAATAATGCCTCCAGCGCCTGTTCAAAGTCACTCATGCGCGCATAGCGGTCTTCCGGCTGCTTGGCCAGGGCTTTGAATAGACCACGGGCAACGCTCTCGGGGAGATCGGACATAAATTCGCGCGGGTCGGGCAGCGGATCGCTGATGTGCTTAAAGACGACAGCCATGGGCGTATCGGCGGTGTAGGGTTTGTGCGCGGTGACCAGCTCGTAGAAAACAATCCCCAGCGAATAGATATCTGCGCGCCCGTCCACCAGCCGGCCCATGCCTTGTTCGGGGGCCATGTATTCAGGCGTGCCAATGCCCACGCCTGTGCCGGTCAGGGTCTGGCCAGCTTCTGTTTCCAGGATTTTGGCGATGCCGAAATCAGTCAGCATGGGCTGCCCGCTGGCGGTCAGCAAAATGTTGGCGGGTTTGACGTCGCGATGGATGATTTTATTCTGGTGAGCATAGTCCAATGCGCTTGCCACGGGGATGAGCAGGCGCGTGGCTGCTTGCCAGGGCATTGGTAATCGCATGTGCTCTTTGAGCGTGCCGCCGGATAGGTAATCCATGACCAGGTAAGGAACCCCCTCGTGCTCGCCGAAGTCGTTGACATGGACAATGTTGGGATGGGTCAGCCTGGCCAGGGCCTTGGCTTCGCGTTCAAAACGCTTGAGAATGTGCTCGATGACATCCTGCCCAAACTGGCCGACACGGATGATCTTGACGGCTACGTCGCGCTCGAGGCGCGTGTCGAAGGCTTTGTAAACGGTGGCCATGCCGCCCTCGCCGAGCTGCTCGAGGATGTGGTAGCGTCCGATGGAATGTCCAGTCAGATTGCTCAAATCAACCTCTTGTTATCAGGCATGGCTTACTTGATTAAGCAAACTGCCTGCTGACATTGTACCAGAGGATGAATTGCCTGCGTACATGCTTAAAGCTACCGAGACCATGTTGAAACATGGTCTCGGTAGACGGTGAACCTTTCATCGTCAAGGCGCTTGGCGCCTAAACTTTGATTAGCTTGAGGGCGGCTGATGGGTTTCGAACCCACAACATTCGCCTCCACAGGGCGACGCTCTGCCGTTGAGCTACAGCCGCCATACTTTGTAGCCGCAAGATTATATCACTAGCCTGGGGTGATTTCAAGGATTTTTCGAATCAACTTTCCGGCGGCTGAGCGTAAGACAGTCTCTTGATTTCCGTTTTTCAGATCCTTTACAGTCACCGTTCCCGCCACCGCCTCATCCGGCCCAATGACCAGGATAATTTGCATGCCCATGCGATCGCCATACTTAAACTGTTTGGGCAGTTTGGCTGGTTCAGGGTAGACCGTTACTTTCAAGCCCTCTGCGCGCAATTCTGCAGCCAAAGAATAGGAACTCATCCACAAAGACGGATCAAAAACCGTGACCAGCACCGGCGCGGGCGTGGGCACAAAAGCTGGAATCAAACCCTTTTCTTGCAGGATGATCCCAATGACCACATCACCCATAGCAAAACCGACACCAGAAAGTGGTTCCCCGCCCACGTCGCGCAGCAAGTTGTCATAACGCCCACCGCCTAAAATTGCGCGGCGGACGCTACCTGAAACATCGAAGGCTTCAAATACCGTCCCCGTATAGTAAAGAAGACCGCGCATGATATTGGGGTCGAACTTGACATAATCGCTCACGCCCAATGCATCCAATGCGGTGAATAAACGGACAAGTTCATCTGACTTGCGCCATAACTCGTAATCGGCCAGGGTGCTTTTTAGGCCATCCAATTGGCTTTGATCAATCCCGATGGCCAGGACATATTCATCCCATTTTTCGGATTCCATCTTATTGCGTCGATCCACAGCGTTGGAAACTTCCATCCGTTTTTCCACTGGAATACCCAGGGCGGTGAATTGCGCATCCATCAGACGGCGATTATTTACAAAAATGGTGGCCAGCTGTGGGGTAAGACCGCTGATCTTCAAAAAGGTCGCGGCAACAGCAATCAATTCTGCATCAGCCTCGGGAGAGTTAACCCCGAGCATATCCACATTCCATTGGAAAAACTCGCGTGAACGCCCACGCTGAGGTCGCTCATAACGCCAGAACGGGCCGAACGACCACCAACGCACCGGAAAGGCTAACTCACTTTGTTTTTGGGCAATCATGCGCGCCAGGCTGGGGGTCAGCTCCGGACGCAAGGTAATCAAATCGCCGCTTCGATCAGGAAAAACAAAAGCCTGCTCCTTGACCAATTCATCCCCAGACTTGGCCGCATACAGACTGATCGTCTCCAGGAACGGCGCATCCCATTCCTGGTAACCAAACATCTGCGAAGCCTGACGAAGATTTGAATAGATAAAATTACGCTGCGACATCTCCGCGGGATAGAATTCTCGGGTACCTTTGACCGATGGGATGGTAGACTTTGAGGCCATTTATTGCTCCAGGTTAGCGTAGTATAAATTCTAAATTCAGTGATTGAATTTTGAATTGGGTTTGGTATAATCTTTGCTATGAATGTGGGTCTTACCCGCTTTCAAAAATCAGGAGAAAAATATGCAAATCAATTATCAAGAAACCAGCAAAGACTTACTTAAGCGCATTGACATCCACGAAAAATACGGCGCGAAAGACATTGACCGATGGAATATCGAAATTCTCAACCCCAAACCGAGTTATAAAATTTTAGATGTGGGTTGCGGCGCAGGCAAGCAGTGCTTTCTATATAGCGATTATACTAAAGGTCAAGCAGATATCACAGGCGGTGATTTTTCAGAAGATTTGCTGGCGAAGGCTCAAGCGAAACTGGCAGAGCGCGGAGATAAGAATGTCAGCTTTCAATTTTTGGACTTTAATAAACCTTTTGCCTTTAGCGATAACACTTTTGACTTTGTTTCCAGCGCCTTTGCCATTTATTATGCTGCAGATTTGAATTTGACTTTTTCCCAGGCCCAGCGGGTGATCAAACCAGGTGGACGCCTGTTCGTAACCGGTCCGTTGCCAGAAAACAAACAAATGTTCTACGATATCATCAAAGAGGCGACGAACCAGAACATACCGCCAATGCCAGGTTCCAGCCGTTTCAAGAGTGAAATTTTTAACAGCATTAGCGGCCTCTTTTCCAAAACTGAGTTATTGACTTTCGAAAATCCGCTTACTTTCCCTGAGGTGGCCCCATTCATCGATTATGTCCGCGCTTCTCTCAGCGAAGATCGAAAACTTTGGACAAGCATGTTCACCGGTCATCAAGAATACGAAACAATAATCAGTCAAATTGAAAAGGTAGCCACACGCTGGTTCGAACGGGACGGAAAACTTGTCATGACCAAAGTCGTTGGCGGAATTCTGGCTACGAAATAGATTTTGAGGTTCTGATTACCCTTGGCTTCCAGGGATTCCGCTTATCGAACTATTTTTCTTTCCAATCGCCAGGCTGTCACTTTCTAAATGAACAGCCTGGCAAAATTTTCTCCTTCAGGTGATCAATGATTTTTTTTGGAAGACGACTTCTGTTTGTCGGCGCACATCCGGACGATATTGAATTAGGCTGCGGCGCTTTTTTGCACCATGTATTGCCACACAGTGAAGTATTATGCGTGACACTTTCCGATAACCAGAAAAATCCCGGCCTGAATAATATTGTTGAAGAACACTTGGCTAGTTTTGCCGTGCTCGGTGTGCCCAAAGAGCGAATAATCATTGAACAATTCGAAACACGGAAATTTCCTGACAAGCGCCAGGAGGTTTTGGAATATTTACTCAAACTGCGCAAAGACTTTAAGCCTGACATGGTCTTTGTCCACACCAAGTCCGATATCCATCAAGACCACAATGTTGTCACCGAGGAAGCGTTACGCGCTTACCGGGGAACAACTGTGCTCGGCTTCGACGTTGTCCGCTCCAGCTATGGCTTCTTCCCGCATTTCCTGGTTGAGGTCAACCAGGCGGACGTCAATGCAAAACTCGCCGCACTGGCCGAATATAAGACCTATCTTGACAAATACTATTTTGATCCTTCCTTATTAAGAGCCACAATGGTGCGACACGGCGCACTGGCCGAAATGCCTTACGCCGAGGGGTTTGATATTTTGCGTATTGTCGCGGAGTATAGCGCGCCTCAATGATTAACTGACTAAGGTGAGCGGTTTCATGAAATTCCTAAAAGCAAATCAGCAAAAAACAATAGAAATCTTCCTGATCGTTGTCATTGCCGCGCTCGCCTATTTACCGAACATTACGAATGCGTCCATTTACCGAGATGATTGGTATTATGCGTTGGACAGAACAATTGGAGGACCAGGCGTTTTTCAGGAAATGTTCAGTATTGACCGGCCAGCCAGGGGACCGCTTTTTGAGGCATATTACCAGTTATTTAACGTCCAACCTCTTCCTTATCACCTGAGCTCTTTTTTATGGCGGCTTTGTGGCGGTTTTGCCGCATTCTCTTTATTTAACCTTTTGTGGCCGGGTCAAAGGCGCGCCGCCTTATTCATGGCCTTGCTCTTTACGCTTTTCCCAGGCTATTCCCGTTGGCTAGAGGGATTTGAAAACCAGCCCAGAATTCTCAGCTCGTTCTTGGAAGCGCTTTCAATTGCGCTTACCTTGAAGGCAATAAAAACAGTCCGAATCGCGCCCAGGGTTGCCCTTTGGGCAGGTTCAATTTTGACCGGTTGGACCTATATTGCCCTGGTTGATTTTTCATTCGGAATGGAATTTTTTAGATTGTTATCCGTGTTCTTACTGGTAAGTCACGATAAACCAGGTTTTCCCTTGATCAAAAAGGCAATTACAAGCCTGAAAACCTGGGGGATAGCCGCATCGATTCCCTTCGGTTTTCTCTTTTGGCGTATATTTATTTTCCACAATGAACGTCCAACCACCGACATTGGTTTGCAACTAAGTTTCCTGACCGAATCCCCCTTGCACACGGGTTTGCTCTGGTTAATTCGTCTGTTTCAAAGTACGGTTAATATTTCATTGCTTGCCTGGACCATGCCTCCTGCGCAGACAATTTTTAATTACCGGGTGTCTGAGATTTTTTTGGGTATTTTCCTAGCGCTATTAGCTGTTCTGGCTTTAGGTTCGGCAGAATATCTGATCAAAAAAATTACACAGAATAAGGCGACTTTACCGGTGCAAGCGGTCGAAAATTGGCAAAGCGAAGCCATCATCATTGGCTTGTTCGGTGTGGTTGCAGGCGTTGTGCCGGTGATCATGGCCAATCGCTTTGCCACGCTCGGTAATTATTCACATTATGCCTTACCAGCCTCTCTGGCGAGCGTCGCTTTCGTTGGCGGCGTGGTTTTTTCGATCACCGCCGCGCGAATCAAAACTGGCATAATGTCACTCCTGGTCTTTTTAAGTGTGCTGACCCAATACACCATCTCCATGCGCATTATCCAGGAGGAGACCACAATCTCCAATTTTTGGCAGCAAGTTGTCTGGCGCGCGCCCGGAATCCAGGCTGGGACTACGCTGGTTGTAAATTATCCGGCGATCGATTACGGACAGGACGTAGATACCGTCGCCGGACCGGCTAATTTCTTATATTTCCCTGAACAAACCAACCAAATACCAGCCATCTATCAGTTATCCGCCTTAGAACAAGGCGACAACACCAGTAAAGATATTCTGGAAAATCCCACCAAGGCCTTTACCTTTCGCTATCGAACCCACGAAAGTGAAGTGAGTTATGAAAAACTGCTGGTCATCAGCCAACCCACGGAAAATTCCTGTGTTCATGTTTTGGACGGCAACTGGCCGCGCATAAGCGTATCCGATCCGTACCGCATCAGTCTCATTGCGCCACTTTCAAAGATAGATCGGGTTCTTTGGGATGGCACACCACCCCAACCAGATAAAGCGATCTTTGGCGATGAGCCCGCTCACGCTTGGTGCTATTACTACCAAAAGGCAGAACTGTCATTGCAGAATAAGGATTGGACCCAAATTGTTTTTTTGGGAGACGAGGTTTTCAAACAAAAACTGCGCCCAACCGATACAATCGAATGGATGCCATTCTTGCAAGCATACGCCTACACCGGTAATGTTCAGGTATTGGGAAATATCGCGAAAGCCTTCAAACAAGAACCTACCTATAAAAAGCAAGCCTGCCAGGTTTTGCAACAGATGAACGACCGCTTCGCGCAATATCCCCTGACGCCAAGCGTGCTGGCTGAGATCAAGCGCCTATTTTGTGAAGATTAAATGACTCGTTCCCCGTAGGGCGGGGCCGGGTATCGACAACCGCTAAAAAAAGAAATATCCTGGTCTTAAGCGGTTGTCGATGGGCAAAGGCTACGGCTTGGGCAGGCCAATCAAGATTTTTCCATCCAGTAACTTTACTGGATAAGCGGGGATATCGACCACAGCCGGCATCAGCCTAGCCTTGCCATTACGCAGATCAAATTCTGCGCCATGTCGCGGACAAGTGATATGAAAACCCTCCAACAGCCCATCCCCAAGAGGACCTTCATCGTGTGTGCAGATATCGCCGATGGCGAAATATTGACCGGCAAGATTGAAAACGACGATGGGTTGACCATCAATTTCGATAAACAGGCGCTCGCCATTCGGTAAATCAGCGCGACCCACTTCGTAAAAATCAACTTTTAATTCATCTGTTTGTGTGTAATTGAACATAATACTCCGCCTGATTATTGACCTGAATAATTAAAAACGACCCAATCGCCAACGCTGACCGAATTTTCATATAGACCCTTAACCTGGTCCATCAATCCACCAATTTGATTATCGCGATAACCAAAACGGAAATCGGATAAATTGTCATCAGCTCTCACGACAATCAAACGCGGTTTTTTCGTCAATATACCTTGGAGAAATTCGACGACAACTTGCTTGTTTTTTTGATTATACACAGGCGTTTGGTAAACAAAACGCGTTGGGCTGGCGCGCCGGGCAGCGAAATTAAAGGCTGCTTCAGCGCCCCACATGAGAACATATTCGCTTGGAGTTGAATTACTACGAATATACGAAACGATTTCTGATTCTGGAGATACTTGCATAAAATTTCGAGTCATCTCGGCATAGTCTGCATAGAAAATGGACCCGAGCGAGATGACTAAGAGGATAACCAAGAATGCCGCGGAATAGCGCGGAATATCGCTTAATAAGGATTCGAAAATCAACCAAATAGTGAATCCGGCAAAAACAGATAGCACCGGTAATAAAACTAGAAAATAAGGGATGCGAGGGCGCCCTCCCAGGCTGACCATCCAGAGTTCTATAGGTAAGGCAATCACAGACATCCAGATCAGTGAGCGAAACTCGGCTCGAATTCGCTCTTTTTTAAAGATCAGGAGCAACAGCCCCCCGCCCCAACCCAAAAATGCAATCTGGGCCAGGCCTACGTTTTCCAACTGGTTCAAACCCTGGGCAAGGGCATTCATCCTGTCGACATTTTCGCGCTCGTCAGCGTACGCAAAATTGTACAAGAAGGCCGTATCCCAAAATGCCGGCAATGCGCCTTTCATCCCAAAATAAACGATAATAATTCCGGTGACCAACATGCCCCCCGCCAGAATGACAAGCAGATCATCCCGGAGGCGCCTGAGGTCGCGCTGGGAAATGCGACTGAGCAATAGATACACCCCAATTGCCACAGGCAGGGCAACTGCGTTCTGACGAGTGAAAAAAAGGAGAGCGCTGATTGCGCCAAGGAAAAAGCCCGGCCAGCCATAGCGAGGTCTATTTTCAGCCAGGTAGAAAAGCCATAGGAGAGAAAACTGAAATGGAAGGGCGTATTCTGTTGTCAGGTTACCCCCAGCCAGCAAGTAAAAAGCGCTAAATAGCCATAGGAACGAAATAAAAACAGCCGGAAAAAGACCGTATATCCGCTTTAATAAGCTGTAACCAACCCAGGCTGCCAACCATAGAGCAGCAACCTCCACCAGCCAGACCCCCCAGACCGAATCAGGCCATAGCCATAGACCCAATGCATCCAGATAATAGATTACCGGTGGTTTGTGATCCCATACCTGTAAATAGGGTATCTCGCCCTGTAAAACCCGCCAACCCGTATAGAGGAATACCCCCGAATCGCGGCTGGGAAGGCTTTGGCTCAGCGGGCTGTAGGGCAGCAAAACTGCAAGAATTAAGCTGAGGATGAAAAGAAACTCGAGCGCAAAAAAAAGACGCACCTTGACAGCAGAGTTCATTCCAGCAAATCGTCGCTTGCCGAACCCAGTCCATAGACGCCTGCCTTGAGCACCTTAAGCGGAAGCAAGGCGCATTTCAGCCGTACGGGTCCGAGTTCGATACCTAATAAGTCGAGAATATCCTGTTTGTTGAGTTTCTTGATTTCCTCAAGCGATTTGCCAATAATAGATTCGATCAAGAGATCTGCGGAGGCTTGCGAAATGGCGCAACCATGACCATCAAAGCGCGCATCGGTGACCACGCTTTGATCATCAACGCACAAATTAACTTCAATATGATCACCGCATAGGGGATTATTGTCCGCAAAACTAATATCATGCGGGTCAAGTTGACCCCGGTAGGATGGATTCCGATAATGTTCGATGATGATTTCGCGGTAGAGGTCGTCCAAGTAGCGCTCCTTTCTCAGGCTTTATCCGAAATATTCCTTTACTTTATAGATACCTTTCACCAACTGATCAACTTCCTCTTTTGCGGTGTACAGGTAAAAGCTGGCCCGGGTGGTTGCCTGGATATTAAATTTCTCGTGCAGGGGTTGGGCGCAGTGATGCCCAGCGCGGACTGCCACACCGATACTGTCCAGTATTTGGGCTACGTCATGCGGATGGACACCCTCTAATGTGAATGCCGCTACTCCGCCTTTCTTGTCAGCCGATGGCCCAATAAGTTTCAATCCTGGGATTTCTTCCAGGCGCTCAAGCGCGTACTCAGTAATCTCATGTTCGTGGGCAGCGATGGCATCCATGCCGATGCCGGATAAGTACTCCACCGCGGCCCCAAAGCCAACCGCCTCAGCAATCGCCGGCGTGCCAGCCTCAAATTTATAAGGCAGGTCATTCGGACGAAAAGAGCGCAACTTTACTTCTTTGATCATATCTCCACCCCCAAGGAAAGGAGGCATGGCCGAAAGCAAAGCAGTCTTGCCATACAACACGCCGATCCCGGTTGGCCCAACCATTTTATGCGCCGAAAAGGCCATAAAATCCACATCCAACTCTTGCACGTCCACCTTAAAATGCGGAACGGACTGCGCGCCATCCAGCAAGGTCACCGCTCCTACCGCATGCGCCATTTGGATCATCTTTGCAGCAGGATTGATCGTGCCGAGCACATTGGACATGTGCGTAAAGGAAACCAGTTTGGGATCTTGATACAGCAACCCAATATAATCGTCCAGATCAAGCAGCCCTTCGCTGGTCACAGGAATGAACTCCAGGCGAATACCCTTCTCGGCAGCCAGGATTTGCCAGGGAACCAGGTTACTGTGATGTTCCATCTCGGTCAAAATGACCAGATCATTGGGCTTTAGATTCGCCCGAGCCCAGCTATAGGCTACCAGGTTGATTGACTCGGTTGTATTACGAGTATAGATTACCTGGCGTGGTGACGGCGCATTAATAAACCTGGCAATGGACTCACGGGCATGTTCATATAGCGCAGTCGACTCCTCGGCCAGAGCATGCACGCCGCGATGAATATTGGCATTTGATTGCCGGTAAAAATCATCCATCGCTGCAAGCACAGACTCGGGCTTTTGCGCTGTGGCTGTTGAATCCAAGTAGACAAGTTTTATGCCTGGCCGTATTTCGCGCCTCAGAATGGGAAAATCCTGCCTGATCTGCCTAATGTCTATTGTCATTTGATTCTTCAATGCTAATAATCCGGAACTTCTTTCTTAATTACCGGGGTTTTTTTGCCGGTACCCGCCGGGCGGATCTGATCAGAATTGGTCGGGTACCATAAGATCCGATCCGGGACCATCCAACCATCTGTTAAAAAGACATTGGAGCGAAACTGGACCGCGACCATCTTATTATTGTCCACCTGGACAACAACTCCCTTGAGCCATCCACGAACGCGTTCGTTGCTTTTTTCATGATCGCAAAAAGCTTCCACGGCATCGCCTACTTCAAAGGCATAAGCTACATTTGGAGAGCGCATAAAGGCATAAACCATGGAGCTGCCTCTGGCGTTTCGTTTGACTGCCCCGTGGGCGGGACCGAGCGGACGCGTAATTTTCATGACTACCTCATTCTGGATAAATTTCTGGCCTAACACCCCATACCCTTTCTGGATTGAAAGGGTATGGGAATTATTTAACCGGGGCTTGAGCGTTTATTCGGCGCCCATTTTGTCGAGAATTGCCTGCAAGAAACGCTCGCGGACACCCTCGAACGGAATACGCTGCATAATCGGGTCAAAAAAACCTTCCACTACCAGGCGCTCAGCATCTTTTTGAGGGATACCACGCGATTTTAGATAAAACAATGGTTCTTGTTCCAAATTGCCAACGGTTGCGCCATGTGTGCAACGCACATCGTCAGTTAAAATTTCAAGTCCGGGGATGGAATCAGCTCGAGCATCCTCGCTCAAGACCAGATTGCGATTTGCCTGGTAGCCATCCGCTTTCTGCGCGCCCGGACCAACATAGATCATACCTTGCCAAACCGAACGGCTCTTACCTTTCAACGCGCCTTTAAACAATAAGTCGCTGGTCGTATTCGGAGCAAGATGGTTCTGCTGTGTATCGTGATCAAGGTGCTGGGAACCGTCGGTGAAATAAAATCCTGACATGCGTCCGACAGCGCCCTGGCCAACCAAATCAAGCTCTGAGAAGTTCTTGGTCAAACGAGACCCGACGGCGCCAAAAATCCAATCAAGGTTCCCGTCTTGTTCGACACGAATACGCTCATGACTGAAATTCCAAACGTTTTTTCCCCAAGATTGTAATTCCACAAAGCGCAAGTTCGCGCCTTTCATCACCTGAATTTCGACCAAACCTGCGTGCAGCGAGTTATTTTGAACTGCGCCTGGTGAGGCTGATTCATGGACATAAGTCACAGACGCGCCGTCATCGACGAGGACAAGCAGGTGCGAAATATGCGCCAGGTCAGCGCCCGGTCCCCAAAGCACACTATGCAGGGGCGCCTCAACATGCACTCCCTTGGGAACATAAAGTACGACTCCATTTTGGGCGAACACAGCAGCCAGCGAAGCGAATTTACCTTCCTCGGGATTAACCGTTTTTCCGGCCATTTTTGCCAATAGATCAGGGTACTTTTGTTCCGCGGTTTTAAGGTCGGTAAAAATTACACCTTGCCGGCTTATTTTTTCATCCAGGTCAATTTGCGCACCGCCAGGAACAAGGACAATTTGACCACCATGTTGATCAGCTACCAGGGGTTTAAGCAAATACTCTGGAACCACCGCCAGCTCTTTGAATGCATTTTCTGCCGGTAAACGAAACACATCCACTGGCAGGGCGCGCAAATCAGTACGCCGCCAGGCTTCGTCTTTGGTAACGGGAATCCCTTGCCGTTGGTAAGATTGCCAGGCTCGTTTGCGGTATTCATTCAGTGCGCCCACCGGGATTTGCCCCTCGCTGAAAGAAAACTGCTGCTCGCCAACATCCTGACGACGGGAACGAGATACAACTTGAACTTTGGGTTTCGCTTCCATATTAGCCGATCGACCCTTCCATTTGAAGCTGGATCAGGCGATTCATCTCAACAGCGTATTCCATCGGCAGTTCCTTCACTAAAGGTTCAATGAAACCCGAAACCACCATTGTGGTAGCTTGCTCTTCACTGAGACCGCGACTCATCAGGTAAAACAATTGCTCTTCGCCAACTTTGGATACAGAGGCTTCATGCCCAATGGTCACATCATTTTCGTCAATTTCGATAGTGGGATAAGTATCCGAGCGGGATTGGGGGTCAAGCAATAGCGCATCACAAACAACGCTCGACTTGGCGCCTTTTGCCCCTTTGTAAACTTTGAGCAACCCTCGAAATGAAGCCCGTCCGCCGCCTTTTGAAATTGACTTGGAGACCACTTTGCTGGTAGTATGCGGGGCAAAATGCACCATTTTGGTGCCAGCGTCTTGAACCTGGCCTGGCCCGGCGAAAGCCATAGAAAGCATCTCGCCGTGCGCCCCGGGTTCCATCAAGTAACAGGAAGGGTACTTCATGGTCAACTTAGAGCCAAGGTTAGCATCCACCCACTCGTGGGTAGCATTTTCGAAGACCTGGGCGCGTTGCGTAACAAGATTGAAAACGTTGGTAGACCAGTTTTGAATGGTTGAGTAGCGTGAGCGCGCACCTTTCTTGACAATGATTTCGATTACCCCACTGTGAAATGAGTTTGTCGTGTATTGTGGCGCGGTACAGCCTTCCACATAATGTACCTGAGCACCTTCGTCGACGATAATCAGGGTGCGCTCAAATTGGCCGACATTAGCTGTATTCAGGCGGAAATAAGCCTGCAACGGTAAATCGACCTTGACACCTTTGGGGACATATACAAATGAGCCGCCTGACCAGACTGCGCTGTTCAAGGCTGCAAATTTATTATCTTCGATCGGGACAACCTTGCCAAAATATTCTTGAAATAGATCCGGATATTTGCGCAGACCGTCTTCAATCGACAGGAAAATGACGCCTTGTTTTTCGAGGTGTTCCAAAACCGAATGATAGACCATCTCGGATTCATACTGCGCGCCGACACCAGCCAAAAACTTCCGTTCCGCTTCGGGAATACCCAGCTTATCAAAAGTCCGCTTGATATCATCGGGGACATCATCCCAAGATTTTTCACTTTTTTCTGTCGGCTTCACATAGTAAAAAATTTCTTCTAAATTCAATTCATTCAGCATTGGTCCCCAATTTGGCATGGGGCGACTTAAATAATGTTCCAACGCCTTCAGGCGAAAGGCCAACATCCATTCCGGCTCGGCCTTCATACGCGAAATATTGATAACCACTTCTCGACTCAAACCACGTTGCGATTTAAATACATAATTATCGTCGCGATCGTGAAAACCATATTTATAATCACTGATATCATTAAGGATTTTTACGTCTTCGCTCATTTTTCACCAATAGTAAAACTAAAACTACTGCTCAGGTTCTATCATTTCCTGTTTTCTGGAATGCGGATAAATCTGATTAAGCAGATTTTCACTGATTTCTTTGGCATTCTCTTTGGAAACTAAGGCGCTGCGTATGATTTCGAAAATTTCGCCAAACTAAGAATTACACGGCAGATTCCTCGTATTTTTCGCGCACCCAATCGTAACCTGCCTCTTCAAGGTGCAAAGCCAATTCCGGACCACCACTTTCCACGATTCGACCACCCATCATGATATGCACATAATTCGGTTTTATATAATTCAGTAATCGCTGATAATGCGTGATAACCAACACGCCTAACTCCGGGCCGCTTAAAGCATTTACACCCTCAGAAACGATGCGCAAGGCATCGATGTCCAGACCAGAATCGGTTTCATCCAGGATGGCAATTTCTGGTTTGAGGGTTGCCATTTGCAAAATCTCAGCGCGTTTTTTCTCTCCACCAGAAAAGCCATCATTCAAGTAACGCCCGGCAAAGGAGTAATCCATTTTGAGCAGTTCCATTTTTTCCTTAAGCATCTTACGAAACTCAGGAATGGGCACGCCTTTATCTTCAGGGTTTAGCGCATGACGGCGGGAATTAACCGCGGTTCGTAAAAAATTAGCAACCGTCACACCAGGGATCGATACAGGGTATTGAAAGGCCAAGAAAATGCCTGCGCGTGAGCGTTCGTCCGGTTCCATATCCAGGAGGTTTTGGCCCTTAAACCACACTTCACCAGCCGTAACAGTATAGCTTGGGTGGCCCATCAAGGTATAAGCCAGGGTGGATTTGCCAGTCCCGTTTGGCCCCATGATTGCATGCACTTCACCCTGCTTGATCGTCAGGTTAAACCCTTTAAGAATTTCCTTGCCTTCGATGCTAACCTGTAGATCTTTGATAACCAATTCGGACATATTCGCTCCTTGCAAGGTTCTTTAACGCCTGAAAAGCGGTGCTTTTGATTGAGACGCATTATAGCAAATTGGAGCAAAAATGTCAATATTTATGATATTTTTCTAGTATATTCAAGCGGTAGTTTTCTCGAGGTTGTCTCAAGGATGCTCGAGTCTACAAGCGCTTCACGTCATGTGAAGCACTTTCGCGAACACCTGCCGGAGTGATTTCGATGAATTCAGCTGTTTCCTGAAGTTCGCGAATATTACGCGCCCCCCCATAACTTAAACCAGAGCGCAGACCACCCACTAACTGGTGGGTTACCTCGCCAACATTCCCGCGATAAGGGACCACCGCCTCCACCCCTTCAGGGATCACCTTCATCCAATCTTCCTGGTCTTCAGCGCTCTCATCATGACCTCGCTCGACAGTCCGACGGTCTATTGTGGCCGCCAAGGATGCCATTCCACGAATTACCTTAACCTTTTGCCCGTCGCGAATAACTGGGATGCCTGGTGCTTCTTCCGTTCCAGCAAACATGCTTCCGATCATTACCGTCTCTGCCCCAGCGGCAAGCGCTTTGACCAGGTCACCGGCTTTCTGAATGCCACCATCGGCAATGAGCGGGATGTCTCGACCTGAATCGCGCACTCCCTTGGCGCTGTCGATAATCGCAGTCAACTGTGGCACCCCAAAACCGGTTACGATCCTGGTGGTGCAAATTGACCCCGGGCCAATACCCACTTTGATTGCGCTGGCACCGGCTTCGGCCAGTTCGCAGGCTCCTTCTCGGGTGGCGACGTTCCCGGCTACGATTTCTGCATCCGGGAATCTTCTGCGCAGCTCGCGAACCATATTTATACAATGATCAGCATGGCCATGGGCAATATCGAGTACGAGCAAATCTGCCCCCGCCTCCAGTAAGGCTGCAGCGCGTTCCATTTCACCATGGGTCACGCCAATTGCCCCGCCAACGCGCAAGCGGCCTTTTTCATCTAAGGCGGCCAACCGATTGCGGACTGGCTTGAGCACATCTTGAGCGGTAATCAATCCCTTAAGAATTCCATCCGAATTTACTACGGGCAGTTTTTCAATCCTGTGTTCGTAGAGCAATCTTTGCGCTTCTTCAAGAGACACATTTGGACTGACGGTCACCAGTCGCTCCTGACCAGTCATTACCTGCCTGACCAGAACGCGATCAGGTGGCGTAAGGTTGAGATCACGCGTGGTAACGATGCCCATTACCTTCCCAGAACCATCGATAACGACCAGACCACCAACCTTGTTCTCGCGCATGGTTTCGCGGGCTTGCTCGACACTTGCCTCCAGATCGATGCAATAAGGATTTTCCACCATTACCGCCTGGGCGCGCTTGACCAGCTTTATTTGTTTCACATGTGTTTCGATTGGCATAAAACGATGAATGATCCCAATCCCTCCAGCTTTTGCCATCGAAATGGCCATAGCGGTTTCGGTAACCGTGTCCATATTTGCACTGATCACCGGGATATTGATGCGGATATTTTCAGTCAGACGCGTGGAAGTATCCACCTGCTTACGTGAACTGATCGACGAACGCCGAGGCAGAAGCAAAACATCCTCAAAAGTAAGTCCCTTAGAAGCGCGAATAATCATGACAATCCTCCCGATAGATAAATAAACTGAAAACAAGCCGATAAATTTTTACCTGATCCAATTCGCTCAATTTGATTTTACAAACCCACTTTGACTGCCCCGGCAGCCAAAGGATCAAAACCATCTGGCCATTTTGTGTCTTTATTGTAAATGGCGCCGCTCGTGTTGACACCTTGCAATTTAGCCCCGACCAGATCTGCCCCGATCAAATCGGCCTTGCTCAAGATAGCATCGCGCAGGTCGGCATTGCGCAAGACAGCCCCGGCCAGTTTAGCCCCGTTCAGGTTGGCCGCAACCAGAATGGTTTCATTCAGATTAGCCCCAACCAGAATGGTCTCGGTCAGATCAGCCTTGCTCAGGTTAGCCGATTGCAGGTTCGCCTCGATCAGATCCGCCTTGCTCAGGTCCGCCCCGCTCAAATTCGCCTTGGTCAGGTTAGCTCCAGTCAGGTGAACCCCGCCCAGTTTGGCTTTGCTCAGATTCGCCACGCTCAAGTCAGCCTCGCTCAGGTTCGCCGATAGCAGGTTCGCTCCGATCAGGTCAGCGCCAATCAGGATAGCTTTAGTCAAGTTCGCCTGGCAAAGGTTCGCCACGCTCAATTTTGCGCAGCTCAGGTTTGCCATGCTCAGGTCCGCCCCGCTAAAATTCGCCAAACGCAAGTCAGCTTCACTTAAGGTAGCCCTGCTCAAGTTAACCCCTCGCAAGTCGGCCTCGCGCAGGTCGGCCAGGTGCAAATCTGCCGATTGCAGATCTGCCTTTCTCAGATCGGACTTGGTCATGTTCGCGTGAATCAGGCAAACCCCGATCAGTTTTGCCTCGCTCAGGTTGGCCTCGCTCAAATTAGCCGCACCCAGGTTTGCGATTTGCAGATTGGCCCCGCTCAAGTCCGCGCCACTTAAATCAGCCCCAGCCAGGTCAGCACCAGTCAAATGAGTCCCGCACAGGTGAGCAGCGCACAGAGAGGCAGCGCTCAGATTGGCTCCAGTCAAGAAAGCCTTGTTCAGGTTCGCCCCGCTCAGATCAGCGCCGCTCAGGGTAGCCACGCTTAGATCAGCATTGCCCAGGTCCGCCCCGATCAAGGAAGCTTTGCTCAGGTCCGCCCCAATTAATTTAGCTCTGTTCAAGCGAGCGCCAGTCAGGTCAGCCCTACTCAATTCAGCCTCGCTCAGGTTCGCCTTATTCAGGTTTGCCCCGCTAAGGTCAGCCCCGCTCAGATCAGCGCCAATCAGGGCAGCCTTGGTCAGGTTCGCCCCGCTCAAATTAGCCTTGATCAGGTTGGCCTTACTCAGGTTGGCCTCGTTCAGTTTGGCCACAGTCAAGTTAGCGCCGCTTAAGTCAGCCTTTACCAGCCACAACGGGCCTGGCCGCTTGAGGAGTTCAAAAAGTTCATAGCGCGTAAATTCCAATGCTTTACCCTCCAAGAATTTTGAGCTTTCTGCACACGCTGAGGAAAATTGACCTTTTTGCAGAAATGCAGCTTTTGTTTGGGGGACTTACGATCCACCCGTGACTTCAAGTCAACTTCTGCTTAACCGAACTGCTCATGCGAATGGTCTGGCTTTCACCCTGCGAGCGCAGTGGTAAAACCACGTGAAAATCACTGCCTGGGCATTTTTCCTTGTCATAACCCGGGCTTTCCACCCAGATCCGGCCGCCATGTGCGTCAACAACTCCACGGGCAAGGGCCAGTCCCAAGCCAACCCCCGACCCTGTAAATTTTGTCTTACCGGTCGAATGCAGGTTCAACAATTCACCTGGCTGGGAAAATTTGGTGAAGATGATTTCCTGGTAATCCCTGTCAACCCCTACCCCGGTATCACTGATCACAATCTCCACCCCACCTTCGGGCAAATCGTGGTTATTGGGCGGCAATTGCCCACCGGTAACCCTGATTTTGCCGTTATTCGGGGTAAATTTTATGGCATTGATCATCAGGCAATGGAACAGCTTGCGCAGAGAATGAGGATCCGCATTAATCGATGGCAACTGCGGCAGGTCGAGAACAATTTCCTGGTTGCGCTCACCGGCCGATTTGGATAGTTCCCGCGCTACTGACCCAATGATCTCGGAAATCAACAAATCCGCTCTTTGTAGTTCCAATAAGCGACTATCTAATAGGACGATGTCAAACAGCGAATCCATGATCTCATGCTGGCGCAAGAGACTCTTGTAAATTCCGATGACCAACACATGCTGGTCTTCAGCCAGGGTTTCATCTTCCAGCAGCATTTCGGTATAACCACGGGCCACCGTCAGAGGGGTACGTAATTCGTGCGAAGCAATACTGATAAAATTCGACTTGGTTTTTTCCAGATTGGCCAGTTTACGACTCGCTTCGTCAAGCGAAACATAAGCCTCGCGCACCTGGTCGTTGAGACGTTTCAGATTCTCCACCAGGCGCGCATTTTCTAGGCCGACCCCTGTCTGGCTGGCAATCGTGACCAACAGGTTCATGTCTTCTCCAGTATAGCGATTCCCCGGTTTAGGGCCAAGCGTCAGGAGGCCGATCCATTCGCCATTAGCAAATATTGGCACATAAATATCCATTGCCAGCTCGCGCAACCATTTGCGCTCGGAATGCGGTGCATCTAAAAATCGGGGATCAAAATCAAGGTCATACTGCAACAACGGAGCGCTTTGCTCAAGAAGGAAGCGCACAATTGAGCTTTCAGCATCGAAAACACCATCTTGACCTGGGAACACCCCCATTCCGCGCGCGCCGCTCAAGCGAAAAACCTTGCGCTCCTCTGGGCCGATTTCC
>CAZHWV010000034.1:0-9280 GCA_964536185.1 uncultured Anaerolinea sp. | reverse complement strand
GGGTCGACCAGTAACAAAAAGCCCTTCTCAATTTTCAGAACCTGCCCAATGGTCGCAATCGCTATACCTGCCAGCTTATCCAGGTCAAGAATATTGCTGATGCTTGCATTGTAGGTACGCAAAATCAAGGAAGAGTCATAGCTGTGAAGACTGAACTGCCGGTTAACCAGCTTACGCGCGAATCCCAAAATTGGGGTGTACAATATTAAGGTGATGGCTGCCAATACAATCCCGGTAAACACAGGATCATAATCAGGCAAGTTCCTGAAAAACCTGGCCATCAGGGCAAGCCCAACAATATAGATCACCACGCTCAGCAGGATTGACCCAAGGTGTATACAAAACTGCCTGACAAATTCGCGCACATCCGGGACATGATGGCGTAATACAAGAAAAGCCAGGATCAATGTCAAACAAAGGCGCAGGAAATTGGCAAACAAGCCTTCGCGGAAGAAAATACTCAATTCATTCCCGGTTGCCAAAATCAATACAGGTATCCAATAAAACAAGCGGTTACGGTGCAAATGCTGACGGGTTTGCGCCAGAGCCCGAAACAGCAATACAAAAGCCAGCGTGGTAACTGCCAATCCTGCCAGGAAAAAAAGTAACCGATTACCTGTAGCTATCAGTCCAATTGAGAGAGCCAGCCCCCCAAAAAAAACAAACGGTCGGAATTCCTTGCCCAGGAAAAGAGCTAAACATTGAACCAGTAAAAGAAGCAACAAAATTGAACTATACTCTTCCAGTTGGAATTGCCCATCCAATATCTTCCCTGGCAAGAAGCCCCCACCCACCCCCAAGCGTGCCAATCCTGTACAAAATGCCAGGCAAGCATAGCCCACCAACCAGAAGGCTGGTGAGGCTAGCCCCTTGATCCGTCGCGCCGCCAAGGCGATGATGAGTAAATAGCCCAGGCATATCAGCACATTCAGGATTAACTGACCATTCAAAACACTGTTCGCGCTCATCAACAACAAGTATACTCGAAATCGATTACACACATTTCTCTCAATCGTGTATAGTTAAGCGAGCAATTGCATCTCTGGACAAGGAGTCTGTCAACGTGCTGAATCACCCTTTTGAATTTCATGTCTCGCGAAAAGCTCGGGACACATATCGGTTTGACGCAGCTTTGTTTTCGAGCGACGGCCGGGTAATCGTGGCTGATTTTTCAGCTGCACGCCGGTTTGCTCTGCAAATGAGCGAAGTTCGCGGCGCGCCTGTCCCTGCTTCTGATATCAATGCCATGGGCCTGATCGACGAGATAATGCATATTGTTATCCGGCAATTTGAAATACAGAACCCCGGTGTCTTGACTCGCGCTGTTACCAGGATGGAAAACAGCCTTGGCAAGGTGAAGTTTGAACAAGCCCAACTCAAATTCCTGGATGAATTTCCGCCTGTGGCAGTCTACCAGAAACAGGTCTGGGCGGCAGATTTCCTGAACGCTTATTCAAGCGGCAGGCCCAACCGCCAATCCACCCTCGAAGAGATGCTTCTGCTCCATGTTACCAATCTGAATCCCGCCGTCCAACCCTATAAGGAATTATTTGATGATGCTGCGCTTAAACCAGCGGGGTATGAGACAGTGGTTAAGGGTTTGTCCGATTTTTTCAGCGGCGAGCCAGGCTTCGCCGGTCAGGGTCCCACCGAAACGCTGATCCGTGTGTTGAGAGCGCCGGCGATTGCATCACCTTACTCACTCGAAGGCCAACTCCAATTCTTGCTCAAGCAATGGAGTGGCATGCTCGGTGAAGCATTTGTTCTACGGCTACTGCGTGGCATGGATTTCGTCCGGGAGGAAGCCACGCGCGGCAATTTCGCAGGCGGCTTCGCTGGCGAAGTACCCGTACTCAGTTTTGGCGGGCAAGATTATGCCGAATTCGAGCGCTTCAGCCTGGATAAAGACTGGATGCCGCGCCTGGTGCTCATCGCCAAAAATTCATATGTCTGGCTCGACCAACTCTCAAAAGTGTACAGGCGCGAGATCCGCACTCTTGACGCCATCCCCGATGAGGAGCTCGATAAGCTGGCCAAGGCTGGCATCACTGGTTTGTGGCTGATCGGCTTGTGGGAACGCAGCGTGGCCTCCGAAACTATCAAAAAGATGATGGGTAACCCTGAAGCAGTGGCTTCGGCATACTCATTGATGGATTATCAAATTGCTGGCGACCTGGGCGGCTGGAGCGCACTCGAAAACCTGCGCTGGCGCGCCTGGCAGCGCGGCATCCGCCTATCGGCCGACATGGTTCCCAATCACATGGGTATTGACTCGACCTGGGTGTTACAGCATCCCGAATGGTTCTTGAACCTGCCCTACCCTCCTTATCCTGGATACTCCTTTAACGGCAGCGATCTGTCGAACGATAAACGCGTGGGTATTTTCCTTGAAGATCATTACTACGACAAAACTGACGCTGCAGTGGTCTTCAAGCGGGCTGATCGCTGGACAGGGGATGTGCGCTACATATACCATGGCAACGATGGCACTTCGATGGCCTGGAACGATACCGCCCAGCTGGATTACCTCAAGGCTGAAGTTCGCGAGGCCGTCATCCAGACCATTTTGCACGTGGCGCGCAACTTCCCCATCATCCGCTTTGATGCGGCCATGACCCTGGCCAAGAAACACATCCAGCGCCTGTGGTTTCCCGAACCGGGCTCAGGCGGGGCCATCCCCTCTCGTTCAGAACACGGTATGAGCCGCGAACAGTTTGACCAGGCCATCCCCGAAGAATTCTGGCGCGAAGTGGTCGATCGGGTGGCAGCCGAAGTGCCTGATACCCTACTGCTGGCAGAGGCTTTCTGGATGATGGAAGGTTATTTTGTGCGCACACTGGGCATGCACCGTGTCTATAATTCGGCCTTCATGCACATGCTGCGCAACGAGGATAACGCCAAGTACCGCGAGGTCATGAAAAATACCCTCGAATTCGACCCGCAGGTGCTCAAACGCTTTGTCAACTTTATGAACAACCCAGATGAAAAGACGGCCATCGAGCAGTTTGGGGATGGCGATAAATATTTCGGCGTCGCTACACTGCTGACAACCCTGCCTGGATTACCCATGATCGGTCACGGCCAAATTGAAGGCTTCCGCGAAAAATACGGCATGGAGTACCGGCGTGCGTATTGGGACGAAAATCCAGACGCTGGTCTCATGGAACACCACGATCGCGTTATCTTCCCACTCATCCGCCGGCGCTACCTGTTTGCTGAAATGGATCATTTTTTGCTGTATGACGTGTTCTCTCCAGAGGGCAGCGTCAACGAGGATATTTTTGCCTATTCCAATGGTTCCGGTAGCGAACGCGCTTTGATCGTCTACCATAACAAGTTTGCCGAAGCAAGTGGTTGGATCAAAACTTCCGTGGTCGCCATCGATAAAGCCAGCGGCCAAATGTACCAGAAAACCCTGGCTGAAGGTCTTAATCTTCGCGGTGGCGAGAATGATTACCTCATTTTCCACGATGTGAATAGTGGGCTGGATTTCATCCGACCAAGCCGAAACCTGTTGGAAAATGGTTTTTACGTTGAAATGGGCGCTTATAAGTGTCACGCTTTTATTGATTTCCGCGAAGTTCCTGATGAAGATGGAAAGTGGAAAGCGGTCAGCGAGTCGCTGAACGGCACAGGCTATTGGGCCATACAAGCCCGCTGGGATGAATTGTTTGCTCCCAAGCTGGTGGCTGAAATGCCTGAAGCACCTGCCGAAACTCCCAAGAAAGTCAGGAAACCAGCTAAGAAAAAAACCGCCAGCGAAAAGAAAGCCGTGGTAAAACCAAAAAAAACACCCGTCAAAACAAAGCCCAAAAAAGCTGAAAAGGAATAACTAAAAAGGCGGCCTGGATCCTTGGCCGCCTTTTTCAATGCATAAATTCACAATCTGGTTTACCTATGGTATAAATAGGCATGTTTTCAATGCATTAAAAAGTAGGACTAACATAACAAGTTGTAATCGGAGGAAGCTCAAAATGAAAAAATACCTGCCCTCGCAGAAGTTTATTGTCAGAACCGTCAGCCTTCTGATCGCCCTCGCTGTAATTCTGGCGGTCGTCCCCGCGGTTTATGCCGAAGGTACCGGTCCGCTCACACCTATCCCGGGCCTGGGAAAACTGCCCAACGAAACACTCATTCGCATGCATCAAAAAGAGGCCGGTTGGGTCTATGATCAAGTAGATTTATTCAACCAGGCCAAAAAACTCTCCGGCGCTTTTCAGGATTTGATCGATGCGGAAGCCGCCCAAGGCAAAAATGTAACCATCCTGCAGGACGCTCTGGCTATCTATGACTCAGAACTGACCGCCAGTTATCAGATCCATACCCGCGCAACTGAGGTTATCTTCTCACTGGCCGGATGGAGTAATGCTGGCGTAAGAGACCGCCTGGCCGCTGGCGCGTCATTATTGGATGGCCGCTCCTTTCTCAAAGATGCGAATTTCAGGCTGACGAGTGCCATGGCTGCTCTGCGCAAAGGCTTTGTGAATTGGCGCGCGAGCCGCATCCACGGCATGCCCTTACAACCTACGCGGACGCCTAAACCCTAAATTGCACTGTCAAGGATTTGTGTGAATAAAAAATCGATGTTATGGGTCTTCGTCGCGCTGGCCGCACTTTTATCTGCTGGTTGTTCCACAGACAACACCTCTGGCCAGGGACAGGGAGATGCTGCAAAGCCGCTGCCCCAGGTGAGAGTGGAAGCCCTGCCAAGCGCCACCGCCAGCCTGCCACCACCCACGGCAGTGGTCACCCCGAGCCTAGAACCATCCGCCACATCCGCGCAAGTATATTTCGACCCGCCACCAGATTCGGATGCAATTGCCAATCAGATCGATGCCCTGATGGACGAAATCGATCGGAAATTGAAAAGCGAGAATTTTATATTTAAATAGTTTCCGCATGGAGCTAGTAAGCCGCTTCTTTATGAAGATCAGGGAATGTCCGAAAAAGGACATTCCCTGATCTTTTTATGCCTCATTGGCAATCAGGCATGCGAAACCTCCGATCTTGGAGATTTTCAAGTAGGCGCAGGTAAAGAATCGGGTATACTTTTGATATGGCAGACTCACTTGGTATTTTTGGCGGCACCTTTGACCCCCCACATCTTGGGCACCTGATCCTGGCCGCCGAAGCTCTCAACCAGTTACAACTTACGCGCCTGCTTTGGCTATTAACTCCCCAACCACCGCACAAGCCCGAACAACCAATCACAGCCCTACACCACCGGGTTGAAATGGTCAAACGCACCATTGGCGATACACCCGGGTTTGAACTATCGACCATCGAAGCTGAGCGCCCAGGTCCGCATTACAGTGTTGACAGCATCGACCTGATACAAAATCGTAATCCGAGCGCGCGCCTGGTTCTGCTCATCGGCGGCGATTCACTTCGCGATCTGCCCACCTGGAGCCGCATAGATGAATTGGTCACCGCTGTGCATACTTTCGCTGTCATGCGTCGCCCGGGTGATGAGATTGATCTGGCAATCCTGGAAAAAGCCCTGCCAGGCTTAAAGAACAAGCTGCGCTTCTTCGAAACCCCGCAGTTGGAAATCTCCTCCTCGTTCATTCGCCAACGGATCGCCAGCGCAGGGCACTACCGTTTTTATCTACCTTCCGGGGTCTTCGATTACATCCGCCAAAACAGATTGTACCGGTAAACCGCGCCACCTTCCAGGATTATTCATCCAGGTGAAAGGTGTGGTATTGATTCTGGCAGGGGTTGCCCCAAGCGATATGCATCTCGCGAGTTGTTAAGTCGATGACCAGCGCATTAATGGTTTTCTCGCGATCCAGTTCCCGGCCATCAATGGCATGATTGCAAATCGAATTGGGAAAATCGACATGATCTTTCTGAATGTTTTGCAGGGTCTTAATGGTGTGCTTCTCCGTCTTGCGTAGCAGCCGCAGAGCGCGGTAATACTGCACCCGCGAAGGGATCAACTGCTCAGGTTCATACTCAATTTCCTGCATGTGCGGCGAAAGGTATTGATTGGCATGCACCATGTAACCATCGAGCGCATACAAGACATCGAAGCGACGCGCAGAAACCTCGACCGAATAAATTTCGCCGCTGTCATGGGCAATAATATGATTGTATCCTGCCGCGCGATGTGAGACCACTGCGCGCTTAATCGCAGCGGAGGGCGTCTTGGCCGCCAGCACCGCGCGCGAGACCACCAGGCGTGGAATACCGATGCGCGAGTCATCCGGGTGAACCGAGTCAATCAGCTGGGCAATGCCATAGGCATTAAAGCCCACATTCGGGAGCAGCCCACCGTAAGTCATCGCCAGGAAAGGTGGCTCTTCGATGGGTTTGGCATGGACAATAAATACGTCGTCTTCGTCTTCAGGGATCCAATCTTCGTTGTGCGCGGCCAGGACATGCCCATCCGCGGTGTGCGCATCATTGACCGCCATGCTGGTACAGCTGATCAGGTGCAGGGCATCCATGGTGACCGCTTCCATCGCGTTCAAAACCGAGATTTCCTCAAAGGGCACGTTCGCACCCTCGGCAATCCCGGCCATTTCCTCCACATACTGCGGATAACGTTCCTGGGCAAATGGCAGATACTTGCGCGCCTGGATTTGTGCGCCTTCCCAGGTTAATTCCAACTCCTCGTAAGCATCGGCGAGCAGTTTACGGGCGTTAGCCACACTGCGGCGTACATTATCGCGTCGCGCTTCGCCAATCTGGCGGCCCATTTCGCGATGGGTGCCAGAAACGCGCACCATAGGAATAGGGTCGGGATGGATCGGGGTATCATAAGGATTTTTATTCAAAATATCTCCATTAACAAAACGGCAGGTTGCTCAGATTAGAATTATAACACCCAGGTAGAACGGAAAGCTGGACAAGCAGCCGTATAGAAAAAACTCCCACCCAAAAAAATGGGCGGGAGCAAGAACGGGGGACAGGGACCCGAACTTAACTTTCTGGAGCGGGCGGAACGGGCTGGACGACAGCGGGTACCACTACCGACGTGGGGGCGCGCGTTCCAAAGCGAGTCATGAAAACCGCACCAAGACCAACAAAACCCACAATTCCAGAGATCATGCCGCCGATGCAGGGAATGAAACCAACTCCCTGGGCGACCAGGTTCAATAGGAAGACACCCAACCCGGCAGCCAATGGCAGCGGCCATTCGCTCTTGAACATTTGCGAAATACGCACGCCTACTTCCATTCCCATGGCCAACCAGCCGAGCACACCCGCCGCTGAAAACACGATCGAGATGATCACGATCAACGGGATAGTCACAAACAAGGTGATGATAAACACGCTGAACAGCGCCAGGGCCACGATGACGACAATGAACATGATCAGGGTAAGCAAGCCCATGCCAAAGGCCATTAAGGGCTGCGCCACCACGCCATCTGCCACACGGCGCATGTGCAGGGGCAGGAACATGGCGATCAACACGGCCAGCAGGGCCAGCATAATGGACTGCCCAAGCACACCCAGTGCGTTCCAGAAAGGATTGGTCGGGTTGGTAGGGGTTTGAGGAAAGTTGGGAACATCGGGGACGTCCGGTACAAACGGCGCAACTGGACGCGTTGGGTTATTGAGCACATCCCCATCGACCCTGGCGCCTGCATCGCGGACGACTGGCGCGCCGAAAGTGACCAGGTTGCCACGAATATGGGTTCCAGCCCCAAGCTTGACTGCCCCGCCCATAACAACCACATCTTTACTTACTTCGCCATCCAGGGTAAGGCTTCCGCCAAACAAAACAATAGCGCCATTAACACTGGCGTCCTTTTCAATGGACACTGACCCGCCAAATACAACCAGGTCTTCATTGAGCGTTTCACCACTCTTAAGGGTAAAATTACTGCCAAAGATCGGCCCTTCAGCCAGGCCTTTGGCCTGGACGGTTTGCAGCGGCAAGATCATCAATGCCAGCAACAAGCTGATCACAAAAAACTTTCCTGCAATTTTCATCATAATCTCCTCGATTTGCCAAGTACATCATCCCGGAAATCGCCCGGGAAATCGCCTACGCGGCTGACTGCGCAGTTTTTCCGATCCTGCGAAATGAAACTGTCCACAGGAAGCCCAGACCAGCCAAGAGAGGGATTGAAAGCACCCAAACATAGGCAGGGACTAAGGAGCCCAGAACGTTGAGAAAAGTATTGCCAAGGGCGCTCAAGGCCCGCGCGGTTAGCGCAAGATAGACCAGGTTGCTGATCCACAGGCTAGCCAACTGAGCCGGGGGCAGCGCCAGATATGGCAAATAGGGAGAGAGCAGCCAGAAAAGGCCGCCCATGCCAACGACCGCCAGAAGGGACAGTCCGATCAGGCTCCGCCGGCGCTGCAGCTTGCTCTGCGCTGCCAGGCGTACCTGGAAGCGCAGGCGAAAGCCTTCTGCCGGGGCAATTACCGCAGACGAACGCAAACTCAAGTTTGCGCGCTCCAGCGCGTTACATGCCGGGCAGTTTCGCAGATGAAGGCGCAGGTCCCGATCTTGTTGGGGGGTCAAGCGTTCATCGTCGAGCAGCCAATCTTCATAAGGCCGGTGATCCATATGGTGTCCTTTCTACGCGAGCTTCAGGAGAGTCGGCCAGCAAAAGCCGGGCAACAGACTTCCGTGCACGATGCAAGCGGCTTTTGACCGCACTGACAGTGAGTTTCAGGCTCTCGGCAATTTCGATTTCCGAGAAGTCGTACCAATAACGCAGGATAACAGCCGCTCGATCGGTGGCATCCAGGCCCTTGAGCGCGGTCTGGATCTGCTCCTGCTCCTCATGACGCACAGTTTCATGTTCAGGATTAAGAGCGCCAACATCAGGCAGCTCCATTGGGGCGTCATCGTCGTCGCGTTCCGCATCGAGGGAAAAGATCGTGAAGCGCCTCTTGCGCAAACGGTCAATACAATAGTGCGCCGCAATGGAAAGCAGCCAGGTTGCAAAAGGCCGCTGGCGGTCATAGCGTGTAAGGTTCTGGTACGCGCGCAGAAAACTCTCCTGTGCAGCATCTTCAGCAGACTCGGGCTCGCCCAGCATCCGGTAGCACATATTAAAAACTGGGGTCTGGTAGTGCTCCACCAGCCGGGCAAAGGCCTCATCGTTCCCTTGTTGAGCCTGAATAATCCAGGCCATCTCTTCGTTCACGGTTGCTCCTGTCGATCGTTCTGCTAAAATATACGCAGGTTTCGTAAGAAAGTTGCAGATGATAATTTTACTAGCTGAGAGGCGATAACTCAGTATGCATTGCGAAGAGCTATCCCCATCGAGCCATGAAGGATTAGGAAAGGGAGAACCATGAAAATCAACCAAGG
>CAZHWV010000033.1:0-32653 GCA_964536185.1 uncultured Anaerolinea sp. | reverse complement strand
CCTTCGCACAATTCTCTCCTAAACCGGTATATCCCGCGAAGATTTTCTGAAAGTGTATGAGGAATAACCCAGGACCTTATGGAAACTCCAAACTTCTGACAAGGCAAAACCTGTGAAAATTGGAGCGGAGAGATCGCCGAAAAACGCGTCACCCTGACCCGTAAGATCAAAGGTCAATACGTACTCATCGAAAATGTCCCAGCGGGGGTATGTACAAAATGTGGGACACGGTACTTTAGCGCTAACGTACTAAAAACGGTGGAGGAAAGCGTGTACATTGTGCCATGTGCATGGGCGCCACCACGCACATGGTGACGTGTACAGACCGGGAAATTGTCATCCCAGTATATGCTCCGTAACCCAAGGAGCCTTGCGAATTGAAGGTCACAAAGCGCCCTATCTATCTTTTATCAATTTACGCCAAAACTTCCTGCACCAAATGTTAAAGAAAATGCTTCCGCATCGTTTTGATGGTAGATGCCTGTCCTTTTAATAGAAACGTGAGAGGGTAGCTCCCAGAATCGAAGCGTGGTTAGAGGGTGGTACTCAAAATTCATCGTTCAAATTACATAGTATTAGACGTGGGGCATTCAACTTGACCTGCTGCCATCTAATACTGGCTCAGAAAATCGATAGGATTTAAAAAACCTATACTTATTTGACTTCCAGACCAAGGATGCCAAGGATCGCGACTGATCCTGCCGCAATCTGGGCAAATTAGAGAAAGGCATGGTGAACGCGAATACAAGCGCTACCTGTCAAGTATCCCGAAAACCGATTCCACGGTGAAGCTGGGTTATAACGCGGATGTCTATAACATCATTAAGCCGGTGTTGATCCGGCCAGCGTTCATTCAGTGCGAGGAGCCGTCTGATGGTGATATTATGAGGGTGCTGAGGGCAGGAGATGTTTAGTAAGCAGGCGGTGAATAGATTCGAAGAATCAAGAACTAACAATAAAAAAACGATGATGAGAAGAATGGCTTTTCCGGAAAATAGATTACAAAATCTAGCGCAAAACAAATTAGTTCGGCCAATACTTAATCCGTTGAATAGATAGACGGAACTCACTAAATGATTCTGATGGGTATTTGTTATCGCAGGTGCAGGAATGAATCCCTGCACCTGCGCCTCATCCACCGCCGCCAAATATCAGAAGCAATCTCCTGCCCCCTGCTTTTACCGCATCGATATTTACATCGAAGCCACGCGTGTCGACTACGACAAACTCTCCAGCGTCAGCTCGATCGCTTCAAAGTCACGGACGTCGTCTGTAACGCCGACATGCGCATCGCCGAAGTGAGAAAGTTCTGCAAGCTGGATGAGACCGAGGATGGTTTGATCCGAGCCACGATGAGCCAGTTGAATCTTTCGGCGCGGGCGTATGGGCAGCACCATGTCACCGCATTTTGAAGCTGGCGAGGACTATCGCGGATCTGGCGGGGAGTGAGAATATACAGACGCCGAATTTGGCAGATTGTTTCAATTCGCACGTTCCTGGCGAAGGCGCTGTAGTATCGGCCAAAGGGGATGCAAGGCATATGAAGGGATAGGGTGTGATGGATAGATTCAAGGTAAGGATGTTTTACTTGCCAACATCCTTACCTTGTTCGACTTTTTATTGAATGGGCTGCATTAGTTTCGGCTGATTGTTTAGAAATTCAACAGGCCGGCTCCTGCCGATGCAGCGGTGGTATAGATACGCGGGGCTATTCCCGTCTTTTCCTGATAAAGTTTTTGCACCTGAGCAGAAAATATTTCCACCTGATCTGCCTTGACCAGAGCAACCATGCAACCCCCAAAGCCTGCCCCCGCCTGCCGACCTGAAATGACACCCGGGCCATTCAAGATGGCCTCAATCATCGCTTGCATGGCCGGCGCGCCAATTCCAAAGAAGTCACGCGCACCGGCATAGGATGCAGTAAAAAGGTTCCTCAACATATCCAGATTGCTTGTTGTGAATGCATCCACTAGATCCAAAACACGCTGGTTTTCTTCAATAATGAAGCGGCAGCGTCTTGCAACCAGTTCGGGCATTTTCGCTTCGCAGGCTAAAAATTGATCCATGGTTACATCACGCAGGGCGTTAACCTCTGGATAAAACTGCTGTAGGAAACTTACCCCGGCTTCACATTGTTTGCGGCGTTCGTCATATTCCGAGCCAACTAGGTTGCGTTTTGCACGGGTATCGCAAATCACGACACGCACATCTTTTGGAATTTGAACCGTTTCACTGCTTAAATGACGGCAGTCCAGCTTCAGTGCGCAGCCTTCTTTTCCCAAAGCCGAACTGTATTGATCCAGGATGCCGGAATTTACCCCCACAAACTTGTTTTCGGCTTCCTGCCCGTAAAGCGCCATTTGAACCGGTTTAAGTGTAAAACCACTGACCTGCTGAATAACAATAGCGCTGGCCATTTCAAGCGCCGCCGATGAGCTCAAGCCACTCCCGAACGGTATTGTGCTGTGGATCAGCGCATCAAAGCCTTGCAGGATATGCCCTTTTTCTTGCAGCACATTAGCAACACCGCGTACATAATTACTCCACGGCACATCCGGGTCGTGAAGGACATTGTCCAATTTGAAGCAACTTTGACCGTCAAGATTCATGGAACGGAGGCAAACTTGCCGGTCAGAGCGATGCCGGGCAGCGATCCAGGTATCCTGGCTGACTGTCATAGTCATCACGTAGCCCATGTTGTAGTCTGTGTGACTGCCCATCAGGTCAACACGACCAGGCGCGCGCACCCAAATTTCGGGCTGATTACCAAAGCTCTGATGAAATTGGTCGCTGATTAGGGTTTTTCGATCGTTTAATTGCATTGCAGCTCCTCAAATTAGCCTGAAATACCAAATGTTTCCAGCATTGCGGCAATATTTTCCATTGGAATGTCGGTCATCATTCGATGTGATGGCGCAATTACCAGGCCTGTTCCTTCGGGCGCAAGGGTTTTGACGCAGGTTGAAACAGCCTGCCTGACTTCTGCGGGGCTGCCATAAGGCAGGACGGTCTGCGTCGAGAGGCCGCCATAAAAAGCCAGTTTGCCCTTGAAGTTTTCGACCAACCAGGCATGCTCCAATACTTCCGGCTGCACCGGATTCAACGCGGTCAGACCAATTTCAACAAGGTCAGGCAAGATCTTTTGAATTTGTCCATCCGAATGCATCAAAATTGGCATACCGCGCTCCATAAAGAGTGAAAACATTTTTGCCAGACGAGGTTTGATATATTTTCGCCACATTCCCGGAGAGAAAAGCAGGCCTTTCTGCGCACCATAATCATCACCAAAATAGCCGCCGTCGATACCCAGGTCAAGATATTGATGAATTAGCTTCAACTGGATATCTGTGATGCGATCGAGCAATTCGCAGGTATAAGCGCTGTCGGTTCCCATATCCATGAAAAACTGCTCGAAACCACGCAAAGTCCAGGCACGCTCGAACAAGGCAAAACCAAAATTCGGGGTAATAAAGTATTCACTTCCTTTTTCTTGCATCACCTGTTTGGCTTTCTCAAAGAGTTTTACGTCAGTTGGGTCCGGCCAGGGGTAGGTATCTAGATCGGGGTTGTCTTTGAGCGGATTGACTGCGGCAAAGTAACCCTCTTCCTGGGTGTCAAAACCCACTCCCCACCAGTCAAATTTCACTTTGCCATCTTCGCTCAAATGCGTAGGGGTGTTAAGATCGACACGAACCATGTGGTTGCCCAAAAATGCCGGCAGGTCTTTTGGGGTGACCTGAAAGTGCCCTGCCATTTTCTGGCCCATACCATCGGTAAAGTTGACCTGGGTTGGTAGGCGGTCAACCTGTTCGTGTCGAAGCGCCTTTTGCATACGTTCTTTGCGAGTGATGGTCATTTTACTTCTCCTCGGTTTCAGCGTGGCGCTGTTGCGGTTGACAAACGAATAACCAGCGATGTGTCTACTTTTTCGTTAACCGGCAGGGCATCTGCATCACTGCCGGTTATGAAAAGTTGCAAGAGCATTTTCATAGCCAATTCGCCAATTTTTCTGCGCGGCAGAGCAACTGTTGTCAGCTGCGGATCAGTTTGGCTGGCGAGAAAGATATCGTCCAGGCCGACAACCGAAACATCTTCCGGAACGCGCAAGCCCTGCGCTTTCAGTTCGGTCATAACACCCATGGCAGTCAGGTCATTGGCCGCGAAAATAGCTGTAGGCATTTCAGGTAGACCGGCTAACGTGAAAGCCGCCTGACGACCGCCATCCATCAGCAGGTTGCCTTCGATGACTGGCGTATTATCTGAAGAAATATTATGTAGTTTTAGCGCTTTGAAAAATTCATCGCGACGGGTACGAGATGTTGGCCAAGATAGCGGTCCACTGACGTGAGCGATGTTTTTGTGTCCCAAGGTAACAAGATGATTGACAGCCTCTTGAATTCCCGGACCATACTCTACCTGGATGGTGCTGACACTCTTTCTGGATATACTGGGTTCCCAATCCAGAACAACTGCGGGAATCCCGTTTTGAACAAGCTCATCCAGCCAATCGTCGGACATCGTGCTAGACATAAGCATGACACCATCTACGCGCTTATCAATTAGGGATCGAATAAACGCCAGACCACGATCAAGATCGTAATTGGTGTTGCACAAAAATATGCCGTACTGGTTTTTGAAAGCAATTTCTTCAACCCCATGAATGACATCCGGGTAAAATGGGTTCCCGATGTCCGAAATTAAAATGGCCGCAGTGTTTGTGCGTTTTGATGTAAGGCTTTGAGCAGTGCTGCTGGGGCGAAATCCAAGACTACTCACAGCCTGTTCAACCCTTGCACGTGTATCTGCGCGCATGTATTCATAGTTTCCACTCAATACGCGACTTACAGTGGCTTTTGAAACTCCAGCAACTTTGGCAACATCTTGAATAGTGGGGCGCGGCATAAAGTCATCCTTTGATAAAATACACTGAAACCGGTTTCCGAAACCGGTTTCAGTGTATCGCAACCCTGCTAAATATGTCAAGCAGCTAGTATCCATTTTTTACAATAATCAAACGACCAAACCAATAATCCTTTGAGTTACAATTGATCATCAGGCTATCCTATGACAGAACAAACAACCATTCCTACAACTGGCTATCATGAAGGACAAAATAGAAGGATCACCCTTGCTCTTTTGACCCAGGGCGCCATTGACCCAAACAATCGCGCCATCTGGTCCGGGGCTGCTGCTGCGGCGCGGGATGCCGGGGTGAACCTGATTTGTTATCCGGGCCGGCCCATGCGTTCCCCGGCTGAATTCGAAGTGCAGCGGAACATTATCTATCGCATGGTAGATGTTCATACTGTTGATGGGGTGGTATTCTGGGGTCTCAACCCCTGGATGGACATGGAAGAAACCTTATCGTTTATTCAAAGGTTTCACCCCATGCCAATCGTTACCACAGGGATTATCCTGGAAGGAATCCCTGGAGTTACAGCGGACAATTATCATGGGATGCGCGAGGTGGTCAGCCATTTGATCAGTGTACATCAGCGGCGCAAAATTGCTTTTATCCGCGGACCGGCCAGTCACCAAGAAGCGAATGACCGCTATCAAGCATATCTTGATGTTCTAAAAGAGTTCGATATCCCACTTCAGCCGGAACTGGTCTACCAGGGTGATTTTAAAGAAAGTGGCGGCGTCCGGGGGGCGAAAGTACTTCTTGAGCAGCGTGCGCTTGGATGGGAGTTCGATGCTTTGGTGGCTGCAAGCGATAACATGGCGTTAGGCGCGATGAAAACTTTTCAAGCTGGTGGTCTTCACGTACCAGATGATGTGGCTATCGCCGGTCTCAATGGGGAAGACCAGGGCTTGTTTATCACACCTCCATTGACCACTGCCCCGCTGCATTTTTACGAACAAGCCTATCAAGCCACCATGATGGTGCTTGCTTTGTTGCAAGGAAAGCAGGTTCCTTCGGGCGTGATTTTGCCAACTCGCATGGTTGTGCGCCAGTCTTGTGGTTGCTCAGATCCGCTGATTACCCACGCGGAAGCCATCCCGCACACAGAAAAACTAGATTCATTCACCGATGAGATCCGTTTGCTAAATAACCAGGTCTTTGGGGAAGATAATCCCGGCTTGCACCCTCCGCCAGACGAACCGGTAATGCAGGCTTTTCCCACTTTGTTAAAATCCTTCCTAGCCGAATGTCAGGGCAAATCTTCCGGAAAATTTCTTAACCAGTTTACAAAAACAGTGCAGCAGACTTCCAGCGCCAGCGATGCTTTCCTTCGCTGGCATGAAATTCTTTCCACATTGCGCCAGTTCGCCATCTCCCAACTTACAGATCTAGAAACCCGGTTACGTGTTGAAAATTTGACCCAGCAGGCTCGGGTCTTGATAAGTGAATCTGCCCGGCGGCATTATGCTTATCAGACCCTTCAAGCAGATGAAAAGTTGCATATTCTGGGAGAAATAAGCCAGGGTTTGAACATTATTACAACCACCAACGAGCTAACTGTCATGTTGGAACGCTCGCTTCAGATGCTTAAGATTACGCGTTATTATGTGTTTCTTTATGATGATCCAGGAAACTCTGAAGGCCAGGCGCGCTTGATTTTTTCCTACGAAAATAATCAACGTACATCTCTCGATTATGGGAGTGTAGTATTTCCTGCCCGTCAGTTGCTGCCAACTGGATTGCTTGACATACATCACCAGTACAATCTTGTTGTTGAGCCGCTTTTTTTTCGCGAAGACCAGCTTGGCTATGCAGTTTTTGATGCTGACCCACGGGAAGAGGCTATTTACGAAATCTTGGGTGGACAGATCAGTGCCGCGTTAAAACGAGTTACCCTCACTGAACGTAACATCGGATTATTCAATGAAGCCGTCGAGGCGCGTCATGTAGCCGAGCAGGCGAATCTACTGAAGAGTCGCTTTCTTTCGATGGTTAGCCATGAATTGCGCACACCGCTGGCGTTGATTGTCGGAACGGTTGAAATGATGCTGCAGGAGGAAAAAACCGGCAGCAACCCACCGCTGCCAACTCCTTACCGCAAGGACATGGATAGTATTCACACCAGTTCCCAGCATCTGTTCCGTCTGATCGGTGACGTGCTGGATCTGGCAAGCAACCAGGCTGGAGAGTTACGTCTTGTCACGGAACCCCTGGATTTGTCGAAGCTCTTTTTTGAGGCAGCAATTTTAGGAAAGACCATGGCACGTGAAAAAGGTCTTGAGTGGCGTGAGCAGATGCCTGCCAGCTTGCCGTTGGTAATGGGGGATCGCACCCGTCTGCGCCAGGTGATCCTCAATCTGGTAAGCAACGCGGTCAAATTTACTGAACATGGACACGTTTCCTTTACAGTGCGATCCAGTGATACACACGTACTGGTGGATGTTAGCGATACTGGCATGGGTATCCCTCTTGATGAGCAGGAGCTTATCTTTGATGAATTTCGCCGTTCCGAGCGCAGTGTGGCGCGCGGTTATGGCGGTATGGGATTGGGATTGGCTATTACCCGCCGTTTGATCGAACTGCATGGCGGCGAGATCAGTGTGCGTTCCACCGGTGTGGAAGAAACGGGATCCACGTTTCACTTTAGTATTCCGGTTATTTCCGAAATGGCGATGGCGAGTGTTGAAACGCGGGACAGTCGCTACAACACCGTCCTTTTGCTCATCGAAAGTTCATCTGACCGGTTGCACCTGCAGAATCACCTCCGCCAAAAAGGATTTGAGGTCGAAGTGATGGATGTCTCCGACGAGTCGGACTGGCTTTCGCAGGTGGTTTCACGTCCGCCCGGAGCTGTTGTTCTGGATTTTCAGCCTGCCACTGAGCGCGGCTGGGAATTGATGCAGCTCATCAAGCAAAATCCCGAGACGCGTGATGTTCCGGTGGTTTTCTACAGCCTGTCTGCCGAGCGCTCCAATGGCGCAATGCTGGAAATGGATTACCTGACTAAACCGGTAGGCAGTGCCGAGCTTTCCCAGGCCCTGGAACGCCTGGGGCTTAATATTAAAGATGGTCGCCGTACCATCCTTGTGGTGGATGATGATCCAAATGTGCTGGATATGCACGTGCGCATTCTGGAGAGCCTGGTCAATTGCCGCATCATTAAGGCCCCCAACGGTAAAAGGGCCCTGGAAATCATGCAGTCACAGCGCCTGTCGCTGGTGCTACTGGATTTGATGATGCCCGAGATCGATGGATTTGAAGTGCTGCGCATTATGCGTGAACAGGAAATCACCCGCAGTGTGCCGGTGATCGTGCTCTCAGCGCAAATTCTGACCGCTAGCGATATGCTGCGGTTGCAGGAAGGTGTGGCGGCTGTGCTTGGCAAGGGACTGTTCTGTATGGATGAAGTTCTGGGCCAGGTCGAAACCGCGCTCAGTCACAGCAAGCGTTTGGGAAGCCAGGCTTCGCGTACGGTGCGGCAGGCGATGGCCTACATCCACGAGCATTATGCCGAATCCATCACGCGCAGTGAACTGGCGGGTTCCCTGGCGGTGAGTGACCGCTACCTGACACGTTGTTTCCATCAGGAAATGGGAATCACGCCGGTTACTTACCTCAATCGCTACCGTATCCGCAAAGCCAGGGAACTGATTGAGAAGCGCGCTTTTAGCATCACCGAAGTGGCCCAAATGGTTGGTTTTTCCGACAGTAATTACTTTGGCAGAGTATTCCGCGAAGAAGTGGGCGTAACTCCCAGCGCATATCCCAAGAACTAAGTTTTATCCTGCCACGCCAATAACTAGCGGAGCAATCGAAAGGTTGCTCTGATTTTTTTTGTAATCCATTCATACGATAATTGTTTCCTTTAGTACGAGACTCACAACCACAAAACAAGTAAATTTAGTCAGACACGAATTTTATTTTGAGAGGTGCTGATGTGAGTCTGACTGAAAATGCTGCCCGCAAGCCCGAATATGGTTCCCGAGATGCAAGAGGGCACTGGAAGCCTCCTTATCCGGCAAGGTTTTCCCCATTGTTCAGTTGGCCAATAAATCCCAAAGCTATCCTGACCTGGTTGTTTGGGTTTCCCGGGGTGTTGTGGCCGTTTAATATGCTGGTCTTTCTGTTGGGATTGGCGGTGTATACATTTTTCCAACCATCGTTTGAGACAGCCAACAACCTGGAAGCTGGTTGGGTTGGTTTGCTGCTGCTGCGCAATCTTGTCATTCTCGTGGTTGTGTACGGCAGCATGCACCTGGCCTATTACACGTTTAAATTAAGCGGGGCAGATCGCAAATACAATCCAAATTTTCCGGATGAAACCAGGAAGCAGTTTTTGTTTGGAAAACAACTCTACGATAATGTCCTGCGCACCCTGTTCTCGGCTTTGCCGATTTGGACGGCTTATGAGGTGCTGTATATTTGGGCGGCAGCCAACGGGTGTGTTCCATATCTCAGCTTCCAGGAACACCCGATCTGGTTTTGCGTTTATTTCTTTGTGCTGCTGTTGTTTCGCGATACCCACTTCTATTTTATTCACCGCCTTATTCATTGGAAGCCGTTATTCAAATATGTGCACAGTGTGCATCATTTTAACTCCAACCCCAGTCCGTGGTCCGGCTTGGCTATGCACCCGATTGAACATCTGTTTTATTTCAGCGGAGTCCTGCTGCACTTTATCATTCCTTCGCACCCCTTACATTTCTATTTCCAATCATTTCACCTTGCTGTTTCACCAGTGGTCGGGCATGTGGGATTTGAAGGACCAAAAATTAACGGCAAACCCGTGACGAGCGATTATTTCCATTACCTGCATCATAAATACGTAACCTGCAATTTTGGGTCAGAAATTGTCCCCTGGGATAGGTGGCTGGGCGTTTATTTTGATGGCAAAGGGGAATATCAACCTTACCGGAAGAATGTCGATCCAGGGAAATAAGGGCCTGCCCAAAACTGGCCGGTTTGATCTGCGCTGTGTGCGTAATCAAACCGGCCAGTTTTCCATCTTGAAAAATTATTCTTTTGTGCTATTATGTTCATGACAGCGGTGTCATATCTGTTTATTCTGAGCAAATTATCGATAACCCAGTCATCCATTCCTTACATATAAAAAGAGGCCCTTTTTGACATCTGTAACCATTAGAGAAGTAGCAGAGTTGGCCGGGGTATCGATCAAAACTGTTTCGCGGTTCTTGAATGATGAGCCCTACGTTACCGAAACCACGCGAAAAAAAATTACGGATGCAATCCAGCAGTTGGGCTATGTAGCAAGCCTTTCTGCCAGGCGCTTGGCCTCGGGACAGTCTTATACGATCGGTTTGATTTTCCACAACGCGAGCTGGCACTATATCCAGGATGTCCAGATGAATGTCATGGAAACTGCAGACAAATATGGCTACAGCATGCTGTTGCATCCCTGTGACATTAACAAACCAAACCATGCTGATGGAATATTAAATCTGGTTCATCAAAAACAAGTTGATGGATTTATTTTTACTCCGCCATCTGATAATGCCAGCGATTTGATTGAAAAACTGAAGCTGATGCAGTTTCCCTTTGTGCGGCTGACCCCGATGGACAGGGAAAGCCAGTTGCCTTATGTCACTGCAACAGATCGTCCAGGGGCGCTGGACATGACCAGGTATCTGGTTGAACTTGGGCACAAACGAATTGCGTACGTGATCGGGCCTAAGGAGCAAAGAGCAGCCCACGACCGCCTGGATGGGTATAAGGAGGCCCTGCAGTTGGCGGGTATTCATTTTGACCCGATACTCATGATCCAGGGCGATGACCATTTTGAGTCAGGTTACGCCGCTTCGGTGAAAGCGATCTCGCTAGCAGAACCTCCAACCGCCATTTTTTGCAATAACGATGAAATGGCTGCGGGCGCAATGTCTGCGGTATTTGATGCGGGGTTAAGTGTTCCGAATGATATTTCGGTTGCTGGTTTTGACAATATTCCCCTTTGCCGGCAGGTTTGGCCGCCCCTGACGACAGTGGACCAGCCGATTGCCAAAATTGCTAACAAAGCCACCAAACACCTGATGGCTTTATTGCGCGGTGAAGAAGTGGAATGTCTGCACTGTGAAATCCCAACCCGGCTGGTGATCAGAAAATCAACCACCCAAAATCTTCACTAATTCTTTTGAAGGAGGAAGGCATGTTTGAGCAATTCCATGATTTGGAACGGTCAACGAAAAGGATTTCTGATGGGCACTGAAATGACATCCATCGAACGGGTCCGGGCAGCGATTGAATTGCGAAAGCCAGATCGTGTGCCTGTTGACCTGCATAATTTTCAGCCGGCTGCCTACGCAACTGGCAAGTCGCTCAGTGACGTGTTTCAAAATGGCGAACTTCTGGCACAGGCCATGTTGGATGCCTGGCGCGAATATGGGCACGACATGATCCTGCTGGAAAATGGCACGGCATGTAATGCGCAGGCCTGCGGATTGGAAGTCGCTTACCGCGAAGATGCTGCTCCTGCGGCGCACAAACCATTGATCCGATCTCTTGAAGAAGTTGCCAGCCTGTCCATACCAGATCCGTATACATCTTTCCCGATGAACGAAATTCTCAAAGCCACACGCATTTTATCCAAAGAAATTGGCGATAAGGTTTGGATTTGTGCCAGGGCTGACCAGGGACCGATGGATCTCTCATCACAAATCCGCGGTATGACCGAGTTAATGATGGATATTGGATTAAATGATCAGCCTGAATTAATCCATGAACTGCTCGATTATTCCAGGCGAGTAGCCACGCGTTATGCCTATGCATTGATTGAATGTGGCGGACACTCCACCTCGATTGGCGAGCCGGTTGGCGGCCCGGACGTCATGTCGCCCCGGCATTACAGAAAATTTCCATGGGTGCACGAGAAACGCATGGTGGATGAACTAAAAGAAAAGGGCATCATTCTTCACAATCACATTTGTGGGAATACGATTCCCATCATTGAAGACTTTATTGCAACTGGTGCCCAGGTGCTTGAAGTGGATCATAAAACTGATCCCGTCAAGGCCAAAAATGCGGTGCGCCACAAAGTGTGTTTGTTGGGAAACATTGATACGGGTCTGATGCAGTTTGGAAAACCTGATGACATCGACAAGGCCTGCAAGGAATTGATTGAGATATGGAAACCGGATAGCGGCTTCATCCTGGGTCCTGGCTGCGCCCTGGGAACAACTGTGCCTGCGGACAATATCCATGCGCTGGTTGAATCTGCCAAAAAATATGGAAATTATGCTTAATTAAGGAGCCCGAAATGTGGACAACACAACCTCTGACTGTTGAAGAACGCGCTGATTTCAAACAATTGTTTGACAAACGAATCGAGAAGGTCAAGGCTAAGACAGTGGATGCCTTTGCCTTCAAACCAGTTAAAGCGCCTCCCGTCATCGTGAACAGCGCTTTATATTGGATTTTTGGTCTGGATACAGAGAACTTACCGGATGACTACATGACTGACCCAGCCGTGATGACCAATTTCCAGGAGCGCACATACTACGATCAGCTAAGGGAAATTGACGATGATTTTGTCCCCTATCTGATGCCCTGGTTTGGAACCATCGTTGCTGCATCAGCTTTTGGATGCGAAATTGGCTGGCCTCCCAAACAAGATCCGGCTGCAGATCCGCGCTACTTCCCGGTAAAAACGGTCGAAGATATCAAAAACCTCGAGATCCCGGACCCGGAGAAGGCGGGTCTCATGCCAAAAGTGTTGGAGTTTCTCTTATACATGAAGGCAAACAGCTTCCTGCCGGTTGGAATTACAGACTTTCAAGGACCATTAACCACGGCCAACCAGTTGATGGGATACGACAAGCTGATCTATATGATGCATGACAATCCAGCGGCCACGCACGAACTCATGGACAAAATCACCGAAGGATTAATCAGATGGATCAAGAAGCAGAAGCAGGTGATTGGTGAACCACTCGATTATTGCATCGGCGACCAGCAGGTTTACACGGGAAAACATGCCGGGGTGTGGTTCTCTGATGATGATGCCGTGCTGATGTCGCGAAAAATCTATAAAGAATTTGTGGTTCCCTACAACTCGCGCATCTTGAAAGAATTCGGTGGAGGTTGCATTCATTATTGCGGCAACGCGACTCATCACGCGGAAAACTTCCTGGCTACCGAAGGGTTGGTTGCGCTGAATATCTATAATCTCTATAACATCCCTTCCGTCAGGCAGCTTCAGGAAAAACTCATGGAAAAGGTTGTTCTATTTGTCTGTGACTTTACACCCATCGACTATGAAAGCTACTTTGAAGAACTTTTATCAACCCTGGACTATCGCGGTTTGGTTGTCTGCTCGCAATACTCGCCCAATGTTGGCCTGTTGAAGGGCGGTAAATATAACGAGGTTCAGCGTGATTTCAGATTGGGCCGAAAAGCGGCAAACGACTTTATCAAAGATTACCTGGCTACGCATTGAGTGCCTTGAGAACCCAGGCAAGATTTGCACCATTCTTACGAATACATGCTCCTTTTGTGCGAGACACAGACCGCAGAAAACGGTAAAGTTAGGCTCAAGAAGAGTTGTTTTCAAAGATTGATCCGTTCGCCCTGGTAGGTTTTCTTATGAAACGCCTGTGTATTCTTGCCGAAGCCAATCCTTTTATCATCCAACTGCTGCAACGCTTTGCTGAAAAAAGTGGATTGGAAATATTATCGGTTCCGGTGGGACAGGATGTGTTGGAGCTGGCTCGTGAGAAAAAACCAACTCTGATCGTGATCGACCCTGAACTTCCGGGGTTGGTGCGCGGATGGGATGTCATCCGGCTCTTGCGTGAGGATGAGCAGACCCAGAATATTCCTGTGATCGCCTGCACCTGGATGGAAGAGACAAGTTTGCTTGAAATGGCAGGTCCGGTGAGCGGCCGGCTGCAGAAACCGGAAATCCATTACAAGGATTTTTTAGGCGAACTGCGTAGAGCTGGCATTACCCCGCTGAAACAATCTGGTCATGAATAAATGATAAGAACGTCAAGAAAGGTTTGCGAATGAGCAATGATGGGTTACTCAGAATAGAAGGCGTTTCCAAGGCATTCCCGGGTGTGCAGGCTCTCTCGGATATGTCGATGGAAGTCAGGCGTGGCGAGATTCTGGCCCTGGTGGGGGAAAACGGCGCTGGGAAGTCCACCTTGATCAAGATTCTTTCGGGCGTTTATCAGCCTGACGCAGGGCGTATCTTGATCGAAGGTCGCGAAGTTCGCTTCCACAACCCGCTTGAAGCAGTCCAGGCCGGCATAGGCGTGGTTTACCAGGAACTCAGTCTGGTGCCCAACCTGTCAGTGGCCGAGAATACCTTTGGAGGGCGACCGCCTACCGATAGCCTTGGATTAATGGATATGCCAGCGTTGTACAGGAAAACGGCCGATCTTCTGGATCAATTCATGGTGGAGTTCGATTCCCGGACGAGGGTGGGTTCGCTTTCGATGGGCAACCAGCAGTTGGTGGAGATCATCAAGGCGCTGGCGACCAACGCCAAGATCCTGATCCTGGATGAGCCGACTTCATCTCTTTCCCTGCAGGAAGCCAATATCCTGTTTGAGCGACTCAAACAGCTTAAAGAACGTGGCATTACGATCATTTATGTTTCCCATCATCTGGAAGAGATCTTCGAAATTTCTGACCGCGTAACCGTTTTGCGCGATGGCCGTTATGTGGGCACAAAGAACACGGCTGAGACCAATGAAAATGAAATCGTCAGCATGATGGTGGGCCGCAACCTGGATGAAAGCGATGTTCTGCACGGCACAGGCGAACGCGGCGCTGAATTAATGCGCGTGGAAAAAGTGACCCGCAGGGGCACGTTTACCGACATCAGTTTTAGCGTGCACAAGGGCGAAATTCTGACTTTCTTTGGTCTGGTGGGTTCCGGACGCACCGAGGTGGCGCGTGTTCTGATCGGTCTGGATGCGCTTCACAGCGGAAAAGTGTTCCTGCGTGGAGATGAAGTACATATTACCAGCCCGGCCAAAGCCATGCAGCTTGGCATGGCTTACCTTTCAGAAGACCGTAAATCTGAAGGGCTATTCCTTGATAAGACCATCAAGGAAAACTTCCTGGCTACCAATCTCAAGCAGGTGTCACCGGGTGGTTGGTTGAATTGGGGCAAACTGCAGGTGATTGCGCAGGAATATGTCACCAGGCTGGAAATCCGCACGCCCAGCCTGGACCAGCATCTTAACAATCTTTCGGGCGGCAACCAGCAGAAAGTGCTGCTGGGTGAATGGCTGGCTACCGAGCCCGAACTGCTGATCGTGGATGAGCCGACTCGCGGTATTGATGTAAGCACCAAGTTGGATATTCATAAATTACTGCGCAGTCTGGCAGATCAGGGCAAGGCCATCATGGTCATTTCGTCGGATCTGCCCGAAGCGCTGCGTATCAGTGATCGGATCGCTGTGATGCGTAGAGGCCAATTGGTTGGCTTCTTATCCCATGGCGAAGCAAATGAAGAAAGCGTCATGGAACTCGCCGCAGGTGTAACCAGCAGCAAGAATCACAATGAGGAGAAATAGCATGACAGAAGAAATCACTCCAAAAGTTCCGGCCCAGACCAGCCAGGGCAGAATGTTTCTCAGGACCGTGCTCCAGCAGCGCGAGTTGACCATTTTCCTGTCGGTTCTGGGTTTCGCCGCCTTGTTGGCACTCAGTTCACCCAATTTTCTCAACCGTGCCAACCTGATTGCCCTCTTGGTGGGACTGTCCTTTGACATGATTGTGGCGGTTGGTATGACCATCCTGATGGTCTCGGGCGGGTTCGACATGTCGGTTGGTTCCACGCTGGCGTTGGCTGGTGCAGTGGCCGGCTATTCCATTACAAAATATGGCGCACCAATCTGGCTGGGAATTGTGCTTGGATTGTTGACCGGTCTCGTTATTGGTTTGATCAATGGTTTGTTGATCACCAAAATCCGGGTCAATCCCTTTATCGCCACCCTGGGCATGATGCAAGTGGTGCGCGGGATAGTCTTCCTTGTCACTTCCGGCCTGGGCATTCCCAATTTACCGGATGGCTTCAACTTCTTCGGGCAGGAGAAATTGTTTGGATTGCAAATCCCGGTCTGGATTATGTTGTTCCTTGTGATTGTTGGGGAAATCCTATTGCGGCGCTGGAGTTTTTTCCGCCAGAGCTATTTTGTGGGCGGCAACGAACGCAGTGCCAGGCTATCCGGTATTAATATCGATGTCGTCAAAATCACGAATTATGTCATCGTCGGAGTTATGGCGGCGGTCTCCGGTCTTTTGCTGGCCGGGCGTATGGGCACAGCTTCAGTATCGGCTGGTTTGGGCGCTGAACTGCGTGTGATCTCGGCAGTGGTAATTGGTGGCGCCAGCTTGTCGGGTGGCGAAGGCTCAGTTATTGGCGCACTGTTGGGGGTCATCTTGTTGAATTTGATCTCCAACGGGCTGAACCTGCTGGGTATCAATGTTTACTGGCAAAACGTGGTCATTGGTGGCGTCCTGATTATTGCCGTCGCCGCTGATTCGCTTTCTCATCGTTCAAAATCCTGATATTCGGAACCATTTATTTAGGAAGGAGGTAGAAGCGAACCAGACTTTATTAATTTTGCAAACTACGACTTCAAGTTTTGCAAGCATCCAAACCATGTACGATAACTATGAGGAGAATATCACATGAAACAGAAAGTATTGTCCGTCCTGTCTGTGCTACTGGTTCTGACCATGCTGCTTTCAGCCTGCGGAACCCCTGCTGCTACAGAAGCCCCCGCACAACCCGCCGCCACGCAGGCTCCTGCTGCGCTGCCGGCTGCTACTGAAGCTCCGGCGGCCCAGCCGGCAGCGACCGAAGCGCCTGCCGCACCTGCCGCACCTGAGCAAACCTATTATGAGGTCAATGCGATTGTGAACCTGCCTTACTTCATTGACCACCGTCTCGGACTTGAATTTGCCGGTCATGCGCTGGGCGTCAAGACCAAGTATGTCGGCCCGGTCGAGTATGACATGACTGCCATGATCAACACCTTCGAACAGGCGATGGCAGAAAAACCTGCCGGTATCAACATTGTTGGTTTTGACCCGGCCCTGAAACCATCCATCGATTCTGCAATCGACGCTGGTGTGCCGGTGGTAACCCTGGATGCTGAAGTATACGGTTCCAAGCGCTACACCTTCCTGGGTACCGGCAACTACAATGCAGGACGGGTGGGCGCGAAGACTCTGGCGGAAGCCATCGGTGGTAAGGGCAAAGTAGCCCTGATTACCAAAGTTGGCCAATCCAATCTGGAAGAACGCTTGAACGGGTATAAGGATGAGTTCGCTGCCAATTTCCCAGGCATCGAGATGGTCCAGGTGATTGACGATCAGTCTGACTCGGCCAAGGCCGCGGACGGCCTGAAAGCCGTATTGCAGCGCTTTCCTGACTTGGTTGGCGTAGGCTGCGTGGAAGCGGCTGGTGGTGTTGGCGCAGCCACCGCAGTCAAAGAACTTGATCTGGTTGGCAAGGTTCAAATCGTTTCTATGGATCGTGATGACGGTACCCTGAAGTTTATCGAAGACAAGATTATTTATGCTTCCGTGGCCCAGAAAACCGGCCTGATGACCTTCTATGGCACCATGCTCATGCACGGCATGATGAACAACCCTGTGCCGATTGTCAGTGACAACAAGGCTGCCAATATTATTCCGCTGCCCCAGGCAGTTGATACCGGCGTGGTTGTCATCAATGCTGATAATGCCAAATTCTTCTATCACGTGGAGAATCCTTACGACTTCAGCAAGTACCCTGTCACCCCTGCCCAGCCCGAAGAAACCTATGTTGAAGTCCTGGCGCTTGTTAATCTGCCTTATTTCATTGACCACCGTCTTGGACTTGAATTTGCTGGCAAGGAATTGGGCGTCAAGACCAAGTTCGTCGGCCCGGTTGACTATGATATGACTGCCATGATCAACACCTTCGAACAGATTATCGCTGAAAAACCAGCCGGTATCCTGGTGGTTGGTTTCGATCCAGCGCTTAAGCCATCCATTGACAAGGCCATCGAAGCCGGTATCCCGGTTGTAACCCTGGATGCTGAAGTCTATGGTTCCAAGCGCTACACCTTCCTGGGCACTGGCAATTACAATGCGGGCCGCGAAGGCGCCAAGAAACTGGCTGAAGCGCTGGGTGGTAAAGGCAAAGTTGCCCTGATCACCAAGGTCGGCCAATCCAACCTGGAAGAACGTATTCAAGGCTACAAGGATGAACTTGCTGCCAACTTCCCCGGCATCGAGATGGTTCAGGTAATTGACGACCAGTCCGATTCTGCTAAGGCCGCCGATGGTCTGAAGGCTGTTCTGCAGCGTTACCCCGATCTGGCTGGTGTGGGCTGCGTTGAAGCGGCTGGTGGTGTAGGCGCTGCGACCGCGGTCAAGGAACTCGACCTGGTCGGCAAGGTGATGATCGTTTCGATGGACCGTGACGATGGCACCCTGAAGTTCATCGAAGACGGCGTCATTTACGCTTCCGTGGCGCAGAAGACCGCCCTGATGTCCTACCTGGGCACCAAGCTGCTCTATTACTACAACCACGCCCCGGTCCCGGTTGTGCCTGACAATGTTGCTGCCAATATCATTCCGCTGCCCGAAAGTGTTGATACCGGCACCATCATTATCACCAAGGACAACGCAGCTTTCTTCTACCACAAGTAAGTCCGAGTTATCCATCAAATGGCGGGTGGCTCAAGCTGCCCGCCATTTGATAGGGAAAAAACCGCATGAAACCATTACAACGTGTATTGGGCCGCTTATCCGGAGAAATCGTTGACCGACCTCCCAACTTCAATCTGTACATGACTTTCGCAGCCCATTATTCGAATATTCCTTTGCGGCAGTATTACCTGGATTACCAGAAGTTGGCTCAAGCCAACCGGGCAATGGTGGAAGATTTTGCAACAGATCTTTACCAGGCTATCTCGGATCCATACCGTGAAGCCGCAGACCTGGGCGCGGAGATTGAATTTCCGGAGGACAATTTGCCGGTCAGCAAGATCCCACTGGTTCGCAATGCTGAGGATGTTAAAAAACTAAAAGTTATTGAACCTGAAGATGGGCGGCGTATGTCTGATCGATTGGAAGCCGTTGCCTTGATGAAGACCTACGCATTTGCTGAGGTCCCGGTGATGGGTTGGGTGGAAGGTGCTCTGGCTGAAGCCGGCGATTTGTGCGGCGCGGGCAGTCTGCTGCTTACCCTGGCGGATCAACCCGCCTGGCTGCCGGATTTTTTGGAGCTGTGCTGCCAGGTGGAAATCAAGTTTGCCCTCGCCCAAATCCAGGCGGGCGCGCAGATTATCGGTTTGGGCGATGCGTTAGCGTCGCAAATCTCCCCGAAAATGTATGAGCACTTTGCCCTGCCTTACGAGCAGCGTATTTTTGAAGAAGTACATCGTGCCGGCGGCATCACCCGTTTGCACATTTGTGGCAACACCACGCGACTTCTGCCAGCCATGCTGCGCAGCGGTGCGGACATTATTGATCTGGACTCGATGGTGGATTTCGCTGCGGCCAGTGCTTCCTATGGCGGGCAGGTTTCATTTTGCGGCAACGCCAACCCTGTCAGCGACTTGCTGCAAGGCACACCTGACCGGGTTTACCAGGTTACACAGAACTGTATGCAGGTCGGCGGGACGCGTAGTTTTAGCGCTGCCGGCTGCGAAATACCAGATAAAACTCCCCATGAAAATTTACGCGCGCAGCTTCGTGCTTTGCTAGATCATAAAAATTAAGCATTCGACGGATTTATCGATCAAGGAGACTCCCCATGAATTCCCGCGAACGTGTTTTGACCGCTTTGAACCATAAAGAGCCGGACCGTGTCCCTTACGATATGGGCGGAACGGTAGTGACCGGCATCCAGGCCAAGGCCTATCGCCGCCTGCGCCAATACCTGGGGCTACCCGAAAAAGAAATCATCATCGTTGACATGTTACAGCAACTTGCGCAGGTGGATGATGATGTCATGGAGCGATTGGGTGTGGATGTACGCAATGTTTCACCACGCTCAACCGCCAGTTTCCAAATTGACCTGAAAGATACACCGGATGGGCGCTACCGTTACTTTTATGATGAATACCAGGTTGGCTGGCGCATGCCCATCGATGGTGGCATGTATTACGATATGTTTGAGCATCCACTCAGCGGGGAAATCGGCCCGGAGACGGTGGATGCCTATGTTCTGCCAGACCCGCTCGACCCAGGGCGTTTTGCGGGTTTGCGCCAGGCATCCATGAAAATTCTTGAGCAGGAAAAACGCGCCCTGGTGATTGGCAACATGTCGGCCGGCATATTTGAACTGTATTTGTGGACACGTGGCTTTAAAGATGGTTACGCTGATTGGGCCGGGAACCCGGAACTCTCAAAAAAAATACTGCGTAAATATATGAGTCTTCAGATGGCCTACTGGGAAAAGATGTTCGATGTGATGCAGGGTATCCCGATCGATGTGGTGCAGATGGCGGACGACCTGGCTGGGCAGAACGGCCTGCTTATTTCGCCCGGCTCCTACCGCAAACATCTGAAACCCTTCCACAAAGAGATGTTTGATTACATCCATACCAAGACTGATGCCAAAATCTTCTTCCATTCCTGTGGGTCCATCCGCCCACTGGTCCGGGACCTGATCGAAGTGGGTGTGGACATTCTCAATCCTGTGCAGGTTAACGCGGCGAATATGGATTCAGCCGATCTAAAACGTGATTTTGGCAAGGATATCAGTTTTTGGGGCGGTGGCGTGGATACCCAGATGGCCTTTGATGAACACCACACTCCCGATGAGGTGCGCGCGGATGTGCGCAAACGCCTGCAGGATTTCATGCCCGGCGGTGGTTTCATCTTCAACACGATCCACAATATCCAGGGCAATGTCCCACCCGAAAATATCATGGCAATGTGGGATACATTGCAGGAATTTGGCCGCTATTAATTCAACATTACCATCTTTCAAGATTAAGACATAAAAAGGAGTTCGATCATGAATGAAAAAATTTCCGCTCTCAATAATGCCATTTTGGAAGGCGACGTTGCTGGCACAAAAGATGGAGTTCAGGCTGCGCTGGATGCTGGCCTGGAACCGGGTTCCATTCTAGCTGATGGCATGATCGCAGCCATGAAGGAAGTTGGCAGGCTCTTTGAAGAAGGCGATTATTTTGTGCCGGAGATGCTTATCGCGGCGCGCGCCATGCAGGCCGGAATGGTCTTGTTAAAGCCGCACCTGTTGAGCAGCGAAGTAAAGTCTGCCGGACGTGTCGCGATCGGTACGGTCAAGGGCGATCTGCACGATATCGGCAAAAACCTGGTGGCCCTGATGCTCGAAGGCGCCGGGTTTGAGATCATTGACCTGGGTGTGGATGTAAGTCCTGAGAAATTTGTTGATGCTATTGCTAACCGTGGCGCGGATATTGTGGCTTTTTCTGCACTGCTGACCACCACCATGCCGAACATGAAAGTCACCATCGATGCCATTCAGGAAGCTGGCTTACGCGATAAAGTCAAGATCATCATTGGTGGTGCGCCGGTGACCCAGGCCTATGCTGACCAAATTGGCGCGGATGGGTTTTCTTCGGATGCCAGCCGTGCGGTCAGCCTGGCACAAACCCTGATGTCGTTGCAGTAAATTTTCTTTATCCTCTGGCGCATTGGTAAAACCTGCCTGTTTTTTACACAGATTTAAAACATTTGGTTTGCTTTAAAAGGCCTAATTATGAACCATCGTGAAAGATATTTAGCCGCCATTCAACATAAACCAGTCGATAAGGTTCCCACGGATATGTGGGCAACCATTGAAGTTCAAGAAAAGCTATGTGATTATTTTGGCATTAAAACCGGGAAGGGCTCCGGTAAAATGGCTGGCATTGAATTCAATGGCGGCGGTTTATCGCGCGATGTGGATGGAATCGTCGAATTACTCGATAAACTGGATATCGATGGCTGTTTCAACCTGATGCCGCCCTATCTTGGAAAAATCCCCGAGCCGCCATCTGGATATAAATATGCTGATGAATGGGGCTTACTATATAAACCAACCGGGCATGGCACAGGAAGTTATGATGAAATCTTCCCACCACCCGCCTTGGCCGCTGCACAAACGATAGAGGATTTGGATGCTTACAACTGGCCTGACCCGGACTTGTTCGATTACGATATCCTGCCGGGTCTGGCGGATCGCTGTGGGGATCGGGCAATTGGCATCGGCTACACAGCGCCTTTCTTCTATTACAATATTTTGCGCGGATATCAACAATCGCTTGAAGATTTGCTGCTTGCCCCCGAATTTGCCCATCATTTTATCAAAAAAATTTCCGATGTTTTTATCCAAAAGCACCGCCGCGCTTACCAGGCGATAAAGGGTAAGGCTCATCTATCCCAAGTTACGGATGATTATGGTGACCAAAATGGTTTGCTGATCAGTCCGAAAACCTTTTCAAAATTTTTTGAGCAGCCTCAGCGCCGTTCAATGGAACTTGCCAAAGAATATGGTTTATATGTCTTTCACCATGATGATGGCGATATCAGGTTGCTTCTCCCTAAATTAATTGATATGGGTATTAATATTTTAAACCCTGTTCAATGGCGATGTGGAAATTGGGATCTCGCCGACCTGAAACAAAAATACGGAGACAAAATTTGCTTCCACAGCGCCGTGGATAACCAACACACCCTGCCTTTTGGAACGCCCGACGATGTTCGTAAAGAGGTCAAGTGGTTGATCGAAACCCTGGCCAGCAACCAAACTGGTTTGATCATTGGTCCATGTCACAATCTTCAATCAAACACACCTGTAGAAAACATCATAGCGCTCTATGATGCAGCGCGAGAATTTGGCGATTTTTCCACAAAAAATTGAGCATGCACTGCCGGTAAATCTCAGGCAGATTGAGATGATGTCAACCGCAAATCTTCACGGCGATGGATGCAACTCGAATTGGCGCTGAACACACTCCCCCACTTGCATTATTCGGAGGCCCTGTGGGCAACAAGAATACGGTTGAAATGCGGCGCAACGATTACAGCCTGGTTGGAAAAGACACAGCCCTGGCAATTGAAAATGGCCTGGCTGATGCGAAGTGGTACATGTCGCCAGTTCCCAGGGAAAAGATGCGCGAACTGCTTGAACGTCGCGATGGGCCGGCCATCCGCGATACGCTTCTGTGGTTTGCCCTGCTGTTTATTTTTGGCTACAGTGGCTATCTTCTTTGGGGCAGTTGGTGGGCCATCCTCCCATTTGCTGTCTATGGCGTTCTTTACGCTTCCGTTTCCGATTCGCGCTGGCATGAATCCAGCCACGGCACTGCCTTCAAAACTGATTGGATGAATGATGCTCTTTATGAACTGGCCTCTTTCATGGTTCTGCGTGAGTCGGTCCACTGGCGCTGGAGCCACACTCGGCACCATAGCGATACCATCATCGTTGGGCGCGATCCGGAAATTGTCGCTCAACGCCCGGCAAACCTTTTCAGCCTCTTTTTTCTGAATGTTTTAGGGTTGAATGCCCTGAAAATGTATGTGAGCAATGTAACCCTGCACCTGACCGGCAGGCTGACCCCGGAAGAACTTACTTATATCCCTGTTTCGGAGCAGAACAAATTAATTATCCGAGCCCGAATTTATGTTTTGATCTATGCCGGTCTGATTTTCTTCTCTCTTTACTCCGGCAGTATCCTGCCGCTCATGTATATCGGCCTGCCGAATATCTATGGGGCCTGGTTAATGCTGATCTACGGATATACCCAGCATGCCGGGCTGGCTGAGAACGTGCTTGATCACCGCCTGAACTGCCGTACTGTGTACATGAACATGATTAACCGCTACCTGTATTGGAACATGGGGTATCACATTGAACATCACATGTTCCCGCTGGTACCTTACCATGCCTTGCCGAAGCTGCATGCGCTGGTCAGAACGGATATGTCAGCGCCTTACAATGGATTACTGGAAGCATACAGGGAAATCATTCCCGCGTTAATGCGCCAGTCCAAAGACCCCGCATATTTTATCCAACGTCCGCTGCCAGCCCCCAACCTTGCGGCATCCACATCAAAACCGGTGCTAACCAACGCGGAGTGGCAGGCGGTGGATGGCTGGCTCGAGGTCTGCGATAGCAATGCGCTGCATAAGGAAGATGTTCTGCGCTTTGATCATGAGAATAAGACCTATGCCCTGTATCGCGGATCTGACAATAAATACTACGCAACGGATGGGCATTGCACCCATGGCAACGCTCATCTGGCGGATGGCCTTGTCATGGGGATGCTCATCGAGTGCGCCAAGCATAATGGTCGTTTTGATATTCGGGATGGCTCACCGCAGCGTCTGCCGGTCTGTGTAGGTCTGAAAACCTATCCCGTTCGCGAGAGCAGCGGAAAACTTCTGGTGGATTTGAATTCGGCGGGGGGCCATGCTGTCACCAGCCCAAATCCTACTCTGACGTTCCGAGTGGTGAGTAATTTGAACGTTGCCACTTTTATCAAGGAATTGGTGCTCGAACCGTTGCCCGGAGCCTCCCTGCCGGATTATAAACCTGGGGATTATTTACAGATTGACATTCCCTCCTATGCTGAGCGCTCCTTGATAGACATCCGGGTCGGCCAACCCTATCACGAAATTTGGCAGGCTTTGGTCGTCTTTGATCTACATTCGGCCAATCCAACAGCCTGCCGGCGAAATTATTCAATGGCAACCAACTCAGCCAACGACAAGGAATTACGCTTCAACGTGCGTCTGGCAATCCCGCCAGGTGGTGTGGAATGCAATGCCGGGACCGGCTCAACTTATATCTTTGGACTTAACCCTGGCGACATTGTTACCGCGATCGGTCCCTTCGGCGAGTTCCATCCCAAAGAGACAGCGCGAGAGATGGTTTATCTGGGTGGCGGTGCGGGCATGGCACCGCTGCGCTCTCACCTTTCCTGGTTGCTTGAGACAAACAAAACACCGGCCCTGATAAGCTACTGGTATGGCGCTCGCTCGCTCCAGGAATTGTTTTACCAGGATTACTTCGAAGAACTGGCGAAAGCGAACGAAAACTTTAGCTTCCATGTGGCCCTTTCTAAGCCTTTACCTGAGGATGATTGGCGATCTCATACCGGTTATATTCATGATGTTCTGAAGCGTGAATACCTCGATGCCCATCCCGATCCGAAAAGCATCGAGTATTTTTTGTGTGGCCCGCCTGCCATGATCAAAGCCGCCGCGCACATGCTCAAAGAGTTGGGCGTTGATCCGGCGCAAATTGCATTTGGCGAATTCTAGCTTGGGAGCAAGCAATATACTTATCGGTTCAGGAGAATAGCCATGCCAAGACCAACTATTAAAGATTTGCAGAACCTGAAGGGCAAGCGAAAAATCGTCTTGACGACGGCATTTGACTACTATACTGCCCGGGCTTGTGAACTGGCGGGTATCGACGTTTTGGTCACCTGGCCGCAGCATAACGAAACCATGGATGAACTTCTGACTGTGCTTGAGCAAGTTAGAAAGGGCGCTCACAACACATTAATCGGCGCAGGCATCCCGCGCTATCAGGCATTTGTGAGCGAGACGGAAGCCATCAAATGCGCCTGGGCAGCCATCAAAGCTGGCGCAGACATAATCTACTCATCCGGCATGAGTCTCGATTTTTTCAAGGCTCTTGCCAGGCAAAGAATCCCCTGCGTTGGGCATGTCGGGTTTATCCCTGCCCATGCCACCTGGTTTGGCGGACCCCGCGCGGTTGGGAAATCTGAAGCAGAAGCCAGGCAGGTTTATGAAGATACGCTTGCTTTTCAAGAAGCAGGCGCAATTGCCGTTGAAATGGAATGTGTTCCGGCCAAAGTGGCTGCCGAGATCACCAGAAAGTCTGATCTGCTGGTTTTTTCCATGGGCAGCGGGCCAGATTGTGATGGCCAGTTCCTTTTTAGCTGCGATTTGCTTGGTCTGAATGATGGCCGTTACCCGCGCCACTCCAAAAAATATGCCAACTTCTTTGATGACTCGGTTGAAGTATTTAAAAAATTCAAAGAAGATGTCACCACCGGGGTTTACCCAGCCAGGGGGCACCAGATTGAAATCAAAGATGACGAGTTCAGCGCTTTTTCTGGATCGATCGATTGAAATGTGGAAAAGTGATAGCCCAAGAAGTCTATTTTTTATTCAGGATAAGAGGTTTATATGAGCGAAAATCTAACAACTCTTTTGAGATCAAAAACCAAAACGATCAAAATCAGCCGGGATTTACCCACCGCGATCATTGGCGAACGCATCAACCCCACCGGACGCAAAGCCGTGTTGGAAGCCCTGCAGGCTGGCAATTTTGATATTGTGCGGAAGGATGCAATTGATCAGGTGGCTGCAGGGGCAGCTGCTCTGGATATCAATGCGGGTGTGCCTGGTGCTGATGAACCCGCGCTGATCCAGAAGATCATCCGCAATGTCATGGAAGTGGTGGATGTGCCCTTGTGCATCGACACTGCCAATCCGCAGGCCCTGGCTGCCGCACTTATCACTTATGCGGATTATGAAGGCAAAGCCCTGATCAATTCAGTCAATGGCGAAGAGCGGTCGCTTCAGCAGATTCTGCCACTGGCCAAAGAACACGGCGCGGCAGTCATCGGGCTGTGCATGGATGATAATGGCATCCCGTCCACTGCCGAGGCGCGCTTCGCGGTTGCTGTGCGCATTATTGAACGCGCGGCAAAATACGGCATTGCGCTTGAAGATGTTGTAATTGACCCATTGGCCATGGCCATGAGCGCGGATAGCAAGGCAGGTAAGATTGCGTTGGATACGATTAATATGGTGGTAAAGGAGTTCGGCGTCAATATCTCGATGGGTGCCAGCAATATATCATTTGGCATGCCCGATCGCAAGTACATCAACGCCACTTATATTGCAATGGCAATCCACGCCGGACTGACCTGCCCAATCACCAATCCGCTTTTGACCGAAGTGAATGCGGCCGTTTTAGCCGCCGACCTTTCGATGGGCCGCGACGAATACGGCATGCGCTGGATCAAGGCCTATCGCAAACGCGAAAAGGAAAAAGCCTAAGAGTAGCCGGGCTATATTCCGTTCAAAACTAATTATTACCTTGTTGAAATTATAGGAGTTTCTAATGACCGATTTTCCCCCCACCCCTGCCCAGAAATTCACCTTCGGCCTGTGGACCGTTGGCAACCGCGGCGCCGACCCCTTCGGTTCCGCCACCCGTCCGCATAAAAGCCCTGCCGAGCTGGTCCGCCTCCTGGGCGAAGTCGGCGCCTATGGCGTCAACTTCCACGATAACGACCTGATCCCGATCGATGCCACCCTGGCCGAGGCCGAGGCCATCAAGAAGGATTTCCGCCAGGCGCTGGCCGATACCGGGCTGGTTGTGCCGATGGCGACCACCAACCTGTTCAGCGACCCGATCTTCAAGGACGGCGCCTTCACCAGCAACGATGCCAAAGTGCGCGCCTACGCCATGCAAAAGACCATGAACGCCATCGACCTGGGCGTGGAATTCGGCGCAAAGACCTATGTCTTCTGGGGCGGACGCGAGGGCACCGAGACCGATTCGAGCAAGAGTGCCGTCGAGTCGATCAAGCGCAGCCGCGAAGCTATGAACTTCCTGTGCGAGTATGTCCTGGACAAAAAGTATGACTTGAAGTTCGCACTGGAAGCCAAGCCGAATGAGCCGCGCGGCGACATCTACAACGCCACCACGGGGCACATGCTGGCCTTCATCGCCACGCTCGACCACCCCGAGATGGTGGGGGTCAACCCAGAAGTGGCTCACGAACACATGTCGGGGCTGAATTTCATGCATGGCGTGGCCCAGGCCTGGGAATCCGGAAAGCTGTTCCACATCGACCTGAACGACCAGTACCCCGGGCGCTATGACCAGGACCTGCGCTTCGGCTCGCGCGATCTCAAGGCCGCCTTCTACCTGGTCAAGTTCCTGGAAGAGGTCAAATACGACGGCTCGCGCCACTTTGACGCCCATGCCTACCGTACCGAGGACTTCGCCGGTGTCAAGGATTTTGCGCGCGGCTGCATGCGCACCTATATGATCTTAAAGGAAAAAGCGGCTCAGTTCAACGCGGATGCCGAGGTCCAGGCCATCCTGGCCGAGAGCAACGTGGCTGGCCAGGCCCCGCTCGGCAAATACAGCGCTGAAAAAGCCGCCGCACTCAAGGCCCAAACCTTCGACCGCCCGGCGATTGCCGAGCGCGGGCTGAAATACGAACGGCTCGACCAGTTGACCTTTGATATTCTGACAGGAACGCGATAAGTGTGCAGGGTTTTCAGGTATCCGGTGTCAGGTTTTCCCTGATACCGGATGCTTGACTGCGGAGAACCAATATGTATTTTCTAGGTATCGATGTCTCTACCACCGCCACCAAAGCCCTGCTGATTGATCTGGCAGGGCAAGTGATTGCGGTGGCGTCCACGCAATATTCCTTTGAAACGCCGCGCCCGTTGTGGAGCGAACAGCATCCGGACCTGTGGTGGGATGGTGCTCAGAAATCCATCCGGGCGGTGCTTCAACAGTCGCGCGTTGACCCTGTCCAAATCGGCGGCATCGGCTTGACGGGCCAGATGCACGGGTTGGTGCTTCTCGACAAAGCCGGGAATGTGCTGCGTCCGGCCATCCTGTGGAATGACCAGCGAACCCAGGCGCAATGCGATGAAATCCACCAACGCATCGGAAGAGAAAAGTTCATCCAGATCACCGGCAATGTTGCGCTGACGGGCTTCACCGCGCCCAAGATTCTGTGGGTCAAGGAAAATGAACCGGAAGTTTACGCCAGAGCCGCGCATGTGCTGTTGCCCAAGGATTTTGTGCGTTACAAGCTGACTGGCGATTTTGCCATGGACAAGGCAGATGGTGCCGGAACCGTTCTGATGGATTTGAAGGCGCGCGACTGGTCGGATGAGGTTTTAGCCGCTCTCGATATCCCTCGCGACTGGATGCCGCCGCTCTACGAAGGGCCGCAAATCACCGGCAGATTGACCCCGGCTGCGGCAGCCGCCACCGGGCTGCAGGCCGGAACGCCAGTCATGGCGGGTGGCGGTGACCAGGCGGCAGGCGCAGTGGGCATGGGTGTGGTGACGCCCGGCATTGTCGGGCTGACGGTCGGCACCAGCGGTGTGGTCTTTGCCACTACCCCATCGGCGTTGATCGAGCCGGAAGGTCGCTTGCATGCTTTTTGCCATGCCATACCGGGCATGTGGCACTTCATGGGCGTGATGCTTTCGGCAGCGGGCAGTCTGCAGTGGTATCGTGACACGCTGGCACCGGGCATGAGCTTTGATGACCTGTTGAAAGAGGCCGAGCCTGTGCCTGCCGGCAGTGATGGGCTGCAGTTTTTGCCCTATCTGAGCGGCGAGCGCACTCCGCATCCGGACCCGCTGGCCCGCGGCGCATTTATCGGGCTTACGGTGCGCCACGGGCGTGGGCATTTGACACGCGCCGTACTCGAAGGCGTGGCTTATGGTCTGAAGGATAGCTTCACGCTGATCCAGAGCGCCGGTCTGGGTGAGATCCACCAGGTGCGCGCTTCGGGCGGCGGCACAAAGAGCGCGCTCTGGCGGCAGATCCTGGCTTCGGTGCTGGAAGTTGAGCTGGTGACGGTCAATACGACTGAAGGTGCTGCCTATGGTGCGGCCCTGCTTGCGGCGGTGGGCGCGGGGCAATATCCCGACGTAGCATCTGCCTGTGAAACGGCGATCCAGGTCACCGGGCGAACTGTGCCCGATGCCGAGCAAGTCGAGGCATATCACCAGGGCTACACAATTTATCGGGGACTATACCCAGCTCTGGTACCTACTTTTAAGATGTTGTGATTGATGATTTTTATAATATTGTATCTGCAGAGAACTTCCGAGCCCATAAAGGGGAACAGTAGAACAAGGTAACTGCTAAACAAAAACATACCGCAAGGTGTGTTTTTATTTGGATACGATAATCTATATAAGTTGACTCGATGATACGCACTATCCATACCAACGCACCTTTCGCGCGCCCGATGGGGTTCCTGCGTGTTGGCAGGAAGCGAATTCAGGTTCCGATGGCACAGGGCTATCTCTTTAAATCAAGAACCTGGCAGGGTCAGTTGGTAAACATCCAGACTTTTGAGCGTGATTGCGCCGCCTTCGGTGAAAAATTCAAGCCCCTGGCTTTTTTCGGAAGGGAAGATACTTTCCGAAAAAACGATCAGGCCATCGTTACCAAAGACTTCAACCGATGTACGGTCAACGAAAATATGCAAACCCAGAATATTCCCATTGGGGGTCAGATCCGCCAGGTGTGAACTGGCAAAGCCAGGATGAAAGTCGCTTTGACCGGAATGGGTTCGGTCGACAAAGAGCTTCGCTTGCTTGACGTTATAACCAATCGTCGTCGCCTCTTGCGCACCCACGCGGACACGGAAACCGAAGCGGTCGGCGCCAGGGTTGACTTGGAATTCGGCGATAATTTCGCAGCTTTCGCCTTTCACGTTGGCTAACAGGTTTCTTTCAGGGGTGATGGTTTCATCCTGCCAGTGGTGATGAGTACCACGCAGGATTTGCAATTCGGAAACGGGCTGCTGAACAAGACGGATGCCACTTCCAGTTTGAGTAAGGGCGAGTTCCCGAGGCAGGCTGAAGGTTCCGCGCCAGTTATAGGCGGGAATGACGTTAGCATACTGCCAGTTATTCTGCCAGGCAATCATGATACAGCGTTTGTTCGGTTCGTTGCTCCAAGATTGGGCAGCGTAATAATCGGCGCCAAAATCTGCCCACAGAACAGAGTCTTTTGGGTTTTCCGATGTAAATGTTATTCCATCGAATGCGCCAACAAAATACTGGGTCGCGGAACCTCTGGCTGGGCCACCACCCTGAACACCGACGGTGAGTACCCAGCGGGTTTCGGGGGCGCCATCTACAGAGAGTTCAAACAGGTCGGGGGTTTCCCAGACACCGCCGGATGAGCCATATCCTGACCCGAACCCCCCGCTCGGTGTCCAGCTGATTAAATCGGGGGAGGTATAGAACAAAATCAAGTTATCCGCTGCCAAAGCCATAACCCAGTGACCAGCATCCGGTTTGCCAAACCAGAAAACCTTGGGGTCGCGAAAATCACGAAGATTATTGGGGGATGGCAGAACCGGGTTGGCGGGATATTTTGTCCAGGTGCGGCCCCGGTTAACGCTGTACGCCAAGCTTTGGCTTTGTTGCCCGGCGTTTTCATGGGTGAAAATGGCGACCATGGCTTCCCTGCCAAAACCGGCGGTGTTTTCCCAATCGATGACTGCGCTGCCAGAAAATATCACCCCATTTTCATCGGGGTAGAGAGCTATTGGCAGGTGATCCCAGTTAACCAAATCGCGGCTGATGGCATGACCCCAATGCATCGTTCCCCATACGGTGCTTTCGGGGTGGTATTGATAGAAAAGGTGATATTCGCCCTGGTAGTAAACCAAGCCATTCGGGTCGTTCATCCATTGGGTGGGTGGGGTGAAATGATAGCATGGGCGTGATGGGTTATCGAGCGTCATGATGAATATCCTGATAAGTTTCGGTCTTGGTAATGTTGTATGAAAGCAATGGTTGGCAGTAAACGGATAGACCGGCCATCTCCTGGCTTCCACCCCGGCTTGCCGGAGTGGAAGCGTTCAAAAGGAGAAAGGAATAAAGCATCGCAGGTTCTTTCCAATTTCTGAGCGGGATCAACCCTTGATACCGGTTGTAGCGATACTCTCCACAAAGACACGCTGGAGCGAAATGAACAGAATGATAACCGGGATGGTGATAATCGTCAGATACGCCATTAACTCGCCCCACGGGAGAACACCCTCTCCCGCAGTGTTAGACGATGTAAGTTGCCAGAAGTAACCAAGCCCGACCATAACCGGGCGGTACTGTGTGCTCTGAATCACCATACTGGGCCATAGATATTGATTCCACATAAAAAGGCCTCTGAGGATGGCGGCAGTGGCAAAAACCGGCCCTGATATTGGCAAAATAACCTGGGCATATATTCTGAACCAGCCAGCACCATCGATGCGGGCTGCCTCGATCAACTCGTACGGTAAGGATTTAAAGAACTGGACAAAGAGAAAGATCGAGAAAGCATCGACCACGAACGGGATGATCTGGACCTGGTAGCTGTTCAGCCAGCCATACGTCAAGCCGGCGGGGCCCCACCAGGGCAACCTGCTGACGACCATCAACAGCGGAATGGCGATGGTTTCAAACGGCAGGATCAAGGTGGCGACTATCACAGACAAGACAACCCGCTGCCCTTTCCAGCGCAAACAGGCCAATGCAAAGCCGGCCATCGAGTTTACGAACAGCCCAAGCCCCAACGTGATAAGGGTGACCATGAGCGAGTTGTAAACAAACAGGCCAATGGGTGCCCGCTCGAAGGCTTTGAAATAATTATCAATGGAGATGTTGCCCACCGGCAAAAAAGCCGCCAGCGATGAAGAATCCCGCAGAATTTGAAGGCTGGGTTTCAAGGATGAGACGATCATGAACACGATTGGGAAGGCAAAGATGATGGCCAGCAAAATCATCAATCCATACCGGAGAGAAAGAAACAGAAGGCGTTTTTGTTTGATTGACAAAGTGTTTTTCATACATTCTTCTCCCTGGTAAGATAGCCCTGGACAAGAGCGACCGTCAGCACAAGAATAAAGAAGGCCACAGAAATTGCCGAACCATAGGCGATGTCTTGCATTTTATAGCCTTTCTGAACAGCCTGATAAATAACAGTGGTGGTCGAGTCCA
>CAZHWV010000032.1:0-33401 GCA_964536185.1 uncultured Anaerolinea sp. | reverse complement strand
CCAGGATCTTGCCCTGAGCGGGAAATTTGTTTTAAAGCAGAGCGTGTGATCGGAATACTCTTCAGCAGAGATATTTTCCCTGGAAAAAATGTAGAGTTATTGGGAAATATTCGCCCAGTTTTTGTTGTAAAATTAGCGAATGACAAATCCATTGAAAATCCTTTTTCTTGCATCCGAAGCCGATCCTTTCGTCAAGGTTGGAGGATTGGGTGATGTTGGCGGCTCATTGCCAAATGCTCTGCTTGATTTAAATGCCAACCTCGACGTGCGCCTGGTAATCCCTTATCACAACGCTCTGCACACAGATAAATTTGTTTTTCGGCGCGAAATGGTTTTCACGATTCCGCGGGCTGGCAGCGAAGCGCCGGTCCAGGTTTTTAGTTCGGAATTACATGGTCTGCCCATCTACTTTATTTCTGGTGACCCATTCAGCCAGGCGACTAAGGTATATGATACTGATTCTGCCGTGGATGGTGAAAAATTTGTCTTTTTTTCCATGGCTGCATTAGAACTGGCGCGGCGACTCGATTGGCGCCCCGATATCGTCCATGCGAATGATTGGCACACTGCCACTGCAATGTATGGTGTCCGCCTGATGCAAAATGACCCGTTTTGGGCGGGAGTAAAAACAATTCTCTCCGTCCATAATTTATGTTATATGGGCGCAGGCTCTGAAGCGGCGCTAAGCGCTTACGGTTTACCCCCTGTAGATGCCCCGGAATTGCCCTGGTGGGGACAGCATACTCCTTTGCCGCTTGGATTGTGGGCAGCGGATGAAATTGTTGCTGTTTCACCTTCTTATGCTAAAGAAATCCAGACGCCTGAATATGGTTGCGGACTGGAGACTTTCTTGGAAGCTCGCCACGAACATGTGACGGGTATTGTCAATGGTATTGACATGATTTCATGGGACCCAGGTAATGATCAGGCTTTGACTGCGCCCTTCTCACTGGATCAACTTAGCCTGCGCCTCGAAAATAAAAAATTCTTACAGACTCTATTTGGCCTAGAAGTGAATGACTCTATTCCACTCCTGGCGATGGTCACGCGTATGGATCAGCAAAAGGGTGTAGACATTGCCCTGGATGCGCTGCGGATTATATCGAAATTGGAATGGCAAGCCATTTTATTAGGGTCGGGTAATCAGGATATAGAATTATCCGCCCGGCGTCTCGAAAGTGACTTTCCAGGTCGCGTTTGCGCTGCCATACGTTTCGATAGTAAACTTTCACGCCAGATCTATGCTGGCGCCGATATGCTCATGATGCCATCCCGTTATGAGCCTTGTGGCCTGGCGCAAATGATCGGCATGCGCTATGGCGCAGTACCCGTGGCGCGGGCTACAGGGGGATTGCGGGATACGATTGCTGAAGGTGTCACCGGATTCTTGTTTACCGGTGCATCCCCACGCCTGATGGCTGGAGCTTTACGCCGGGCGATCAAGACATATAAAAAGCGAGAAACCTGGCAAAATATTCAAATGGCTGGTTTGAGAGCGAATTTCGCGTGGCAGGTTTCTGCCCGCCAGTATGCAGATTTATACTATTCAATATTATCGAGGCAGCTATGACATTTAAGAGAAGTTCAGGCATTCTTTTACACCCAACCAGTCTGCCCGGGCCGTATGGTATTGGTGATTTTGGTTCTCAGGCCTATCAATTCATCGACTTTTTAGCTTCAACTGGATGTAAACTCTGGCAGGTACTGCCTCTCGGCCCGACTGGCTACGGCGATTCACCTTACCAATGTTTCTCTGCGTTTGCTGGTAACCCTTACCTGGTCAGTCCGGAAGAGTTAATGAAAGATGGGCTTCTGACTCAAGCTGATCTTGAAGATATGCCCTCCTGGGATTCTTCCCGGGTCGATTTTGGGGCACTCTATCTATGGAAGCCTGGGCTTCTTGACAGGGCATATACACGTTTCGCGTCCATGCCGCGGAGTGATATCCATGTTGAATTTGAAACCTTTTGTCGAGAAAACGCTTTTTGGCTGGATGATTTTGCCCTTTTTATGGCCCTTAAAGATGTAAATGGCGGAATAGCCTGGAATCAATGGCCGATAGATCAGCGTAAGCGTGATAAAGCGACCTTAGACAAGGCGCGCGGTGATTACTCGGCATCTGTTGTCCGCCAGGAATTCCGTCAATTTCTATTTTTCCGCCAGTGGAATGCTTTGCGCAGTTATGTCCATGACAAAGATATCCAGATTATCGGTGACATCCCAATTTTTGTTGCCATGGACTCAGCCGACGCATGGTCGAATCCGGAGCTTTACTTTCTGGATGAGGATGGCGCGCCGACAGTCGTAGCTGGGGTGCCACCGGATTATTTTTCACCAACTGGTCAACTGTGGGGTAATCCGTTATATAATTGGGTTGAACATGAACAAACTGGATATAAATGGTGGATAGATCGTATCCGGGCCTGCCTTAACATGGTTGATATTGTCAGAATCGATCATTTTCGCGGTTTTGCGGGGTATTGGGAAATCCCTGGCGGTGCGTTGACTGCTGAGAATGGGCGCTGGGTGCCTGGGCCTGGCGCAGCCTTATTCATTGCAATCCAGTCAGCCTTGGGCGTTTTACCAATTATTGCTGAAGACTTAGGCGAGATAACCCCTGACGTCATCGAATTACGTGATATGTTTAAGTTACCTGGCATGAAAATTTTGCAGTTCGCTTTCACTGGCCCAGATAACCCGTTCTTGCCACATCAGTATAATTCAAACTGCGTAGTGTATACTGGTACACACGATAATGATACTTCATTGGGGTGGTACCGGTCTGCGCCTGTGAATGAAAGAGATTTATATCATCGTTATCTGAGCCGCGATAACAGTGATGTGCCGGGCGATATGTTGCGCGCAATATGGGGGTCTGTGGCTGTTTTTTCTGTCGCGCCACTGCAAGATTTTTTACGCCTGGGCACCGAAGCGAGGATGAATTTCCCTGGTAAGGTAGGCGGATTTTGGGCATGGCGGATGGGCTCCGACAGTCTAAGCGACAACTTAAAGAATTATATCCGTGAGTTGAACTGGGTCTTCCAGCGTTGAATCTTATGAAAGGAGAATCCTATGGCTAACAAAGAGCAAAAAAATAGTAAAGATAAAGACAAGAAGAAGAAAAAGAAAAAAGAAGTAACCAAGTAACCTGGCTTATCATATATAAAACAAAAGTGCTCGCATCAACCAGGCAAGCACTTTTGTTTTATATACGTCGGATTAACTCGCAAGGCTTACTTGTTCATTCAATTATTTCTGCCAGTTTGTTTTCATTCTGTTTGACGGAGGCTATATAGATTCCTGCCAAAATAAAAACTGCCCCGACAATCTTTAAGAGCGATGGAGATTCTTTGAGAATCAGAAATGCAAGCAACGTCGAACCGATAGGTTCGCCTAGTAAAGTTACTGAAACGAGGGAAGCCGGTAGAAAGCGAAGAGCCCAATTGAAAGTTGAATGGCCGAGCAATTGCGGGATCACAGCTAACAAGAAGAGCCAAAAGTAGGTGAGCGGCAGGAATCCGAAGGGACGTTCACCTGAAAGAAATAAAATGATTAGAAGTACCAGCGAAGCCATGCCGTAGACAATAAATATATACGGGATCAAGGACATTTTGGCCCTCAGACGCCGGCCAATCATGATGTATCCGGAAGCCATCCATGCCCCGCAAAGGGCTAAAAAATCACCCCAAAAGGCAGAGCCATGTAAGAAAGTCGAAAGTGGTGGACAAACCAAACCATTTTGCAAAGAACATGAATCCGAAATGCCGACGATGGCGCCGCCCAAAAGGGATAACAGCATCCCGATGATTACCGGTTTTCCGCTGGGTTCGCGCAGGATCAGGGGGGAAAGTAATGCAACCCATAAGGGGGTGGTCGTTACCAGGACAACCGAGCTGGCAACGCTCGTGTATTCGAGCGAAGAAATCCAGGTGGCAAAGTGCAGTGCAAGAAAAAACCCCGAAAGCAGACCGAACAGTAGTTCACGTCTGGTGAGTCTGCTGAGTTCCGATCGATAGCGTGTCATTGCCAGCGGAGCCAGGATAAGAGTTGCTATCGTCAGCCGGTAAGCGGCAATGGCGAGCGAAGGAGCATCCTGATTGGCGAAACGAATAAAAATCGATGAAGTCGAGACCGCCAGAATCCCACCAAAAATCGCCAAGGTTACAAATAATTTTGATGGTTGGGCAGACATGCGACTCCTTGGATTGGTGATAAGGCATCACCCTTTTTGAAGACTAAAATCGTCCGAATTGAGAATTGACCGGGTGAAACCACCGGGCTAAAATAAAAATGCTTACAAATGGTAAGGCACACAATTACTTTAGTCAACCCCGTTTCTCAAAGGAGACTCTTATGGCTTTCTCGCTTGCACCGCTTCCGTATGGTTATGACGCACTTGAACCGTTTATTGACACTCAGACGATGACGATCCATCATGATAAGCACCATGCGGCTTATGTTACGAATTTGAATGTTGCTCTGGAAAAATACCCTGAATTAGGGAACTGGTCGCTGGATGATCTTCTGCAGAAGTTGACGGATGTTCCCAATGATATCCGTATTGCAGTTCGTAACCACGGTGGCGGTCACTATAACCACGATATGTTCTGGAACATTATGGCTCCCAATGCGGGTGGAGAACCAAAGGGTGCCCTTGCGGAAGCCTTAACCGGAACTTTCGGCTCATTTGCAAACTTCAAGACCGAATTTGAGAAGACAGCCATGGGACGTTTTGGTTCTGGTTGGGCCTGGCTTGTGGTCAAAAATGATCAGCTGTCGGTTGTTTCGACCGCCAATCAAGATAGTCCGCTGTCTGAAGGGTTTTTCCCGCTTGCCGGGTTGGATGTTTGGGAACATGCTTACTATCTTAAATATCAGAATCGCCGGGCTGAATATGTTTCTGCATGGTGGAATGTAATTAACTGGGATGAAGTAGCCAGGCGTTTCTTGAAATAGCCCAGATCTCCGGGAAACTTTCTGGAAATTGCTTCTTGACATAATCCTGAAACCGAATATAATCCTGCAATTCTTGTAGACACTATGAATATAAACTTGTTTACCCTCGTCCTTGTAGTCATTCTTTCGGTCCTTATTATTAAGGACCAGTTTCTGGTTGGGATGGCGAAGGTGAGAGCGAAGTAGATCGCTTCCTCGAGAAACACGAGAGCCGCCCAATCAAAGGCGGCTCTTTTTTTATAACTATTCACTTCCGCTTTGCACAAGGCCTTATTCAGTCCTCTTTGCAAAAAACTCGGACGATGGGAAAATGGAGAACTATGCGCTCTGATATGATTAAGAAAGGGTACGAAAAAGCGCCTCATCGGGCGTTGTTGCGCGCTACAGGGGTAAAGGAAGAAGATTTTGGGAAACCCTTCATTGCAATTGTTAATTCTTATATAGACATAGTTCCCGGTCATGTGCATTTGCAGGAATTTGGTAAGCAAGTCAAAGAAGCTGTGCGCGCTGCGGGTGGCGTTCCCTTTGAATTTAATACAATTGGCGTTGATGATGGCATCGCAATGGGGCATGCTGGAATGAAGTATTCGCTGCCTTCACGCGAACTTATCGCCGATTGCGTGGAAACAATGATTGATGCTCATCGTTTTGATGCGATGGTATGTATCCCGAATTGCGATAAGATCGTTCCGGGCATGTTGATGGCCGCGATGCGGGTCAATATCCCAACCATTTTCATCTCAGGCGGGCCGATGGCTGCCGGAAAAACACCCGAAGGCGAGACGATCGATCTGATCTCGGTGTTTGAGGGCGTAGGTGCTTTTTCCGCAGGAAAAATTGATGAAAAGCGCTTAACAACTTTAGAGCGTTTCGCTTGTCCTTCCTGTGGATCGTGTTCTGGCATGTTCACAGCCAATTCGATGAATTGTCTAATGGAAGTTATTGGACTGGCTTTGCCGTTTAACGGTTCTGCGCTGGCGAAGACTGAAGAGCGCAACTTGTTGGCAAAAAAGGCAGCCGGTCAGATCATGACCTTGCTTGAGCGGGATATTAAGCCGAGAGATATTGTCACCCTCGAGGCCATAGACGATGCGTTTGCGCTGGACATGGCCATGGGCGGCTCGACTAACACAGTTTTACACACACTTGCTTTGGCCGAAGAAGCCGGTTTGGTCTACCCTTTGGCGAATATCAATGCTGTAGCAGAAAAAGTTCCCCATATTTGTAAGGTTTCTCCGGCGGGGAAATGGCACATGGAAGATGTTCACCGCGCCGGTGGTATCCCTGCGATATTGAATGAAGTACAGCGCTCTACAAATATGCTTCATTTTGATCGGATCACAGTCAGCGGTACGACATTAGGTGAATCCATTAAAGGAGTGGAAATCCAGGATGAAGAAGTAATTCGTCGCTATGAAAATGCTCATTCGAAGCGCGGCGGGTTGGCAATTTTATTCGGGAATCTTGCTCCCAGGGGCGCAGTTGTCAAAGTTGGCGGCGTGAGCGCCGCGATGATGAAATTTACAGGACCTGCGGTGATTTTTGAGTCGCAAGAAGATGCGATGATTGGAATACTGGGTGGAAGGGTCAAGGCGGGCGATGTGGTTGTTGTCCGCTATGAAGGCCCGAAGGGTGGACCTGGGATGCAAGAGATGCTCTCGCCAACCAGCGCAATTATGGGACAGGGTCTCGGAGAAAAAGTAGCGCTGATCACAGATGGGCGTTTTAGTGGCGGTACGCGTGGGGCATGCATCGGTCATGTATCGCCGGAAGCCGCTGCTGGTGGCCCGATCGCGGCCCTGGAAAATGGCGACATCATCGAGATTGATTTGGAAGCTCGAGTATTGAGTATGCATATAAGCGATGCCGAAATCCAAGCCAGATTGACCGCCCTTCCGCTTTTTACTCCAAAGGTGACGAGTAAATGGCTAAAGCGATATTCATATTTTGTAACTTCCGCTGATACTGGCGCTGTGTTAAAAAGCTAAAAGGAGAGAAATCATGAAGCGTAGTGGTGCTCAAATCGTTTGGGAATGTTTGGTTAAGGAGGGGGTGGATGTCATTTTTGGATATCCGGGTGGCGCCAATCTGCCAATATATGATGCGATGCGTGGTTATCCAAGCATCCATCATGTTTTGCCACGCCATGAACAGGGCGGCGCGCATATGGCTGATGGATATGCCCGGGTGAGCGGCAAGGTCGGAGTGGCGATGGGGACATCTGGGCCTGGCGCAACAAACCTGGTCACTGGTATTGCAACCGCGCATATGGATTCCATTCCGATGGTATTCATTACTGCCCAGGTTTCTTCAAAACTAATTGGTTATGATGCCTTCCAGGAAACTGATGTGACCGGAATTACACTGCCGATTACGAAGCATAACTATTTGGTAACGGACGTAAATGACATTATGCCTACCTTACGCGAAGCGTTTTATGTGGCTCGCTCAGGTCGCCCTGGTCCGGTGTTGGTTGATATTTCAAAAGATGCCCAGCAAGCCATTGTTGAAAATTGGCAATATGACAACAGCCCTATTCGCTTGAAAGGCTACCGCCCCGATTTGCGACCTGTTTCTGACAGCATTCAAAAAGCTGTGGAAATGATTAATGCAGCCAAACGCCCTGTGGTATTGGCTGGCCACGGTGTGTTAATGAGCAACTCGATGGAAGAATTACGGATATTCACTGAAAAGACGAATATTCCTGTTGCCGTGACTTTGCTTGGTATTGGGGCGATGCCCTCCAGTCACCCGCTCAGCCTGGGTATGATGGGGATGCATGGCGAAGCCTGGGTAAATCATGCGATCCAGGAAGCTGATCTTTTGTTGGCCTTCGGTATGCGCTTCGATGATCGCGTAACCGGTAATCTCAAAACTTATGCTCCCAACGCCAAAAAAATCCATATTGAAATCGACCTATCGGAGATCAATAAAAATGTAAAGGTGGATTTGGGGTTGGTCGGTGATCTGAAAGATATTTTGCGACAGGTAAACCCGCTGGTAAGCCCGGTTGATCGCGCTGAATGGATTGGACATATCGCTGATATGAAAGGCGATGCGGCTGTACACGATATTCAGAATTTGCCAGATAATGGCCACCTCTATGCGGCGCATGTGATCAACGATCTGTGGCGTTTTGCAAACCCAGATACGGTGATCACAACGGATGTAGGTCAGCATCAAATGTGGTCAGCGCAGTATTATCGGATTGACGGACCGCATCGGTGGGTGACCTCAGGTGGTTTGGGGACGATGGGGTTTGGCCTGCCATCAGCCATTGGCGCGAAGTTCGCCAGTCCGAAAAGTGAAGTCTGGACTATTGTTGGCGATGGTGGTTTTCAGATGACGGCAGCGGAGCTTTCCACTGCGGCGCAAGAAGGCATTAAGGTCAATATCGCTATCATCAATAATGGATTTTTGGGTATGGTCCGCCAGTGGCAGGAATTCTTTTATGACAAGAATTATGCTTCCACACCCATGAAGAGTCCTGATTTTGTCAAGCTGGCAGAAGCGCATGGCTTAAAGGGTCTTCGGGTAACAGAACGCTCTCAGGTGGAAGCTGCCATCCGCGAAGCGCAGGCTACGGAAGGGACTGTGGTGATTGATTTCCGAGTTGAACAAGAAGATTCAGTGTATCCGATGGTGCCGGCCGGAGCAGACTTGCATGCCATGATTCGTCGCCCAAATGTGTTAGTTGAAACACCACTGGATGAATAACCCAACATTGAAAAGTACGCTTGTTCAATATTAATAGCGAGCGTACTTTGAGATGTGATTAGGAGAAAAAATTATGCTACATACACTCGTGATATTAGTTGAAGACAAACCAGGTGTTTTAAACCGCGTGGCATCGCTATTTCGTCGTCGCACGTACAATATTGAGTCTCTGACGGTTGGTCATACGGATACCGAAGGGTTGTCGCGTATGACGGTTACCGTGGAAGGCGATGCCTATCATATTGAACGCTTAACGTCATACCTATATAAACTTGTTAATGTGGTCCAGATTGAGGACTTAACTGACAAGCGTATGGTTTCGCGGGATTTAGCCCTGATCAAGGTCAGCACACTCTCTGAGAAGCGAGCTGAGATCTTCCAGATGGTCGAGGTTTTCCGGGCGCGGGTCATCGATGTAACGAGCAGTTCTCTCATTATTGAGATCACCGGTGATGGCGGAAAAATTGACGGTTTTGTGGAAGTACTCAAACCTCTTGGAATTATTGAGATGGTGAGAACAGGCGCTGTGGCTATGGAGCGTGGCAGTGAGTCGCTGGTAAATCCAGCCAATGGCATGCAGGAATTTTCAAATGCTTTGTACGAAGCAGTGCCTTCTTGATCAAACGAGCAAGGGTTTCGGGCAATTTCTCATTTCATTGCTCAATGGCCTAATTTTAATATAAATCCACGGAGGATGTAAATCATGACAAAAATTAATTTTGGCGGCACCGTAGAAGATGTAGTTACTCGTGATGAATTTAGTCTCGAGAAGGCGCGGAAGGTTCTTGAAAATGAAGTCGTGGCGGTGTTGGGGTATGGGGTGCAGGGTCCAGCGCAGGCGATGAATATGCGCGATAATGGGATTAAGGTTATTGTTGGTCAGCGACAGGGAACGGCAAATTGGCAGAAAGCTGTGAATGATGGCTGGATTCCCGGAGAAACCCTTTTTGACATTGAGGCAGCTGCAGAACGGGGCACAGTGGTTCAATACTTACTTTCTGATGCTGGACAGCGTTCGCAGTGGCCAAAACTTGTTGAATGTCTGAATAAAGGTGATATGCTTTATTTTTCGCATGGTTTTTCGGTGACGTTTAGCCAGGACACGGGTGTTATTCCACCCCCTCATGTGGATGTTGCCCTTGTTGCTCCAAAAGGTTCGGGAACCAGCGTTCGACGGAATTTTTTAGCGGGTAGCGGTATCAATGCGAGTTATGCTGTGCATCAAGATTTTACTGGGCGAGCAAATGAACGCGCTATAGCCTTGGGCATTGCCATTGGAGCGGGCTATTTATTTCCGACCACATTTAAGAATGAGGTTTATAGCGATCTTACAGGCGAACGCGGGATTTTGATTGGCGCGTTATCCGGAGTAATGGAAGCTCAATATAACATTTTGCGAAAGAACGGGCACAGCCCAAGCGAAGCCTTCAATGAAACAGTTGAGGAGTTGACACAAAGCTTAATTCGTTTGGTGGGTGAGAACGGGATGGATTTCATGTATGCGAATTGCTCGACAACTGCTCAGCGCGGCGCGCTTGACTGGCATCCTCGCTTTCGTGATGCGGTTGCGCCTGTTTTCGAAGACCTTTATGCATCTGTTCTCAGTGGAAACGAGGCCCGAATTACCTTGGAAGCCAACAGCAGACCGGATTATCGCGAGCAACTGGAAGTTGAGCTTAAAACTATTCGCGACTCCGAAATGTGGCAGGCTGGAGCAGCAGTGCGTTCTTTAAGACCCGAGAAGTGGCAAAAAGAAAGTTAAATCTTCGCCCTAATTGGTTCAAACCGTGCGTCTTGATCATGGAAGAGTTGCCAGAAAGTTGTTGGCAAGGAGGTTGTTGATTATGTCAAACTATGTAAAGATTTTTGATACTACTTTGCGCGATGGAGAACAATCGCCTGGTGCGATGATGACATCCGCAGAAAAGCTGGAAGTCGCTCGTTCGCTGGCGCGTTTAGGCGTTGACATTATTGAAGCGGGATTCCCGGCAGCTTCACCCGATGATCTGGAAGCTGTCCGACGAATCGCCGGCGAAGTTGGAAATCCGCCCAGGGGTGAGCCAGACACTAAGGTGCCGATCATTGCCGGGCTCGCCCGAGCCACTAAAGGCGACATTGATAAGGCCTGGGATGCTGTGCGCGAGGCGCAAAGCCCGAGAATTCATTTGTTTTTGGCTACTTCAGAGATTCACATGAAGTATAAGCTCAATATGGATCGCGAGCAGGTGTTGGAGCGGGTGGCTCAAATGGTGGGTTACGCGAGCGCCAAATGTCCAGATGTTGAGTTTTCACCTGAAGATGCAGGCCGTACGGACCCACAATTTCTATACCTGGTATTGGAAGAAGCTATCAAGGCTGGGGCAACTACGCTCAACATTCCAGATACGGTTGGGTATACAACGCCCGATGAATTTGGGAGCCTTATTGCGGGTGTCATCCAAAACGTTAAAGGTGTTGAGAACGTAACCATTTCAGTACACACCCATGATGATCTGGGTTTGGCGACAGCAAATGCGTTGGCGGGTATCAAAGCTGGAGCGCGCCAGGCAGAAGTGACTGTAAATGGTATTGGTGAGCGCGCTGGGAACACCTCGCTTGAAGAAGTTGTAATGGCACTAAAGACCCGCTATCCAATTTACGGGTTCGATACCGGCATTGATGCCACCCAGATCAGCCGCATCAGTAAGCTAGTCAGCAATTATACAGGTATGGTCGTCCAACCCAACAAGGCAATCGTTGGCGCGAATGCCTTTGCGCACGAGGCTGGTATTCATCAGGATGGAATGCTCAAGCATAACCAGACCTATGAGATTATGCGTCCTGAAGATGTGGGTGTTAATCAATCCAGATTGGTGTTGGGCAAACACTCTGGCCGCCATGCTTTTCGGGCGCGGCTTGCAGAAATGGGGCACTCACTGGATGAATCAGAACTGGACAAAGCCTTCGTGCGCTTTAAGGAATTGGCTGATCGCAAAAAGATCATTACCGATCTGGACCTGGATGCTATCATTGCTGATGAATTCTATCGCCCACGCGACGTTTATGCCTTAGATGGGCTTCAAGTGGCTTGTGGAACGATGGGTTTGCCAACCGCTACAATCCGGTTGCGCGGGCCTGATGGAAAAAGTCATACCCATGCCTGTATCGGCACAGGGCCGGTTGATGCCACTTACAAAGCCATTGATGCGATCGTTAAAACTCCGGCAACCTTGTTGGAATTCAACATTCATGCAATTACTGAGGGCATTGATGCTTTAGGTGAAGTGACTGTGCGTGTTCAATCCAGAGCAGGTCAGCAAACCATGGATGCTCAAAAAGAAGTGGCTGTTGCGCGTGTCTATGGTGGACATGGCGCGGATAGCGATATTATTGTGGCCAGCGCCAAGGCTTATCTGGCTGCACTTAATAAGCTGATCGTGGCTCAAATGGAAAGCGAAAATTCTGCTCACACGGATGCTGGTGTGATGTTAGTTGGGTAAGACACCAGGGAAGTCTCCGCCAGATTCCCGAATTAGATCGGAAAGATCTGTTGGGACTTGAACTGATGTATTCTATTAAAAAAACAAATACTGGAATATTTTATGCCAAAAACTCTCTTTGATAAAGTCTGGGAGGCGCATGTTGTTGCCCAGCAACCGGATACGCCGGCTATTTTGTATATTGACTTGCACTTAATTCATGAAGTCACATCACCACAAGCTTTTACTGGCTTGCGTGAACGCGGATTAACGGTCCACCGTCCGGAAAAAACTGTGGCGACGATGGATCATTCGATTCCAACGTATGATCCGTCATTGCCAATTACTGATGTTCTGGCTGCGGCGCAAATCAAGCAAATGGAGAAAAATGCCTCCGAGTTGGGTATTCGTCTCTATGATATGAACAGTGTTAATCGTGGAATTGTCCATGTGATCGGTCCGGAATTGGGTTTTACTCAACCCGGTATGACCATCGTATGTGGCGATAGCCACACGGCTACTCATGGGGCCTTCGGCGCGTTGGCTTTTGGAATAGGCACTTCGGAAGTAGAGCATGTACTGGCGACACAGTGCTTGCTTCAACGTAAACCCAAAACATACGAAGTACGTGTGAATGGGAAGCTTTCAAAAGGAGTCTCTGCCAAAGACATCATTCTCGCGCTGATAGCAAAAATCGGGGTTGGTGGCGGGACAGAACATGTTTTTGAGTTCACCGGATCCGCCATCCAGGCCATGTCCATGGAAGAGCGCATGACCATCTGTAATATGTCGATCGAAGGCGGCGCCAGGGCAGGGATGATTGCTCCGGATGATGTGACTTTTGAATATCTTAAAGGTCGAGAGTTTGCTCCGCAAGGCGCGGCTTGGGATAAATGTATTGAATATTGGAAGTCGCTGCCAAGTGAGCCAGGCTCTACTTACGATAAGTCGATAACGCTTGATGCGGCAGTTCTTGAACCTATGATTACATATGGGACTAATCCGGGTATGGGTATGAAAATTACCGGGCATGTTCCTGACCCTGCAAATTTAATCGGAGAATCTCTTTCAAGTCAAAAAGCGGCGCTTGAAAAGTCACTCGCCTACATGGGTTTACAACCCGGGCAGGCGTTACTAGGGAAGAAAGTGGACGTAGTCTTTATCGGCTCGTGCACCAATTCGCGGATATCCGATTTGCGCCTTGCGGCTGGTTTAATCAAGGGTCATAAGGTAGCCGAAAATACACGCGTCATGATTGTGCCGGGATCTCAAAATGTCAAAAAGCAAGCTGAATTAGAAGGCTTGCATAGCATATTTATCGAGGCTGGCGCTGAATGGCGGGAAGCGGGTTGTTCGATGTGCATCGCGATGAATGGAGACCAGCTCCAACCTGGTCAGTATGCGGTGAGCACGAGCAATCGTAACTTTGAGGGCCGTCAGGGAAAAGGTGGCCGAACGTTTTTAGCGAGCCCACTCACCGCTGCAGCTGCGGCAATTACCGGTCAGATTACCGATGTAAGGACGATGTTGTAATGGCAGAATTCACTACTCTCACAACCAGGCTTATGCCTTTGTTGGTAAATGATATTGACACAGATCAAATCATTCCAGCCAGATTTTTGAAAGCCACCGACAAATTGGGTATGGGTGACAATCTTTTTGCAGATTGGCGCTATGCTGTCGATGGTGCACCCAACCCGGAATTTATTCTCAATAACCCGATTTATCGTGGGGCAAAAATACTCCTGGCTGGAGATAATTTTGGCTGTGGTTCATCTCGTGAACATGCTCCTTGGGCGTTAACTGGGTTTGGGTTCAGGGCAGTCATCAGTACATCGTTTGCAGATATTTTCCGGAATAATTCACTTAAAAATGGCTTGCTGCCGATTATTGTTGACGTCCAAACTTACCATAGTCTGGTTGACATGGTTGATGAGGCGCCGCTTTCCGAAGTATTCGTCGATTTAGCTTCGCAAACTATGCACCTTCCCGGTGGCCAGAAGGTGACCTTTCCAATCGATGCATTTTCGAAGACCTGCTTGCTCAATGGCGTCGACGAACTCGGCTATATCCAGGGTTTCGAGAAAGAAATAGCAGCTTTCGAAGTAAAGCATTTTTAGTCAGGATTCTAAAATGACAGTCCAGATATACGATACAACGTTGCGTGATGGTACTCAAAGCGAAGGTTTCAACCTTTCTGTAAGCGATAAAATCCGTATTGCCAAACGGCTTGATGATCTGGGTGTGGCTTTTATTGAAGGTGGTTGGCCGGGGTCGAACCCAAAGGATGTCGAATTTTTTGAACGTGCGCACGAGATTGAGTGGAAAACAGCCAAAATTTCTGCGTTTGGTTCCACCTGTCGGGCAAAAGGTGGTCCTGAAGATGACGCAAACATTAAGGCGCTGCTCGATGCCCAGACCCCGGTTTGTACTTTGTTTGGTAAGACCTGGACACTACATGTCACCGATGTTTTACAAACAACGCTCGAAGATAACCTCAGGATCATTGAGCAATCGGTGGCTTACATGCGCGCAAATGGGAAATATGTCATTTATGACGCAGAGCATTTCTTTGATGGTTATAAAGCTGATTCAGCTTATGCAATTGAGACCCTGAAGGCTGCCGTTCGAGGGGGATCTGAAACGGTTGTATTGTGCGATACCAATGGTGGTACGATGCCATGGGAAGTTGAGCAAATCATTCGTGAAGTGAAAGGTGTCATCAAACATCCTCTTGGCATCCACACCCATAACGATGGTGAGTGCGCGGTGGTCAACTCGTTAGTGGCTGTTCGCGAAGGCGCGGTACAAGTGCAAGGGACGATCAATGGCGTGGGTGAACGGTGCGGAAATGCCAACCTGATTTCGGTTGTGGCTGATATTGAGCTAAAACTCGGTTTGCGCTGCTTGCCAGAGGGCAGTCTTGCCAAGCTTTACGAACTCTCCCACTTTATTGATGAAGTAGCAAATCTGATGCCAAATGATCATTTACCTTTTGTGGGTAAGTCAGCTTTTGCGCATAAAGGTGGTGTCCACGTAGCTGCTATGCGGCGTAGTTCGCAAAGCTATCAACATATCCAGCCAGAAATGGTCGGGAATAAAATGCGCGTAGTTGTCTCTGATCTATCTGGGCGTGGTAATATTTTAAGTAAAGCCGAAGAAAATGGTTTGGATATTGAAAACCATGAAATTGTTATGGATGTATTAAATGAAGTAAAAGAGCTGGAGTCGCGTGGTTTCTCGTTCGAAGCTGCCGAAGCCTCAGTTGCCATGATGTTGAGACGGCAGCAGGCAGATTACAAACCACTATTCGAATTGATTGATTTTTTTGTCAACGTTGAACATCGCCAGGGCCGCGGTATTTTTGCCGAAGCCATGGTTAAAGTCCTGGTCAATGGGGAAGTGCTGCATACTGCAGCCGAAGGTAACGGACCGGTAAATGCGCTTGACATTGCCCTTAGAAAGGCTCTTCAGACAACATATCCTCTGCTGGCAACTTTTCATTTGGCAGATTTCAAAGTCCGCATTCTAGATTCAGAACAAGGATCTGAGGCCATTACGCGTGTGTTGATCGATACGCAAAATGGCACGAAGCGCTGGAGTACTGTTGGCGCGAGTGCGAATATTATTGAGGCTTCATGGCAGGCGCTGGTCGATTCGATAGAGTATGGATTGATGGTAGCGCTTCAATAAACATCAAGGCCTCAGAAAACAAGAGCCTAAAAAGGATAATTTAATGCAAGCAAACATAGTTTTACTTCCTGGTGATGGGATAGGTCCGGAAATTGTGTCTGAGACCGTCCGCGTGCTGGACGTGATCGCCAGTAAATTTGGACATACTTTTTCTTTCGCAGAGCGCCTGATGGGAGGATGCTCGATCGATAAATTTGGTTCTTCGCTTACTGACGAAACATTGGTTGATTGCCAGGCTTCGTCTGCTGTCCTGTTGGGTGCAGTCGGTGGGCCTAAATGGGATGATCCGAAAGCCAAAGATCGCCCAGAACGCGGATTATTAGCTCTGCGCAAAGGATTGGGTGTCTTTGCGAACCTTCGTCCGGTTAAAGTACACCCGGCATTAATCGATTCTTCACCCCTAAAACCGGAAAAACTTGTTGGAGTAGATATTCTTGTAATCCGTGAATTGACCGGTGGTCTCTATTTTGGATGGCCAAAGGGGCGGGATACCAAGGATGGCCGCGAGCGAGCCGTCGACACATTGGAATATTTCGATTACGAAATTCAGCGAGTGATTGAGCTGGCTTTTAAGTTGGCAGAAGGTCGAAAGAAAAAAGTTACTTCCGTGGATAAGGCCAATGTTTTGGAGACATCTCGTTTGTGGCGGCAGATTGCCGTTCAGATTGGGTCACAGCATCCGGGTGTGGAGCTAGAACATGTTTTGGTCGACACAGCCTCGATGCGGTTAATCACAGGCCCTGCTTATATGGATGTAATTGTTACCGAAAATATGTTTGGCGATATTCTGACCGATGAGGCCTCCGTTTTAGCCGGTTCAATGGGAATGTTGCCTTCAGCCAGCCTGGGAGCCAGTGGTCCTGGGTTATACGAACCAATTCATGGTTCAGCGCCCGATATTGCAGGAAAAGGTATTGCGAATCCGGTCGGCACAATTCTTTCTGCAGCGATGCTTTTACGCTACTCATTGAGCCTGGAAGCTGAGGCGATATTGATTGAAAAAGCGATTGATGCGACCATCACCAGTGGGGCTCGAACGGGTGATCTGGGTGGTAAGTTGAGCACCCGGCAGATGGCAGACGAGATTATAGCGCGTATAGCTGATCTGTCTTAGTTTTATAAATGCTTAGCTGTTGGCACTCCGGCTGGTTTTTTTCGCCAAGGCTGTCCATGGATCATAATTCGAACAACGCTAATCGTGTCTTGAAGTAGATACCGAAGGAATTTAAATTACAGGCAGGCATAGGAAGAGGAGAAATTATCATGGGTATGGAATCAAAGTATATTTGGATGGATGGCAAGCTTGTCGATTTTGAGAAGGCTACTATTCATTTTCTGACCCCGGCTTTGCATTATGGCGCCGCTGTTTTCGAGGGTATTCGTTCTTATGGCACAGAGAAAGGACCAGCCATATTTCGACTGAGGGAACATGCCGAACGTTTGATCGAATCCGCTGAGATATTTGGTTTTCGCGACTTGATCATCACTGCTCAGGACGTCATTGATGGGTGCAAGGCAGTCGTGAAGGCCAACGATTTTAAGGATTGTTATCTGCGTCCATTATTGTATCTTACGGGTGGCGGTTGGAATCTAAATGTGGACAATGGCCATGCCGCTCTGGCGATTGCGGCTTGGGAATGGGGTAATTATCTGGGTGAAGAAGCCCGGGCGAAAGGAATTCGCGCCAATGTTTCATCATTTACCCGCCATCATGTTAATGTAAATATGACCAAGTCCAAAGTTTCTGGCAATTATGCGAATAGTTTTTTGGCCAAGACAGAATCGGTGCGCTTGGGTTTTGAAGAAGCGATATTGCTGGATGCGCAGGGATATGTGGCTGAGTGTACAGGAGAGAATATATTTGTTGTTAAAAAAGGCAACATATTTACCCCATCAACCGCGCCTGTATTGGAAGGGATCACGAGATCTTCAATATTTTCGATTGCGACTGACCTGGGCTACCAGGTGAAAGAACAGCCTATCAGCCGCGATCAACTGTATTCTGCTGATGAAGTTTTCGTTTGTGGGACTGCGGCTGAATGTATTGGGCTCAGTGAGATCGACTTTAGAAAAATTGGCGAAGGTAAGACCGGTCCCATTACAGGCGCAATTCAGAAGGTATTTCATGATGCTATCCGCGCAAAAGACTCGCGTTATGAACAATGGTGTGAGTTTGTAGAATAAATTGTCTTTGTTAGGCAAAAATTACTGAAAAAATAGTCGAAACCTTGACAGAACCGGAAGGTTGTATATAATACGGCCCAATATGAGTGATAAAGTGTGTATTACCAAATCTCGACCCTATTTTGCGTTTTATTTTTATTACGGTCTCCGACTCTCGGTTACCGGTGGTGACGCTTAATTGTAGGGCTTTTAGGAAATGTACCTACAAAGAGCGGGCCAATCGGCTCGCTCTTTTCATTTGGAGGAATTATGAGTGTTCGTGGTATCCGTGGAGCGACAACTGTAGAGGTTGACCGATCTGATATTATCATTGCTGCCACACAGGAAGTGTTGGTCGCGATGATGCAGGCAAACCCGAGTTTACGCTCGGAAGAGATTGCCTCGGCATTTTTTACCGTTACAGATGACCTAGCCTCCGTTCACCCTGCACAGGCTGCTCGTCAAATCGGCTGGATTGCGGTTCCGATGTTGTGCGCTCGGGAAATACCCGTTCCAGGAAGCTTAGCCAGATGCATCCGTGTTCTGCTTCATTGGAATACGGACAGTGAACAAAAAGCTATCAAGCATGTTTATTTGCATGAAGCGGTTACACTTCGCCCAGATCTTGTAGACGAACTATAGGGAAAAAATCTTATGATGATCATTATGAACAGCAATGCTACTCCGCAACAGGTTGAACATGTTATTGAACATATCAAGGCTGCCGGGTTGACCGTCCATCTGTCGCAAGGCGTTGAAGCAACTATCATTGGCGCTATTGGTGAGACCCATAATATTCTTACTGAACAGTTCGAGATATTAGAAGGGGTAGATATCGTAAAGCGCATCACTCAGCCGTTTAAATTGGCCTCACGCCAGTTCCATCCAGAGAATTCTGTTTTCCCGATAGATGGTTTTACTGTTGGCGGTGAAGAAATCACAATTATTGCCGGGCCTTGCTCAGTGGAATCTCGTTCCCAGATTTTGGAAACTGCTATGGCGGTTAAAGAAGCTGGAGCGAATGCTCTTCGCGGAGGTGTGTTTAAGCCACGCACATCGCCGTATGCTTTCCAGGGACTTGGGGAAGAAGGTCTTGAATATTTGGCTGAAGCCCGGTCGGTGACCGGTCTACCCATTGTTGCAGAAATCATGTCGCAAACTCAACTTGAGGTAATGGTGAAGTATGTTGATGTTCTGCAAGTTGGTGCGCGAAACATGCAAAACTATAATCTTCTGCGAGCCATCGGGGAGACGCGTACTTCTGTGCTTCTCAAGCGCGGTCTGAGTGCTACTATCGAAGAATTACTTATGTCTGCCGAATATATCCTTTCGGGAGGAAATAAACAGGTTATGCTCTGCGAGCGAGGTATTCGCACGTACGAGACTGCCACGCGTAATACAACTGATATCAATGCCATTCCCGTATTGAAAAACTTAACCCATTTACCCGTCATTCTAGATCCATCGCATTCTACAGGTCATGCCGATTATGTAGCTGCCATTGCCCGCGCAGCAATTGCGGCTGGAGCTGATGGCTTGATCGTTGAAGTACATCCTGATCCGGCGCATGCTGTTTCGGATGGCAAGCAGTCACTCAAACCAGAAAGATTTGCTGCAATGGTTAAACAGGTTGGCCAAATTGCCCAGATTATGGGCAGGCGTATTGCGCCAGTTCAAACAGCCTTTTCAATAAAATCGTAGAGGAACTTTTATTATGATGATCATTATGAATCCTGGCGCTAGCAAAGACCAGATTGCCCATGTTATCGCGCATATTGAAGAAAACAATCTCTCTGCGCATGTGATCGAAGGGGTTGAGCAGACAATCATTGGGGCTGTTGGCGAAAGTCATTCAGTTCCCAAGGAGATTTTTGAGGTTTTGCCTGGCGTTATGAGTGTGACCCGTATTTCGCAACCGTATAAGCTTGGCTCTCGTCAATTCCATCCTGCAAACTCCGTTTTTCCTTTGGATGGGTTTTCTGTCGGTGGGGATGAAATCGCAATTATTGCCGGGCCATGCGCAGTGGAAAGCCGCGAGCAGTTGCTCGAAATAGCCCAAGCGGTGCGTGAAGCTGGGGCAAATGCATTGCGTGGCGGCGTTTTTAAGCCAAGGACTTCCCCTTACGTTTTTCAGGGACTCGGTGAAGAAGGTCTCGAGTATCTGGCCGAAGCACGAGATTTGACTGGTATGCCGATTGTGGCGGAAATCATGGCGGTTGCTCAGGTGGATGTGATGGTGAAAGATGTTGATGTTTTGCAGGTAGGGGCACGTAATATGCAAAATTACAACCTTTTGCGAGCCATTGGGGAGACGCGTACAGCTGTTTTGCTTAAGCGTGGACTTTCTGCGACCATTGATGAATTGTTGATGGCCTCAGAATATATTCTGAGCGGGGGCAATACACGTGTTATGCTTTGCGAGCGCGGCATTCGTACTTTTGAGACATCCACACGCAACACAACAGATATCAATGCTATTCCGGTGTTGAAATCTTTGACGCATCTACCGGTAATCCTTGACCCGAGCCATTCGACTGGCGATTCTGCTTATGTAGCTTCGATTGCCAAAGCTGCCATTGCTGCAGGCGCGGATGGGTTGATCATTGAGGTCCATAATGATCCTGCGCATGCGCTTTCTGATGGCCGCCAGTCGCTCACCCCTGAGAACTTTGCCAAATTAGTAAAACAAGTTAAATCTATTGCCGAAGCGGTCGATCGCCGTTTAGTTTCTGCTGGCTCAGGTGTGTAAAATTGGATGTTCGCTAAGCTCTCGAGATGGACAATATGATCGATAATGAAGATTTTATTCTTTCACAGGCGAAAATAGCGATCATTGGATTGGGTTTGATGGGTGGTTCGCTGGCGCTAGCCCTTAAAGGCAAATGCGCTGTCTTGTATGGTATTGATCCTGATCAGGCCACACGTGAGCTGGCCTTAGGTCAAAATATCGTCGATTTTGCGCAGGCTGACCCTGCCAGCTTGTTACCCCTGGCTGATTTAATTGTTTTGGCAGCTCCAGTCCCGGCAATATTGGACCTCTTAGAGTGTATGCCTGCCTTAACCCCAAATCCCTGCGTTGTGCTCGATCTTGGCTCTACGAAGGTGGCAATTGTCGAAAAAATGAAGGTTTTGCCAGAGCGGTTTGATCCTATCGGCGGACATCCCATTTGCGGTAAAGAACGCCTCTCGCTAGAAAACGCAGACCGGACGTTATATTACGCTGCTCCGTTTCTATTAACACCCCTTCAGCGGACGACAGGCCGCGCGCGCTCAGCCTGTAACCAAATTATTTCAGCCATTGGCGCAAAGGCAGAAATTCTTAGCGCGGAGCAGCATGACCGTATTCTTGCCTTTACGAGCCATTTGCCTTTCCTGCTTTCGGCTGCGCTAGCCCTGGCAACCCCTTTGGAGGTCGCTGCATACACGGGACCCGGGTTTCGTTCTGCAAGTCGGCTTGCAGCGACTCCGGCCAGCATGATGCTGGGTGTCATCTTATCCAATCGGGAAAACTTATTGGCTTCCCTGGAACAACTTCAAGATGAACTGGCCTTGTTCACATCAGCAATTGCAGATAATGACACTGAAGCATTGAGAGTCAGTTTGACCTCAGCCCAGGCAGCCTATTACAAATTAATCGGGGAAAAATAGAGATGGATAGCTTGCAAATCATCCCCATTAACCATGCATTGGGCGCAACGGTCAATCTGCCCGGATCCAAGTCCTTGACCAATCGCGCATTGCTTATTGCAGCCCTTGCGCATGGTTGTACACGTTTAACCAATGCATTGTTTTCAGATGACTCTCGCTATTTTGCCCAAGCATTGCAGGCGCTTGGTTTTGCTCTTGATCTTGATCCTCAGAAAAAATTAATCACCGTTTGGGGACAAGCCGGGCATATTCCAGTGCGGAAGGCGGATTTGTTTATTGGTAATGCTGGTACAGCTGCTCGGTTTTTGTGCGCGTTCCTGACCCTGGGCAATGGCGAGTATACCTTAGACGGGGATGCGCGAATGCGCGAACGGCCGATCGGTGATTTGGTCTCAGCCTTGACTCAATTAGGCGCTTGTCTTATGCCCAATTCAATTCGGACCGATCAATTACCACTGGATCTCTGCCCGCCGGTTAAAATTATTGCATCTGGGCTCCCAGGCGGAAAAACGATCATCTCAGGGGATGTTTCAAGTCAATTTTTGTCCGCTCTTCTCATGGTTGCGCCTTATGCCCAGCGTCCCGTGGAAATCAATGTTTCGACCGAATTAAATTCTAAACCCTATGTAGATATGACTCTGGGTGTAATGTCTGATTTTGGTGTCAAAATTCTAAGGGATGGATACCAGCATTTTACGATTCATTCTGATCGTTACCAACCGATTGAATCTTATGCGATTGAACCTGACGCCTCAGCAGCCTCATATTTTTTTGCTGCTTCAGCGATTCTTGGAGGCTCCGTCCGAGTTGAAAATATCACCCGTAATTCAAAACAGGGGGATATTGCTTTTGTGGAGGTTCTCCAGCGCATGGGTTGTTCGGTGATTGAAGCTGCGGATTATATTGAAGTAAACTCTCCCAGTTTTCAACAAAATTTAATTGGGGTGGATGTGGACATGCGCGATATTCCAGACACGGCTCAGACACTGGCGGCTATAGCGCCGTTTGCGTCCACGCCTACACACATTCATGGGATCGCGTCAGCGCGGGTAAAAGAAAGTGATCGCGTGAGCGCCACTTGTACTGAATTGGCGCGTTTGGGTGTTCGGGTCGAAGAACATCAAGACGGGTTGAGTATCTATCCTTGCCAGTCCTTTATCCCTGCCTCGATCAAAACGTATAACGACCACCGTATGGCAATGTCCTTTGCGTTAATCGGTTTGCGTGTTCCCGGGGTGAATATTGAAAACCCTGGGTGTGTTTCAAAAACCTTTCCTGAATACTTTAGAGTATTAGAGAGTTTGCGATGATTCGCTTGGGGTTGGTCGGTTGGCCAGTTTCACACAGCCTCTCGCCCAGACTTCATTCAGCTGCGCTACAGGCGGTTGGTTTGCAGGGAGTGTATAATCTTTATCCAGTGGATCCTTTGCAGCCCGAGAAATTATTAGATCTTCTGGGTTTGTTGCGGATTGGCGAATTGACTGGGTTGAATGTGACTGTCCCGCATAAGCGGTTGGTGATCCAATTGATGGATGAATTGACACCACCCGCACATGCGATTGGCGCGGTTAATACGGTGTATATGAATAATGGCAGGTTGGTCGGGGACAATACAGATGCGCCTGGCTTCCTTTCCGACCTGCGTCAAAAAACTGGAAACTTGCTCGATTCCCCAGGGAATGCGATTGTCCTGGGGGCTGGAGGCTCTTCTCGCGCAGTGGCCTGGGCCTTGATTGGGATGTCCTGGCGGGTAACAGTAGCAGCACGTGAAATTGCGCAGGCTGATGCATTGGCGGGTAAATTAAACGAAGAATCTGGCGGCAGGCATATCATTGCAGTTTCGCTGGATAGCAGATCGTTGGAGCCATTATTGGATCGAACCAGCCTTATTGTTAATACCACTCCAGTGGGTATGGTTCCCAATATTGAATCTTCTCCCTGGCCGAGTCAACTGATGTTGCCATCCGAAGTATTTATTTATGACCTGATCTACAACCCCAGCCCAACGCTATTTGTCCAACAAGCCAGGAAAGTGGGAATTTGCGCGGTAAATGGGCTCGGAATGCTAATTGAACAAGCCGCGCTTGCATTTGAAATTTGGACGGAAATGATTGCGCCTCGTCAAGTGATGTTTTCTGCTGTTGGGCAGATACTGGCTGAAATGGATGATTTACGCTCAAGCACGACCCAGGAGGAATGATGCCGTTACGTTTTATGACCGCTGGTGAATCGCATGGCCCCGCATTGATTACCATCCTGGATGGTATGAGCGCCGGATTGCCACTGGACGCAACCGTGATCGATCGCGAATTGGCGCGCCGCCAACAAGGCTATGGAGCCGGCGGGAGAATGAAAATCGAGCAGGATGCGGTTGTAATTCTCGGTGGGGTTATGGGCGGCCTGACAACCGGGGCTCCCATCTCAATGCTCGTGAAAAATGATGATCATGTGAAATGGAAAGGGAAACCAATTGAGGCATTAACCTCGCCGCGCCCTGGACATGCTGATCTTACTGGCGCGGTGAAATACGGCTATCATGATCTTCGCCCCACACTGGAGCGTTCATCTGCGCGCGAGACTACGATGCGCGTGGCAGCCGGAGCTGTATGCAAACATTTTCTTGCTCAATTTGGGATTACTGTTGGTGGTTACGTGTCTGCGATCGGTGAGATTTCCGCGGATTTTGGCGGGCTTTCATTTGCGCATCGTTTTGAATTGGCCGAGCGGAATGACGTGCGTTGTCCGGATGCTGACGCCGCGCTTAAGATGCGCGAATGCATAGCAGAAATAATTCGGGGCAAGGATACTCTGGGTGGAATTCTGGAGATTGTCGTTTTGGGGGCGCCGGTTGGGCTCGGATCCTATTCTCAGTGGGATAAGCGGCTGGAAGCGCGGTTGGCTGCCGCGATTCTATCGGTACAGGCAATGAAGGGTATTGAAATTGGGGATGCCTGGGAGAATGCGCGCTTGCCGGGCACAAAAACGCATGATGCGATCACATTGGAGGGGGGGAACCTGGTACGTCCGACGAACAGGGCTGGTGGGATCGAAGGTGGCATTTCCAATGGCCAGCCTTTGGTAATTCGGGTTGCGATGAAACCAATCGCGACGACACTGACACCCCAAGTCACAGTTGACCTGGCAACCGGAGTGCAAGGCTTAACCAAATACGAGCGGTCTGATTTTTGTCCAGTTCCGCGGGCTGTGCCAATCCTTGAATCCATGGTTGCTTATGTGATTGCAGATGCGTTAATAGAAAAGTTGGGTGGTGACTCGTTGAATGAGATGTTGCCGCGCTTTGCTGCACTTCGGCAGTCAAAACTTTCTGATCTGCCGATGGATAATATTGACCACGTATTTTGGGACTGATATGCATAAAATATTTCTATATGGACCTCCAGGTTCAGGTAAATCGACAGTGGGGAAAATCCTCTCGAGGAATTTAAATATCCCCTTTGTGGATATTGACGAAGAAATCGAAGCAAATACTGGGAAGCCCATTGCGCAGATCATAGCGGAGAGCGGAGAACTCGCTTTCCGAGATTGTGAATCAGATGTACTCCGGCGCGTATGCAAGGCGGATGTGCCTGGTTCATCGCAAAATCGAGGAATGGGAGTTGTCGCTTTAGGCGGCGGCGCATTGCTGAGGGATGAGAATCGCAGCCTGTGTGAATCTTCCGGGGAGGTTGTCTATCTCGACATTGATATTTCTTCATTGCTGGCGCGGCTTACACAAGATGGTACGCAGCGCCCCTTATTGGCCGGGAATATGGAAAATAAGCTCTCAGCGCTATTGGAACAAAGAAGGGAGCATTATGACAGTTTTAAACTTCGCGTAGCCAATGAGACAACGGATCGTCAAGATGGTGGACAAACGAATAAGAACCTTTCAAAAACGCCAGAGCAAATAAGTTGGGAAATTCAACAAAAACTGGGGCGCTACCACGTGCTTGGAATGGGTGCTGGCTACGATGTTATTGTTGAGCCTGGCGGGTTAGATCAATTGGGAACCATGCTAAAAGAGCGCGGGTTGGCAGGCCCAATCTGTGTGGTCTCCGATGAAAATGTTGCCAAACATTACGCCAAACCTGTTTTACACTTCCTGTCCGAGGCTGGTTTTGTCGCCCAATTGTTGGTGATTCAGCCCGGAGAGGCGATGAAAACACTTGAAACGGTTGCCGGGCTTTGGCGAGGATTTTTGGCGGCAGGGCTTGATCGTAAGAGTACGGTTGTTGCCCTGGGAGGAGGAGTGGTTGGCGACCTGGCCGGGTTTGCGGCCTCGACTTATATGCGCGGTTGTCAGTGGGTGGTTGTACCGACAACTTTGCTTTCAATGGTGGATGCCAGCCTGGGTGGAAAGACCGGCTTTGATCTACCTGAAGGCAAGAATCTTGTTGGGGCATTTTACCCACCTCGCCTGGTGATGGCTGATCCACGGTTATTATCCACTTTATCAGATGATGAGCTGCGTTCCGGTCTGGCAGAAGTTGTCAAACATGGAATTATTGCCGACCCAGAGTTATTTTATTCTTGTTCGTTGGGATTTGATTCAGTTAAAACTGAGCTGGTTCGTATTGTCCGCAAGGCGATGGGTGTAAAGGTAAAAATTATTATTCAGGACCCTTTTGAAGCTGGGTTTCGGGCGGCATTAAATCTTGGGCACACCGTCGGACACGCGGTGGAAATTGCGAGCCACTTTCAACTGCGTCATGGCGAGGCAGTTGCGATCGGCATGGTGGTTGAAGCGCGGTTGGCAGAAAAACTTGGTTTAACCGAGACTGGAATTGGAATTGCGGACCGGATAAAAGACGTTTTAGCTGGAATTGGTTTACCAACGGAGGTACCAGCGCAAATGGTGCTATCAACCATTATTCAGGCTATGAAAGTAGATAAAAAGAAGGAATTCGATATGATCAAATTTGCGCTGCCGTTGGACATTGGTGAAGTACAAGTGGGAGTGGGCGTGGCTATCAGCGATTTGGAAGTGGTCTTATGAAAATATTAATATTGCATGGTCCGAACTTGAATTTACTGGGTGTGCGTGAGCCTGGTGTCTATGGCAGCCTAGGTTTGGAAGAAATTAACCACCGACTAACAGAGTGGGGTCAAAAATTGGACGTGGAAGTAAAATATTACCAGTCAAATCATGAAGGAGCTTTGATTGATGCTTTGCATGATGCGCGCAATTGGGCTGCTGGCGTTGTCATCAATCCTGGTGGATATACTCATACTTCAGTGGCATTGCGCGATGCGGTTGCGGGGATTGGTATTCCGGTGGTTGAAGTGCATCTTTCAAATATCGATGCGCGTGAGGAATTTCGGCACACGTCGCTTATTTCAGCGGTCTGCCGAGGCAAGATCAGTGGATTTGGTTGGCGGTCTTATCTTCTTGGCTTGCAAGCCCTCGTGGATGTTATTAACCTGGACACATAATTACCATGTACAACTTGGGCAAGTCGTTATCCCCGCGGATTTCCCAACATGTTTATACATGGTAACATTCGTGAACGGTTCACCTAAAATATCGTCGTGTATTGCCCAGGATCGTAAGCGGATACTATGAGCCGCCTCTATTTTCCGGAAGGATGAAGATGTATTTAGCTGTTTGAATAACTCGCCGCCTTCTGTGAAACCAGATTCAATCAGTTCCATGAGTTTGCGACCTACCTGGTAAGTGAATCCATAGCGTTCAAAGATGACTGCATTGTGGTAGTAAAGCGGTTCCACGAAATAAATGTCATGCCCAAGGCTGGATACAAAACCTTCAAAAGATTTAATAGCTTGGGTGAGCAGGCGCAAGCCGTGCCGGACTTGTCCAGGGGCCAGATTCGCTTGCAGGGCAGCTTGTTCAGCTGGGAGGTTGCGCTGCAAAGTGCCAAAGCGCGTCATAGATCCATCCGGCATGCGGTCTACATCAAAGCGAGAGGCCTCTGGATCATTTAAAATATATAATAAAATATGGATTTGGCCGTTCATCGTATCGGTCAGGTGGCCATAAAGTATCGGATCAGGGAAGCGTGGTTCATGATAGAGATATATTTCGACATCCGATGAGCCAGGCGCAAATTTGAATTGCAAAAAATTCGTACTGCGGATCGAATCCAGGGCTGGAATTTTAAAGCGTTGCAGTAATTCATCGGGAATGGCGCGCCCATAGATTTCACGTTTTGTGGCTTCAGGTAACAGGTTTATCCCACCAATTGTAGATGGATTCATCGATTTCCTCTGTTTATTCGCGGGAATTTCGCGCTGATTCTCGTTCTTGATCGCGCTTGGCAATGGATTCGCGTTTATCGTGCAGTTTTTTGCCTTTAGCGAGAGCTATCTCGATTTTCGCGCGCCCATTTTTTAGATATACTTTGAGCGGAATAATTGTGACACCTTTTTGTCTGACATCATTCCACATCTTGCGAATTTCTTTTTTATGCAGCAGTAGGCGCCGCCGCCGTTTTGGATCATGATTAAAGCGATTAGCCTGCTCATAGGGGGCAATATGGGCTTCAACGAGCCAGGCTTCTTTGCCATATTCAATATCTATAAATGCTTCAGCCAGACTCATTTGTCCTGCGCGAATGGATTTAATTTCCGAGCCTTGCAGGGAAATTCCTGCTTCAAAATGCTCAAGCAGGAAATATTCAAAACCCGCTTTGCGGTTAGTTGCTACGGTCTTAAAATTTTCTTCGCTCATAATTTTCAAGATTGTAACATGGGGATAGGGTATTGTGCATAGTATTTCTTTGAGAGCGCACTCAAGCTTGTTTCCAGGCTGTCACCCGGTTGCGGCCGGCTTGCTTGGACAAATACATGGCCTCATCTGCACGGACAATTAACCCATCCAGGGTCAACTCAGGCTCCCCGGTGGTCTCAACCATGCCAATGCTGGCAGAAATAGGGATGCCATCCAATTCACAATTTAATGCTTCAATTGATTTGCGCAGGCGCTCGGCCACCAATAGACCATTTTGCAAGGAGGTTTCAGGCATCGCCATAATAAATTCCTCACCCCCATGGCGTGAAAAAATATCCTGATTCCGCACATGTTTTTTACATACAGCCGCTACTTTTTGGAGCACAAGGTCACCCTTGGCATGACCGTAGGTGTCATTTATGTTTTTGAAATGATCCAGGTCAATCATCAAAATGATTAACGGGCTGGCGGAGCGTTGCATTTGATGGAAATAGGGTTGCGCCATTTCATAGAAATAGCGGCGGTTATAGCTGCCGGTGAGCGGATCGCAAATCGCCAGCTCTGTCAGGCGCTTCTCATAATTTTTTTGATCGGTATTGTTATTCAGAGTCAGCAGGGTTCCAATGCCTTCATTCGCATTCCCAATAATTTGTGAGATTTTGAGTCGGAAATACTTGGCGTCTGCCTGGCCAACAATTAGCTGAACTTCTGCTTTCCGGTCTTTCCAGGCATGCAGAGCTTCCGGAAGCCATGCTTCCAGGATATTGTCCACAGGTTGGCCATTTACCAGGGAGTCTTTTTTTCCTAAAACTTGTTGAGCTGCCAGGTTGCTGAAGATGATCAGCCCTTCATTATCTGTCACCATCACCCCATCCTGCATATTTTTGATGATCACATTCGAAGCCATCGGTAGTAAATAAAAACTATTGAATTGCAGCGTTGCGTTGCCAAAGAAACCCACCGCGAATACTATGCTGAAGGCCGGTTCGTCAACATAAGGCAGGGGATTCCACCCAAATACATCGGCCGCAATGCTGACCAGCACCGGGATCAAAATTCCGACTAACAAAAGAACAGTCTGTCTGCGCAGCAATCCAGTTGATTGCAGGGTTGCCCGTCCCAATAACACCAGGCTTGCAAAGGCTAATAGGTAGGTAAAAGCCAGTTGGATCGGGAAAAATTGCCCCATAACCTGGATCGGGAAACCATTTATTTCTTTAACTGTCCACATCTGGTGGTGGATGAAGTTGGTCAAGGAAAGAAAAGTAACTCCCAGGATTGTGATGATCGTTGGGAATAGAACGGCACCTGGAACTCGTTTCAAGCGAAGGCTAAATTCAAGAGAGAAAAAAAATAACCCGGTCAGGGAACACAAGATGGCAAATGGAATCAAGCACCACAGGATCTCTTTCCAGACCAGTTTGCTGATCAGCGTATCCAAAGTAACCAATATCATCCAAACCGAGCCCGCGCCGGCCATCATTGTGAATGGAGCTGCCCGCGCTACCTTGCGTCGCGAGCGAAAGGCGCGCTGGGCCACAAATGCGCAAACCGCTGCAGCGAAGAACATCAATAAAATATACGGAAGCCGGTCAAAATTAATCATCATCGCTCACATTGCGCTAATAGCGTTTTTATATCACGTATCCTTTAACCGACCTGCATTGTCCGCTCATGGTAGACAGCCACCCAACCTTCTGGGTCGGACGACCTGTATCTCTATTCTAGCCGATTATGCAGGCAACAAACAAGAGGATATTGACCAGGGGGAGAAACACAATTTTTCCGTTTCTCCCCCTGGTTTTCGGCGGGAAATTGTTTTTCATTGAGATTGGCTATTACCGGAGCAAAGCCCTGGTCGGATCCGCCCCATGGGACGCTGTCTGAGTTATTTAGGGGATGTGAAATTCAAGGCAGACCGGCTGCGCAGCGCCCAACGCCAGGCCGCGTGCACCGGGTGAACAACCACCCGCTGTCAGGCGAAACTTCCCAGGTTCAAGCTTTTGTTTGCCGTCTTCATCATAAAGCATCAACATTTCAGATGGAATGGTGGTGCGAATGGTTTTGCTTTGCCCGGCCTTGAGATTAACGCGGTGGAAACCAACCAACTGGCTGAGCGGCGCGGGCAGACGTGTTTCGAGCGCGCTCAGGTAGAGCTGGACGACCTCGTCCGCAGCCAATGCGCCGGTATTCTTAACAGTCACCGAGACGCGCAGGCCGGTAGGCAGCACGCGCTGGGAGCTGAGCTTGAGGGCGCAATATTCAAAAGTGGTGTAGGACAGGCCAAAGCCAAACGGGAAAAGAGGCTCATGCTGCGCATATCGATAGGTGCGCCCGGCCATGTTGTAATCGTCAAAGGGCGGCAAGTCAACGCTGGACTTGGGAAAGGTGACGGTCAGCTTGCCGCTGGGAACGGCATCCCCGAAGAGCAGGTCAGCCACAGCCCGCCCGCCTTCCTGCCCCGGATACCAGACGAACAAGATCGCTTCGACCAGGTCGGCGATATCACCCAGGGCAATCGGGCTGCCACCCGTCAGCACCAGCAGAATGCGCGCGCCGCGCGTGGCCAGCTGACGGATAAATTTTTGCTGTACAGCCGGTAATTCGATTTGAGCCCGGTCGCCGCTTTCGGCGGTCAGGATCGATTCACCCTCCTCGCCTTCCAATAATGGCGAGATACCGGCACAGACGATGGTCAGGTCTGCAGCGGCGGCTTCATTCTCGGCCCAATTCAACGAGGCGAGGCTTTCCTGGGTCCACTGGCAGCCAGGGCGGTATTCAAAATTAATGCCTTCGGGTAAACGGCCAACGATGCCTTCCAGCAAAGTAGTCATGTGATCATTGAGACCGTAATAATTGCCCAAGAGAATCTCCAGACTAGCGGCCGCCGGGCCAGTCACAAAAATACTCTTGATCTGTGGTCCAATAGGTAGAGTTGCATGGTTATTTTTCAACAAAACTGCCGATTGCAGCGCCGTACGATAGGCCAGCTCGCGGTGTTTTTTGCAACCGACTATCGCCATGGGTATGGCAGTATAGGCCACCTGTTCCTGCGGGTCGAACATGCCCAGCTTGAAGCGTGTGGCCAAGGTGCGGGAAAGCGCCAGGTCAATTTCAGTTAGAGAAACCAGCCCTTGGGTCAGCGCTTCGCCCAGGTAGTCATACGTGCAGCCACAGGATATATCGCAACCGGCTTTGAGTGCCAGGGCAGCGCTTTCGAGCGGACCGGCGGTGAGATGGTGACCATTGTGGATATCGGTCAGCGCCCAGCAGTCCGAGACGACATGGCCCGTAAAGCCCCATTCGCCGCGCAAAATATCTTGCAAGAGCAGGCGGCTGGCGCAGGCTGGTTCTCCCAGCACGCGATTATAGGCACCCATGACTGCTTCGACTCCGGCCTCGGTCACCAGCTTCTTGAAGGCGGGAAGGTAGGTGGCGTACAGGTCGCGGCGGCTAACCTGAACGTCAAAGCGATGGCGTAGCTTTTCAGGTCCGCTGTGCACCGCGAAATGCTTGGCGCAGGCTGCGGCTTTCAGGTAACGCGGGTCATCTCCCTGCAACCCACGCACAAAGGCTGCCCCCATTTCACCGGTCAGGAATGGGTCTTCACCCCAGGTTTCCTGTCCACGCCCCCAGCGCGGGTCGCGGAAAATGTTGACATTCGGTGACCAGAAGGTCAGACCTTGATACAGGGATGTCTCGCCCTTGACGCGCAGGGCTTCGTGATATTTGGCGCGGCCCTCGTCGCCAGTGGCTGAGCCAATGGCCTTCACCAGAAGCGGGTTCCACGTGGCAGATATGCCGATGGCCTGTGGGAAAACCGTGGCGCGCCCATTGCGGCCCACGCCATGCAGTCCCTCGCTCCAAAAGTTGTAAGCCGGGATGCCCAGGCGTGGAATAGCATTCACGGGGTGAATAAATTGGCCCAATTTCTCGTCGAGCGTTAGACGTGCGAGCAAATCCTGGACACGTTCGGGTATGGATAGATCGAGATCGAGGTAAGCAGGCTGAGACATAAATATCCCTTCATAAGAGATTTTTATTACACACATTTCGTTTTCAAAGTTCACGACTTTGCAAAACGTTGTGTCCCAAAAACGTCATTTTGATAAAATTCTAACTCATTTTTTGGGCAGCCACAACAGGTGGATCAGATTTCCTTCCGGGCAGGCAATATCCCGCGCATCCATTTGTCACTGCATGGGTTTGAGATTAACCCAAACATTCTTCAGGCGAGTGTAGGCTAAAATCGCCTCCGGGCCTCCCTCGCGGCCGAGGCCGCTCAATTTGACCCCACCGAACGGGACTTCGAAACCGAAGGCGGCAGATCCGTTGATCGTCACGTGGCCAACATCCAGCCGAGAAGCCACTGAATGGGCGGTAGCCAGGTCACTGGTCCAGATCTCGGAGGAAAGCCCGAATATGTTGTCGTTGGCGAGAGAAACCGCTTCATCCAGACTATCCACCGGGATGACGGTAATGACCGGGCCAAAAATCTCCTCGCGGACGATGCGCATGCTGTTATTGCAGTCTGCAAAAACGGTCGGGGCAACGAAATAGCCCTTTTCGCCGAGACCTTCCGGGCGTCCGCCGCCAGCAATCAAGCGTGCGCCGTCTTCTTTACCGATGCGAATGTAATTCATGACATTGTCGTAATGTTTTTTAGAAACCAGCGGACCGAGGTCAACGCCGGGCTGGGTGGCCGGGCCGACTTTCAGGTTGCGGACACGCGGAGCCAATCGCTCGAGGAAGGGTTCATAAAGGTCTCGGCGGAGATACCAGCGCGCGCGCTGCCCACAAGATTGTCCGGCATTCCAGGCCAAAGCGCTTACCGTGCCGCCCACAGGACCATCCAGTTCCGAAGCATCCTTGACAAAGACCAGCGACGGAGCTTTGCCGCCAAGTTCCATCGAGACCACCGGTGTAATATTGCGGGCCGCGGCCTGGAGAACCGTTCGCCCTGTCGCGACCGAGCCGGTGAAGATAATGCCGCGCACGCGCGGGTCTTCGGTTAGCGCCGGGCCTAAGAGGCTGTTTAAAAACTAGACAAAAAGGGAAAAATCGGGCAAATTTGGGTG
>CAZHWV010000031.1:0-33493 GCA_964536185.1 uncultured Anaerolinea sp. | reverse complement strand
GACCGGGCTTGCGGGAAATTTGCGAAACAGTTGGCATTCCACCTGTTCTGCACATGGGCTCTTGCGTGGACAATACCCGCATTCTAACTGTTTTGACACAAATGGCGGAGGAAGGCGGACTTGGTGAAGATATCGATCAGATTCCAGCCGTCGGCCTCGCTCCCGAATGGATGTCTGAAAAAGCGCTCGCCATTGCAGCTTATTGTGTTGCATCTGGAGCCTATGTCATTTTTGGCGGCCAATCCCCAATCAGCGGTATGCCTGACCGCGTAGATGACAGCGATCATGTCTTGAAATACATCTCCGAGGGTTGGGAAAAGCTGTATGGTGGTAAGTTGGAGTTTATCCCTGACCCAGACGAGATGATCAAAGCCTCGCTTGCTCACATCGACAAAAAACGCGCAGCGCTTGGGTTACCAGCCTGGGATCCGAACAAATTCGGCAAATCTGGTGATAGCCGAATGAACGACCTTGAGGCCCTGCCTCTCGAACAACGGCGCGAAGCCATTTATGGTTAGTCTGCTCATCAGCAAGTCAAAATGTGGCTATCCCCTAAGCGGTGATAATTATCATCGCTTACACGAAAGCTTGCAGATGAAAATGACCGAGGAGATCTAATGTCACGCTATATTGCAACAAGAGCCATCCGTGGCGCAAATGCGCTGGTAACCGAAGCTGAGTTCATGCTGAATAAGGCGCTCGCTGAAAAGGGCCCTGACACACCTATTTCCTTCCCAAATACTGCGTATTACCTGCCAACCATCTACGCTTTGACCGGCATTCCAGTAGAAACACTCGGGCAGCTAAGAGATGTGGTCAAACACGCTCGAGAGTTGCTTCACCCTTCACCTGCCAACAGGCACTGGACCCCCTACCTGGGGGAAACCCTGGACAGTGGCATGGCGACCCTGTTTGCCGCCGAAACCATAGAAGCCATTCGCTTTATATACGACCTCCAGCCTGAACGAAAACCCGGCTTTAGCCTGGCAGGTGGCACTGCCTACCCGGCACTCGGCGATCAGGGCGGCTACTTAAACGGTCCGATCGATGATATTCGCCTGCGCTCGTGGGGGATTTCATTAGTAGATGGGCGCATGCCCGGCTTTGCCGCCATTGTCGGTTGCGCCAAATCCAACGAAGTAGCGGTGAAGATCGTTCGCGAGCTTCAGAAACGCAATATTTTGACTTTCCTGTGCGGCAACGTTAACGGCCGTTCGATCATCGATCAGTTGCAGGAAGAAGGCGTCGAGTTGGGTTATGACACTTATACCGTGCCATTCGGAACCGACTCAATTTCCGCAATCTATCCGCTCGGCTTCGCCGCCCGCTCCGCGCTGACTTTTGGCGGAATGAAGGCTGGAATGGCCCAGGAAATCCTTCTCTATAACAAAGAACGTGTTTTTGCCTTTGTGCTCGCCCTCGGCGAAGTGGATGACTTGAAATATGCCGCCGCAGCAGGCGCCATTAATTTCGGCTTCCCAGTGATTGCCGATACGGTCATCCCCGAGATCCTTCCAACCGGCGTAACCACTTATGAACATGTAGTTTCGATGCCATTCGACAAAATTGACGGGGCAGATGATCTTGAACGCGCCGAACGCCTTATTCAAAAATGTATCGAGGTTCGCGGCGTAAAAATCAAGATGACAGAAGTGCCCATCCCGGTGCCATACGGTTCTGCTTTTGAAGGTGAAGTTGTCCGCAAAACCGATCTTCGTGTGGAATTTGGCGGCAAGCATAGTCGTTGTTTTGAATATCTTTACACCGTGCCTCTGGAAGACGTAGTCGACGGAAAAGTTGAGGTGGTCGGACCAGACTTTAGCGCCATCCCCCCCCAAGGCAATATGAGTGTCGGCGTGGTCATCAAGGTGGCAGGTAGATCCATGCAAGCTGACTTCGAGCCAGTGCTCGAACGCCAGATCCACTATTTCGTTAACGGTGCATCCGGCATTCAACACGTGGGCCAACGCGATATCGCCTGGGTCCGTATCTCAAATTCAGCAGCAGATAAGGGTTTCAACTTAACTGATATCGGCAAGATACTGCATGCTCGTTTCCATGCAGATTTTGGCGCGATTGTTGACAAAGTCCAGGTTACCATTTATACCGATCCCAATGAATTCGATAAATGGCTCGAAACAGCGCGTGGTACCTATGACTTCCGCAACAAACGTCTAGCTGATCTGACCGATGACAAGGTGGAAGAATTCTATTCATGCACACTTTGCCAGAGTTTCGCGCCCAACCATGTTTGCGTGGTCAGCCCCCAGCGATTGGGTCTTTGCGGCGCCTACAACTGGCTGGACTGCAAAGCATCCTTTAATATCAATCCTACCGGACCAAATCAACCCATTAAACTCGGCAAACAGATTGACTTCAAAAAAGGTTACTGGACAGGCACAAATGAATATGCATCTATGGGATCCCATGGAGTTGTTAACGAGGTTTCGATGTACTCCATCATGGAAAACCCAATGACTGCCTGCGGCTGCTTTGAATGCATCGTCATGCTCGTACCCGAAGCCAACGGTGTCATGATTGTCAGTCGAGAAGATACAAGCATGACCCCGGCAGGTATGACCTTTAGTACCCTTGCAGGCATCGCGGGTGGTGGTCTGCAAACGCCCGGTGTGATGGGAGTGGGAAAATTCTACCTGATCAGTCCCAAGTTCATCTCTTCCGATGGCGGTTTCAAACGTGTAGTATGGATGTCCTCTGTACTAAAGGAAACAATGGCGGATGAGTTCAAAGCTGTTGCCGAACGTGAAGGTGACCCTGATCTACTCGACCGAATCGCCGACGAGCGCAGCGCTGGAACCGTAGATGAGTTACTTGCCTGGCTGGAAGCTCACCAACACCCAGCCATGATAATGGAACCGATGTTCTAAATTCCAAAAACCGATCGAATTGGGATTGGGACCTGCCAGGCTCAATCCCAATTCGGCTGTCTTAATCAAAAAAAAAACTATATGCAACCAAAGCTAGTTCGTGACCTGATGTCCGTTGGCGTACCAACCTGCAATACTACAACTAACATTGTGGATATTGCTCGGTTTATTTTGGAGCATAATGTGGAGGAAATGGTTGTATTGGGAACAGAAGGCGAAGGCGTGGGCGTCGTAGGGTACGATGAACTGGTCAGCGCCTATAATCGTGAAAATGCCCCTTCGCTTTCCGCCGAAGACGTAATGCGCGAAGGTGTTCCCGAGTTACCCGCAGATATTCCGTTGGTTCTGGCAGCGCAATTATTGAAGGATAAAAACATACGCGTTGCTTATATGACCCATAATTCTGCCGGTATTATTTATCCAGCAGCATTGATTTCGTTTAAACACATTCTCCGGCATTTGGCAGCAAAGGATGATTCTGAACTCAAGGATCTGGGTTTGTCTGCGGAACGCAAATCACCGATCGAAACCTTTATTGCCCGGCGAGACGAAGCACGACGAAAAGCAGGCCTCATTTAATTTATTTTATAACGCCATAACATCAAATCATTTGCGAAATTCGATGCAAAAAAAATAAGGAGTACATCATGCCAGTAGAAATTCCAAAAGATAAATGGACGGGCAAAGTCCGCACGGTGACCATCGGCGCAACAAGCGCAGAGGGCGGAACGCGCGCCAGGACCATCACAGTTGGCGGGGATACTACCATGCCCTTTATGCAGTTCGAAGCGCCAACCCCTCATCCCCCGGTAATCGCGATAGAAATTAAATCTCGCAAGCCCGATGATTGGTCTGCTCTGCTAGAAGAAGTCTGGGGAGATGCAATGAATGACCCGGCTTCATGGGCAAAAGCAGCCGAAGCCGCTGGGGCTGACTTGATAGTCTTATGGTTATCCCTTGAAGATAGCATTGACGATGCGGTAAGAGCGGTCAAATCTGTGCTCGGTTCAAGCGGCTTACCCCTGGCAGTTTTCGGCCCAGGGCAGGTTGAAAAAGACAACGAATTGCTTGTCGTAGTCTCTGAAGCTGGAAAAGGAGAGAAACTTCTCCTAGGCATCTGCGAGGACAAAAACTATCGCACAATCGCGGCAACATCCATGGCCAATGGTCATCTAATTGTCGCGCGGACTGCCATGGACGTCAACCTGGCCAAGCAATTAAACATCCTGATCAGTGATATGGGCTTACCACTTGACCACGTAATCATGGATCCTACCACTGGCGCGCTTGGCTACGGGATGGAGTATGGATATTCCGTAATGGAACGTCTACGCCTCGCCGCCTTGCAAGGCGATGCCATGACCCAACTCCCAATGATAGTCACGCCTGGATTTGAAACCTGGAAAACCAAGGAATCCAAAGTCGGTGTGGGTGTCCCTGAAGCCTGGGGCGAATGGAAAGAACGCGCAATCCATTGGGAAACACTAACCGCTACCGCCCTGCTTGAATCGGGCGCTTCGATTGTCGTGCTGCGCCACCCCGAGTCAGTCAAGCGGGTTCGCACCGCCATTACCGAACTCATGACCGCATAGGAGGACGACATGGCACTCTCTGGTATTCAAATTTATAAAATGCTTCCGCAGACCAACTGCAAGGAATGTGGCTTCCCCACTTGTCTAGCTTTCGCGATGAAACTTGCCGCCAAACAGGTTGAGCTCTCCACCTGTCCTTACGTCAGCGCAGAATCCAAATCCCAACTCGCTGAATCATCTGCTCCGCCTGTTCGCCTGATCACGCTCAAAGGTCCCGGCACCGAAATCAAAGTTGGCAATGAAGTCTGTTTATATCGTCACGAAAAAACATTCTATAACAAAAGCGGTTTATTTATCCGAATTAAATCATCTCAGCCTGATACCACCGCCCAGGTAGATAAATCGGATGCCTATAAAGTCGCTTATGTGGGTATAGATTTCTCAATAGATGGTTTCGCTGTTGAGGCAGACGCCCCGGCCAAATTCGCAGATACTGTCAAGGCGGTCCGCGCTGCCTCAAAACGCCCCATAATATTGATATCAAAAGACCCCAGCGTTCTCTCGTCTGGCCTTGCTGTTCTGGCTGGTGAAACACCTCTCCTGATGGGCGCAGATGCCTCCAATTGGGAAGCCATGGCTGACCTTGCTAAGAACTCCAAGGCGGCCCTGACTGTAAGCGCAGATACACTTGAAGAACTGGCTGATCTAACAGAAAAAATTAAGGGGAAAGGCGTAGAGGACATTGTTCTAGTGCCAGGTGGCAAAACCATGGGTGAGTCACTCATTATGGCCACTCAAATTCGCCGCCTTGCTCTTAAAAATTTCCGCGCGTTGGGTTACCCGATCCTTAGCCTCCCTTGCAACGCTGGTTCAGCCCAGAGAGAATCACTTCTCGCAGCCCAGTCTGTTGCAAAGTATGTCGGCTTTATCGTGCTGGAAAAGTTCAACCCCGAATTACTTTATGCACTGCTTGTTTTGCGCGAAAATATCTATACCGATCCGCAAAAACCGATCCAGGTTACACCGGGATTGTATGACATCAATAATCCAAAAGAAGATTCGCCCGTGTTGGTCACAACAAACTTCAGCATCACCTATTTCTCGGTAGCAAATGAAGTTGAAGGTTCTGGCTTGCCTGCCCGTTTACTGGTTGTTGACGCTGACGGAATGTCCGTTCTTACCGCCTGGGCTGCAGGCAAATTCGATGCGGAACGTATTGCTAAGGCAGTTAAGACATTCGGCGTGGAAGATAAAATAAACAAAAAACGCATTGTCATCCCTGGGCACGTTGCCGTACTTTCGGGCGAACTTGAAGAAGAATTACCCGGCTGGGAGATCCGTGTTGGACCTCGCGAAGCAGTTGACCTGCCTGGTTTTATGAAAAAGGCGCTATAGCTTTTCTTGCAATCGCTAAATCCGAATTAATCTCATACTGAAGACCTGTAACAGATCAGTATGAGATTAATTCCCTATCATAAGGTCATCTCTTCCCTTGATTGGTTCTAAAAATAATGGCTGAACACACTGTTATCTTCACAACTGTTGATGGCCAAACGGCTACGGTAACCGCACCGACAGGCTTACTCCTCGCTGAGGCGGCTCAAAGTGCGGGTATTGATATTGGTCAGCCTTGTGGGGGACAAGGACGATGCGGGCGATGCGCAGTTCAAGTCACTGCGGGCAATGTGCGCCGGCGTTCCACTTTACGCCTTTCGAATGAAGCATTGGAACAGGGCTATGCGCTCGCCTGCCAATCTGTCGTGGAAGGGGATGTGTCAATTTTCGTCCCTGAACAAGAAAAAATTGAGCGGAAGTTAACCACCGACCGAATAGCATCCGAAATTAGCGTTCCACCGGGATACGACTTCAACTGGTCACAAACGATCCGCCGCTACAATGTCCGGATTAATGAACCATCCATGGATGACCAATCGGACGATTGGAGCCGCCTCCAAACAGTGCTACGACAACAACACAAGCTGGAAAACATTTCCTGCACCCTGAACTTGCTATGCCGGTTGGGTACTATCTTGCGTGATGCTCGATGGCAGGCGTGTATTATCGCCGTTGTTCGTGACCAGAACTCAATTGAAGTAATCGACGTCATTCCTGGCCCGGTTGACGAAGACGAGCCACTTTACGCCGCCGCAATTGATATCGGAACGACCACTGTCAGCTTTTGGTTGGTTGACTTGACAACCGGCAAAGTCAGGGTACAGACTGCCGAATACAATGACCAGATTTCGCGTGGCGAGGATGTGATCTCGCGTATCATCTATTCAAGTAAAGGCAATGGGCGAGATGAATTGCAAAAACGTGTTATCGCAACGATTAATTCCCTTTGTGAAATCGCTTGTAAACGCGTCGATGCGCATCCGTCAGATGTTATCAAGGCAACCATCGCGGGCAACAGCACAATGATCCACCTTTTGCTGGGCATCCCGCCAGCTTCGATCCGCTTTTCGCCTTTCATAACCACGGTTAACCACCCTCCGCTCACAAATGCGAATGCACTCGGCTTAAATTTTTGCGTCGATGCCATTATCGACTGCCTGCCTGGTGTTGCCAGTTATGTAGGCGCAGATATCACCGCCGGTGTTCTCTCGAGCCGAATTGACACTGCAGATCAAGTAACATTGTTCATCGATATCGGCACCAACGGCGAGATCGTTTTGGGGAATCGTGATTGGCTGGTAACGTGTGCCTGCTCCGCTGGACCAGCCTTTGAAGGTGCAGGAGTGGTCAGTGGCATGCGCGCCACAAATGGAGCAATCGAGGAAGTGTGGATTAATGGAGAGACCTACGCGCCGAACATCCGTGTTATTGGAGGCGGTAAACCGAAAGGCATATGCGGCTCTGGTTTAATTTCACTCATCGCTGAGATGTTCCTGACAGGCGTACTCGATAAAGCTGGAAATGTCAATTTGACATTACCCTCGGATCGAGTGCGCGAAGGCGAACATGGCGGAGAATATGTCGTCTCATGGAATTACGAAAGCGAAACTGGCCAGGACATCACAATCACCCGAGTAGATGTAGATAATTTATTGCGCGCTAAAGCGGCAATCTATGCTGGATTTAGCGTACTGGCCGAACAAGTCGGCATGACCCTCAATGATGTCGAGCAAATGTTTATCGGTGGTTCATTCGGAAAATATATCAATATAGAAAAAGCAGTGCAGATCGGTTTGCTGCCTGATATGCCTTGGGAAAAATTCAGCTTCTTAGGGAATACTTCCATTAAAGGCGCGTATTACACATTGCTTAGTTCAGAGGAACGCGAACGAATTAAAGATATTGCCAACCGCATGACCTACATCGAACTTTCGGCAGATAACACCTTTTACGAAGCCTTCACTTCTGCACTATTTTTACCGCATACCGATATGTCAAAATTCCCAACAGTTGAGTCCGCGTTCGCGAACCAAATAACTTAAGGTGTGCGTAATTCAACTTGCCTCTATGAGGCGCACCTCATGCCCTAATAATCTGTTTCAATCTATCAACCAAAATTAAATTCGGAGGAAAAATGTATATCATTGGTGAAAATATTCACATCATTTCAGAAAAAGTAAAGGAAGCATTGACCAACAGAGATCGTGAGTTTTTTATGGATCTCGCCGTCAGGCAAGTTGAGGCGGGAGCCAGCGCGGTGGATATTAACCTTGGCCCAAGAAAAAAAGACTGGGCGGAAGTCTTTCCGTGGGTAGTAGAAGCAGTTGAAACTGTAGTCGATGTGCCGCTTTCGATTGATACGACCAATATAGATGGTATGGAAGCCGCGCTTAAAACGATAAAAAAAGCCCAGCCAATTCTAAATTCCACATCTGCTGAACCAGATCGCTTGGAGAGAATTCCGCTTTTAGCGAAAAAATACGGAGCTAAAGTAATTGCTTTGACAATGGCGGCTGAGGGAATCCCCGTTTCAGCTGACGATCGTGTCACAATTGCAGTCGAAAAATTGATTCCACGAATGATGGAAATCGACTTTCCAATGAGCGACTTGATCATTGATCCGCTCGTATTGACGACTTCAGGCTGCCAGCAATACTGCCCACACCTGATTGAAACCGTACGCACCTTGCAATATGCATGGGATCCCACTCCATTGATCTCCGTTGGTCTTTCGAATGTATCTAACGCAGTTCCAAACGAGAATCGACCACTGATCAATCGCGTGTATCTCTCCATGTTGATGGGAGTCGGGTTGCAGATGATGATCGCCAATCCATTTGATAAAGAACAAAATGATGTTATTAAGTGGATCGAAACAAAAGACGCATCATCAGCCCTGGCACGCCTGTACAACAAAATTGCCGAGCGCATTGCCACATCTGAAGAACCTCAGCCAGAAGATTTCGACCTGACCGACCCTGAACAAAATGCAATCTGGAAGACAACTCAGATTCTTCTCAATAAGGTCATTTACGCTGATGGCTATCTAAGTCAGTAATCAGCACATAATTGGTGCCCGCTTATAGATATTAAATCATCTTTGAGCGGCACTTAATATTTGAATTTGTAATCTGGAGGTCGCTATGCCCATATTTACTCCCGGTCGGCGTTGGCAGCCTGCTTACTCGCCGTTCAAGCAGGAATCTTTTGGAAATTTGGTTTTGGAAAACATTGAATATGCCATCAAGGGTCCTCTTTTTGGCTGCCGCATGTGTGGGAATTGCATGCTTCAAGAAACCGCCTTTATCTGCCCAATGGAATGTCCAAAAGGGTTACGCAATGGACCATGCGGAGGCTCAACCCCCGAACATTGTTATGTCGATAAAACGCGTCCCTGCATTTGGTATAAAATTTTTGAGCGCTCCTTTAAGTTGGGTCGTGAAGAAATGTTGATGGAAGTGCTGCCTCCCCTTGATTGGGAAAAGGTAGGCACTGAAACATGGAAAGATGTGGTTAACTGTGTGCAAAAAAATGGCACCGGCACGGTAATGAAAAGCTTGGTGCTTAATCAAGGTGAATCTCGTTGGAAGACCTGGGATTTAGTTTTCCGCTCAGTCCGCCAGCCAGAATGGTGGCAAGGCGATAACCAATACCATGCTCCCGCATACACAGAACCAGTATCCAATTTGGAACGCGGCTTCAAAGCAGGTGAATTTGTCGTGGCTTGCGAAATCGCCCCTCCTCTCAGCACATCCACAAAGAAATTGATTGAGAATATCAACCTGGTCAAGCCTTACGTTACATCTATCAATTTTACAGATAATGCCTCAGCAACTCCACGCATGACATCTTGGGCTTGCAGTAAAATTGCTATTGATGCTGGTGCCGAACCGGTTATGCAGATCGCCGCGAGGGATCGCACGCGTGCCAGTCTGCAAGGCGAAATCTTAGGTGCATCTGCATTGGGCGTTCGGAATATGTTGTGCATAACAGGTGATAGCCCTGTCCTGGCTCCCCAGCCGCGAGGACGCATGGACATAAATGACATGGACGCCATTCAAATGATATGGATCCTGCGTCGCATGCGCGATGAAGGCCACTATCTTGATGGACGCGAGATCAAGTTCCCACCCAAATTTTTCTTGGGCGCAGCAGCTGCTCCTTTTGCCTCAGATCCAAAATTCCAGGCGATCCGAGAACATAAGAAGGTCAACGCCGGCGCACAGTTCTTCCAAACCAATTTGGTTTACGATCCAGAACGGATGGAAATCTGGTTGAACGAACTAACCAAACGCAACATTTTGGACAAAGTTTATATCATGATTGGCATCACCCCCCTGAAGAGTGCCAAAATGGCCCACTACATGACCCAAGTGCCGGGCGTTTTTGTTCCCAAACCCATTCTCGACCGCATGGATCAGGCAAATGAAAAGGGTGGACCTCTTGGCGCACAAGAAGAAGGCGTTAAAATTGCCCTTGAAATCATCGAAAAGATCAAAGGCAAGCAAGGCATTCACGGATTGCACATCATGCCAGTTGGCTGGGAAGACATCGTCCCTCGTATCGTGACAGAGGCTGGTTTATTGCCAAAAGGTTTCATTCAGCCTGAATCAGCCAGTAAAGCACCTGTGCAGCCTAATAAATTATAGCCACGCCAATAGGAGGCAAAATGCTTGTCAAAGAGATTGAAACCCATCGCGATGTAGTTACTTTAAAAGATGGTGTCCGTGTTTTGCTGCGCCCAATGATTCGCGAAGACAAACAACATCTGATCGAGTTCTTTAGCTCAGTCGGCGATGATGATTTACGTTACATGCGCCACAACGTACGGGATCAGGTCTTGATTAATGCCTGGTGCGACAATCTAAACTACGACAAGGTTTTACCCCTCCTGGCGCTGGTAAAAGATCGCATCGTTGGCAGCGCTTCTCTCTATTTTTTCGAAGGACCCAAACGGCATATCGCCGAATATCGACTTTTCCTTGCGAAGGACTTCCGAAAACGCGGACTGGGTATGAAAATGACCCGTGCTCTAATTGAAATTGCTCGCAAACAAGATATTCGGGTTGTCATTGGTGAAGTAATCGCAGAACAAACCAAAGTCGTCCGGGCATTTGAACAATTGGGTTTTAAATCAAAAGCGTTGCTAGAAGATTTCTTCATGTTCCCAGATGGAGATACCTGCGATGTCTCGTACTTGATGATCAACTTAAACCCAAAGAGCGACGAGTTTTAATCCTTTAAAAAAATGTGGTTGAAATAGGAATGTCACCAAGGTCTCTACATCAAATCATCAAAGCATCAACCGGGCAAGACGTTTACCGTTGCCGTGAATGTCAGTTGTGTGACATTTTGCCAGCCCTGGACATGGATGTGCCCCTGACGACGATCCTAAAAATGGTTATGTTCGATGACGAGGAAGTTCTTAGCTGCCGAACTGTTTGGTCTGACCGGGTTCTTATTGAATCTTCGCATGCCTGCAAGCGAGGGCTCAATTTACAAGTCATTCTGTTAGCATTGCGCTCAGAAGCCAGGCACCGTGGAACTGAAGTATAGAAGCGTTTTTTGACGAAAATTCTCAGACCACCTGATTTGCGGTGGTCTGAGAATTTTCGTCAGTTTCGCAAAGATATCCTGCCAAAAAATTATAAACTTCCTCGCCGATCAAAATTCAGGACATTTCGCATGTAAAAAAAGTGACAAGTATTTCCATATCGCTTTTTTTTGGGCGTATAATAAACCCGTTTTGTTCTTTTTTTCACAATCTATTCAGGTTTTTTCATCCGCCCTGCGGAATTTCAAAAGGACACACAAGAATGACCACAACCACTCCCCCCAGTAACACAACCTGGTCAAAATTTGACCCATCGCATGACGTTTACCAATATACAGCCAATCCGCTTGAGAGCATTTTTGCGCCCAAGAACATTGCGGTCATTGGTGCCACCGAAAAGGAAGGTAGCGTAGGACGTACAATTTTATGGAATTTGATTAGCAGCCCTTTTGGCGGCGCAGTTTTCCCCATCAACCCCAAACGCCCCAGCTTACTAGGCATCAAGGCTTACCCGAGCATTAAGGATTTACCTGACCAGGTTGACTTGGCGGTAATCGTCACCCCGGCGACCAGCATACCAGGAATCATCTCGGAATGCGCGGAAGCCGGTGTAAAAGGCGCAATCGTCATTTCGGCTGGCTTCAAGGAAGTCGGACCAGCTGGAGTTGAGTTAGAACACCAGTTACTCCAAAATGCCCGCAAAGGTGGCATGCGCGTCGTCGGTCCAAACTGCCTCGGGGTAATGAATCCCATTAGCGGTTTGAATGCCACTTTTGCGGCAGGTATGGCTCGCAAGGGCCACGTCGCCTTTATCAGCCAATCCGGCGCGCTATGCACAGCCGTTCTAGATTGGTCATTCAAAGAGAACGTTGGTTTCTCCTCTTTCGTCTCCGTAGGCTCTATGCTTGATGTGGATTGGGGCGATTTAATCTATTACCTCGGCGATGATCCACACACCGACAGCATCGTGATTTACATGGAAAGCATTGGAGATGCGCGTTCCTTTATTTCCGCCGCTCGTGAAGTAGCCCTCAGCAAACCCATTATTGTGATCAAGCCAGGTCGCACAGAAGGCGCTGCTCGCGCAGCCGCATCCCACACCGGCTCGCTCACTGGCTCAGATGAAGTACTTGACGCCGCATTCCGCCGAGCCGGCGTTTTGCGTGTCAACAGCATCAGCGAAATCTTCTCCATGGCCGAGGTACTAGGCCGTCAGCCGCGCCCCAAAGGACCGCGCCTTACCATCTTAACAAATGCAGGCGGTCCCGGTGTTTTAGCCACCGATACGCTGCTAACCACAGGTGGCGAATTAGCCGAAATCTCAAGCGAAACCATGCAAAAACTCAACGAATTCCTACCTGCTTCGTGGAGCCACAACAATCCAATTGACATCATCGGCGACGCGGACCCGCAACGGTATGCAAAATCTCTAGAAGTCGCTGCCCAGGATCCAAATAGCGATGGGCTACTGGTTATCCTGACCCCACAGGCGATGACGGATCCAACCGCCACTGCTGAAGCGCTCAAGTCCTACGCAAAAACCTACGAAAAGCCAATTCTCGCCTCGTGGTCTGGCGGTAAAGAAGTCGCTGCGGGTGAAGCGGTACTTAACAAGGTAGGCATACCTACTTTTGAATATCCTGATGATGCCGCCCAAGCATTCACATACATGTGGCAATCAACCTTCAACCTGAAAACTCTTTACGAAACTCCCAGTATGCCCGATGACGAAGGCGCCGGACCCGATCGCGCTCAAGCCAAGGCTATCATCGATCATGTCCGCGAAACCGGTCGGGAACTCTTAACCGAAGCCGAGTCCAAACAACTCTTGGCCGCCTATGGGATTCCGACTACACCAACCCTGATAGCCAAATCTGCCAAAGAAGCTGGCGAAATGGCTGCCAGCCTGGGCTTTCCGATCGTCGTCAAGCTCCACTCTGAAACCATCACTCATAAAACAGATGTCGGCGGTGTAATCCTCAATTTAAACAATTCTGCAGAAGTTGAAGCCGCTTTCAATGCCATCAATCACTCGGTGACAGAAAAAGCTGGTGCTGAGCACTTCCTGGGGGTGACCGTCCAACCGATGATCAAAATGGAAGGCTATGAACTGATCATCGGATCCAGTATTGACCCACAGTTCGGCCCAGTCCTGCTTTTTGGAACAGGCGGGCAACTTGTGGAAGTATACAAGGATCGCTCACTCGCCCTGCCACCTCTTAACACGACACTTTCCCGACGTATGATTGAGCGCACCAAAATTTATACTGCACTAAAAGGTGTTCGCGGACGCAAACCAGTGGACCTGGATGCCCTGGAAAAGCTTCTGGTTCGCTTCAGCCAGTTGGTTGTTGAGCAACGCTGGATTAAGGAATTGGATATCAACCCATTAATTGCATCACCAGATGGCTTATTAGCTCTGGACGGACGCGTCGTACTGTATAGCAAAGATACAGCCGAATCCGATCTTCCCAAGTTGGCCATTCGTCCTTATCCGAACCGCTATGTTGCCAAATGGACCATAAAAGATGGTCGCGAAGTAATAATTCGTCCAATTCGCGCAGAAGATGAACCTTTGATGCAGAATTTCCATAAGGAGCTTTCAGATCGGTCCGTCTACCTCCGCTACCTTTCTCCCATGCTACTGAGCGATCGTGTTACTCATGAACGGCTCTCACGTGTGTGCCATTGCGACTATGCCCGAGAAATCGCCCTGGTGGTCGAGGGCGAGGAAAAAGGGAACCGGGCAATTTTCGCCGTTGGTCGTTTAAGCAAATTCCGTGGAGATGACGAAGAAGCTCGCATGAGTATGTTGGTTAGTGACAAGTACCAGGGTCAAGGAATTGGCATCGAACTCGTTCGCCGCCTAATTTCTGCGGCCAAACACGAAAAAATTAAACGGATCATCGCTGTGATGTCACAGGAAAATGAATCCATGCTAAAATTGTGCCGCAAAGCTGGTTTCTCTAGTTTCTCCACGAACGCCCGGACCGGGATGATAGAGGCCTCTCTCTTGTTATAGTATTTACTTGTCTACATCAGGGGCTGTCCGCGAGGGCAGCCCCTTTTTTTTCAATCTTGCGCAGTTTTGCCTTAAATGAGAATTCTATGGTCTAATTTCCTGCATGACCGATAGTTTTGAAATTCGCATCTGTGAAAACCCCGCTTGCGGGTTACGCTATCCGCTCATCAAAGAACACCCTTTTGGATTGCGCTGCCCGGCCTGTTTGGGAAGCACGATAGCCACCCTTTCACAAGATTTTTCTCCAGAACCACTGCAAACACCTGGGCAACCATCAATTCGGATGGAAGCGTTGCTTGATAACATCCGTTCCGCCTGGAATGTAGGCGCCATCTTTCGCACGGCGGATGGTTTTGGTGTGGAAAAATTATATTTATGCGGTATCACACCCTCCCCAGGTAATCCATCGTTGAGAAAAACAGCACTCGGAGCCGATGCAACCGTCCAATGGGCGTATACAAGAAACGCTCTCGAGACTGCCTTAAAAATAAAAAATGAAGGCGCACACTTATGGGCCCTCGAACAAGACAAAAGAGCAATACCAATCCATTCCCATTTCGAAACTGACGATAAGCCAGTTGTCTTGATTGTCGGGAATGAAGTCAGCGGTGTGGATCCAGCTTTGCTAGATATCTCTGAGCAAATTGTGTACATTCCAATGCTCGGCAAGAAACGCTCACTAAACGTAGAAGTGGCTTTTGGAGCTGCCATGGCCATTTTCAGAAATACCCATTTTTAAAAATATCATTCCAATCAAAAAAGCTGGAGGACATCGGAGTTCATGTCCTCCAGCTTTTTTCTTTCTTATCCAAGTCGTTTGAGAATGAGTTCCCAACCCTTCGTATCGTGCAGGCTGAGCAAGTATTTTGAGCTTTGGATTTGTTCCAGGTCGTTAAACCCACGATCAATTGCCTCGAGCAGGTATTTAATCGCTTTTTCATTTTCGCCAATTAGCGCAGCATCACAAGCAGCCCCCCAATAAACCCTGTCTGGAACATCACCGAATGAAAAAGATTTTTCATAAAAAGCAAGCGCTTCGGCATATTCTCCCCGTCCATGCGCAAAGTACCCATTCCTCGCAATATTTGCCGCATCGTCAAACCAACCAATAAAAACAGGGTAATCCTCAATTTTCTCGAAACCGACCTTCATCGCAGTCGATCCTGACCCAATATTGGCCGAATTACAATGCCAACCGATGCGGGCAACATCCTTTTTACGGGCCATTTCAATAAATGCCAGGGCCAAATGGCTAGCAAAACCCCTCATCCGGTAGTCTTCATGAATCGCGATGCCGACTTCACAGCGATGACCAGTATTGTATTCCGACAGGCACCAACCAACAATTAAGTCCGCCTTTGTCAAACAAATTCCAAAACTTTTTGAAAGGAAATCTTGCACGGATTCCCTCTCAGAACACATTTCGTCTGTTAAAAAATCCAGATTCTTCCAATTGCCCGATAATATTGTTGCATCTACAGCACGAAAAGAAAAACCTTCCGGAAGTTTGAGTTGTTCACGGCGGCTGGCGTTTTTTGCATAATACGAACGGATGGATTTAATCGGGTATTTTTGGTGAAGCATGGCCGTAATAAAAGTCTCCCATTTTTCAGAAGGGTAATGCAAAATATATGATTCAATCCCAGACTTCCAGGCTGACATCGCAAAATTCTCTAAGAAAATCTTGCGCGAAGCTGCAATAAGATCAGTATTACCTGGGGATCCCGCCAGATAAAAACGGCTCCCCGTCCATGTCAAAGCGGTTTGAGGATGCAGCGGATTATCTACATAGATTGGCGCTGTTACATTTCCCGCCAATATTGCCTGAAGAGGCAAATGAATATCCATCTTTCGAAAAAGCGGACGAGCCCGTTCAAAATCGGTTCGGTTAAGTTCGTACAAGCGATTTTCTCCAAAAAGCCAGGGTGAATTTCCGGAACAATAAAAAAGCTGGCCAACTCATTCTATCAGATTCGCGGTCATCCGATCAGTTTCTGTGAAACCATTACAATCGAATGACGGGCTCTGACACCGGTCCCATCCTCGATTTGGGAACGGCATGACGTTCCTACAGCCACCACAGACGATTGGCCATCCACGGCGGCATTCCGAATTTCTGGAAAAAGCATCAATTCCCCCACCTGCATCGAAACATTATAATGTTCAGCCTCGTATCCAAATGCCCCAGCCATACCACAACAGCCGGTGTTAAGCACTTCCACCTCATATCCGACTGCTCTGAGCAATTCAGCCGACGCGCTGACCCCAATTGGAAATCCATCCACATGTGGCGGCTGAGCCTTTTGATAACAATGTCCATGTAATGAAATTTTTGTTTTTTGGCCAGACTCTATCAGCGCAGAGGCTACACGCATAATCTGGTTGTCCAACGAGGGTCGAACTAAATATTCATCAATGAACCAGGAGCGTGCCATCAATGCCTCGATTTCATCTCGATTGCCAGGTAGCAAATCCTGAATTTCATCGCGCAGCGTGTAAATCTCGGAGGGCTCCAAGCCAATCACCGCCAGCTTACCTGTCGGATCTGCCCGGCGGATTTCGGTCAGCAAATGTACAGCATGGTTTCGAGCAGATTTTATAAAGCCTTTCGAAAGCAATGTACGACCTGCGCCAAAAACAGGTAAAATTTTCACCTTTATTCCACAAGCAACCAGCACTTTGAGGGCTGCGGTTTCAACCTCAGGTTCAAAAAAATGAGTAAATGTGTCCGGAAGGAATAAGCAACTCTCTGAATTCTGTTGCAATTTCATGCGGATAATTCGCGTATCCTTTCGGTTTTCGCGATAACCAAATTTTGGAAATATTCGCTTATCCGAAATCCAATTTATCTGTTTCGCCAATTTGCGAATTATTATTCTGTCGGTAAGCCAGTTTATGAGTCCACCAAATGGCGCCCCCAGTCGAGCAAACATGCCAATATAACCAAACAGGTAGTCTCTAAAGGGACGTTGGTGATTTTCGAAATAATATGACTGAAATTCATATTTCAATTTTGCCATATCAACGCCGCTCGGACATTCGGCCTTGCAACCCTTACAAGCCAGGCATAAATCCAAAGCCTGCTTTACCTGTTCATCTGGCAGGTTATTATTTTTGTCAAAAGAAATAAGCGCCCGAAGTAAATTAGCGCGGCCACGAGTGGAATGCATTTCCTCACGCGTCGCCTGAAAAGATGGACACATGACCCCAGTGAGCTTCCGGCAAACTCCCTGCCCATTACACTGTTCAATAGCACCAGTTAAACCGCTGGCGCGACCAAAATCCAGCCCAGGGGTCCAGGGCCTGGATTGGTATCCACTTCCATAGCGAAGATTCGCATCCATCCGTGGGGCAGTATTCAATTTATTCGGATTTAGCAAAGAATCGGGATCAGCCGTTCGCTTCAACAGTGTCATGGCTTCGCTGACCTGCCCACCATAAGTTGGCTCAAGCCACTCCGCTCGAGCCAACCCGTCACCATGCTCCGAGGACATGGCTCCACCGACTCTCAGCGTCAGTAACAGGACTTCTTGCGCTATAGACCGCAAATCCGTTACACCCTGGCCTGTTTTGAGATTCAAGATCGGACGAATATGCAAGCACCCGGCAGAAGCATGCGCATAAAAAGCTGCCTGAGTGCCATGGCTGATAATTATTCTCTCAACCTGGCGAACAAATTCACCCAACCGCTCAACCGGAATAGCGCAGTCCTCAATAAAAGCTATTGGGCGGTGTTCAGATGGCTGTGAGTCAAATATTCCCAGCCCCACTTTGCGAACTGCCCAAACCATAGCTTGCTCCACCAAAGATTCGGCGACCAAAACGTCCGGACGGAGAGCCCTGACTCTTTCTCGCAAAACTGGCTTGTCATCCCCAGAAAATTCGACTACAAGCAATGCTGCGGGGTCACCGTGAACAAAGCCCAACTGACTGGCGTATGCTGGAACACTTCGCGCCAACCGGATCAGCATCTGTGGAATAAGTTCCACAGCCGATGGGCTGCGCTCCAACAATTCAGGAACAGCCTCACAGGCGGCAACAATACTTTCGTAAGATAGAACCCCCAAAATTGTGTTTTTGGGCTTCGGGACGAGATTTACCGTTGCCGACCGAATGACTGCCAGGGTGCCTTCACTGCCCGCCAATAGGGTTGCCAGATTAAAAGTTGACGATTGCACAACAGGCGGATATTCGCTACCGATCCATTGATCTGGCTGAGTTGCTGACCATGGTAAAAGGTAATTCAGCCGGTAACCAGCAGAATTACGCCAGGTCATTGGCCAATTTTCTCGAATAGCCGATTCATATTTCTCCCGAATCTCAAACGCTACGGCGATTAGCTGCGACTGCCTATCACTTGAACCTACTTTCGGATCGGTCACCGGCCCCCAGGTAGCCAGACTTCCATCCGAAAGAATCACATCTGCCGACAAAAGATGGTCCGCGGTCATGCCATACAGAATAGAATGCGCCCCGGTTGCATTGTTGCCGATAACACCTCCCATTGTCGCTCGTTCTGCAGACGCCGGATCAGGACCAAACATCAAACCAAGGACGGCAGCGGCGCGATTAAGATTAGCCAGGATAACGCCAGGTTCAACGGTGGCAGTGCGTGTCTCGGCATTAATAGCTATGGGGATTTTATCCAGGTATCTGGAGCAATCCAGGATCAAGGCATGCCCAATGGCCTGCCCGGCAAGTGACGAACCAGAACCGCGTGGGAGAACGGGTATCTTGTATTTTGCAGCAAGTTCAACAGCACAAATTAAATCTTCCTGAGTACGCGGGATAACGACACCCATTGGCTCGATCTGGTAAATGGATGCATCTGTACTATACAAGACTCGGCTCGCCTTATCGAATCGGATTTCACCCCTAAAATTTTTACGAAGTTCAAAAACAAAATCAGGAGAAAGTGTCATAAGATCATTTTAACCGAAAGACCCCTAAGGTTACAGAATTCTTAGGGGTCTCAAGCTGAACATAAGCTCGAATATTTATTTACTTCTTACTTGTACCCTGTGCGGCAACAGCCGCCGCGGCTTTTGCTACGGCATCGGAATCGCCCAAATAATAATGCTTAAGTGGTTTCAGATTCTCGTCTAACTCGTAAACCATCGGTATCCCGGTTGGAATATTAAGCTCAGTGATTTCGGAATCGGGAATATTATCCAAATATTTGACCATTGCACGCAAACTGTTCCCATGCGCCGCAATCAAAACCCGCTTACCCGATTTAATCATTGGCGCTAGGCTGCTGTGCCAATAAGGTAGAACACGCTCAAGGGTAATTTTTAGAGACTCAGTCGCGGGCAATTCTTCCGGCCTAAGATCAGCATAGCGCCGGTCAAAACGCGGATGACGCTCGTCTGCAAGGTCCAGAGCAGGTGGTGGAACATCATAACTACGCCGCCAAATTTTTACCTGTGCTTCACCAAATTTTTCGGCCATTTCGACTTTGTTCAAACCCTGAAGTGAGCCATAATGGCGTTCATTCAGTTGCCAGGCGCGAATAACAGGGATCCATTCCAGCCCCATCTCCTCTTGAATAATTCCAAGGGTCTTAATCGCGCGTTTTAGAACCGATGTGTAGGCAATATCAAATTCATAACCGCCATCTTTAAGCAGTTTGCCGCCATTCCTAGCTTCAAAATTCCCCAGATCTGTCAGATCGACATCCGTCCAACCAGTAAAACGGTTTTCAAGGTTCCAGGTACTCTGGCCATGCCGAACAAGAACGAGCTTATATTTTGGTTGCATAAAATACTCCAACTGACAAGATAAACCGCCAAGGGTAAGTAGTACCCCTGGCGGTTGTTTATTCGACCTTAATTAGCGAATGGCCTTTTCGGTCTCGGTGTCAAAAATATGGAAATTATCCATATTCAAGGCTACTTGAACATCTTCGCCGGCTTTGAAATTAGTACGAGGATCAACACGTGCGACAAAGCTGTTGCCACCGCTCACCAAATAAAGATAGATTTCATTACCCATCAATTCAATAACATCCACCTTGGCACTCATCTTCTCGCCATGGATGTTGGGTGGCATGAATTCCGGGTTCTTGACGTCCTCAGGACGAATGCCAAATACAACTTTTTTGTGCACATAATCAAAGTATGGTTGGGAACGTTCTGCGGGAATGGCAACCGTGAATCCGGCAGTTTCGACAAACAGCTTACCATCTTCTTTCTTGATTTTTCCTGGGAAGAAGTTCATGGCCGGAGAACCGATAAATCCAGCCACAAACATGTTGTTCGGGCGATCATACATGGTCTGCGGCGAATCAAGCTGCTGAAGCATACCCTTGTTCGTAACCGCGATACGAGTAGCCATGGTCATGGCTTCGGTTTGGTCGTGGGTCACGTATATGAATGTGGTTTGCAGGCGCTGATGCAGTTTGCTGATCTCTGCTCGAGTCTGAACGCGCAGCTTAGCATCAAGGTTTGAAAGCGGTTCATCAAACAGGAAAACCTTCGGGTGACGGACAATTGCGCGGCCTACCGCCACACGCTGGCGCTGACCTCCAGAAAGCTGGCGGGGCTTGCGATCAAGGAGTTCGTTGATGCCCAGCAACTCAGCAGCTTCACCAACACGCTTCTTGATTTCTTCTTTGGGCGTGTTACGCAACTTAAGGCTGAATGCCATGTTGTCAAATACCGACAAATGCGGATAAAGCGCATAAGACTGGAACACCATGGCAATATCGCGATCTTTCGGAGCAACATCATTAACAACGCGATCACCAATTAATATTCGCCCGCTCGATATTTCTTCCAACCCTGCAAGCAAGCGCAGAGCAGTTGTTTTTCCACAACCAGAAGGACCAACGAAGACAAGGAATTCCTTGTCCGCGATTTCCATATTCAGGTCATTAACTGCGCGCACGTTTCCAAATTCTTTTGTTACATGATCGTACGTTACACTGGCCATAACTTCCTCCGTTTCATGAGAATATAGTGGTTTGATTATAGCTCATTTTTAATATTTTTTCCAAATTTTTCTCCTATCCAATTCAATATATTTAATCAAGCAAGCCTGAACCAAGTAACTTTATGACTCGTGGACATCATAACCTTATATGGAATTTGAATTGAAGCATAATATCTAAATTGAATGGATACTAAATTCAAGAGGGTATTTTTCTGGACATATTTACTCCAAATTCATGACAAATATCAGTATTGAACTGGGTACCTGACGAGTATAATCATAACTCATGATGACTTCAACCGAAATTGAACGCAAGCTTGATCAAATTCTATTAAGAGTAACCAAACCAGGCCGGTACGTGGGTGGTGAAATGAATATCACCATCAAAGATTGGTCCCAGGCGTTTACCAGAGTCGCCCTTGTTTTTCCCGACATCTACGATGTCGGTGTGTCTAATGTTGGTTTAAAGATCCTTTACGACCAAATCAACATGAGGAGCGATGCGCTGGCTGAACGGGCTTTCGCCCCCTGGCGTGATATGGAAGAACAGATGCGCTCAAATGGCATTCCCCTTTATTCCCTCGAGACTTATCATCCACTGGCTGCCTTTGACCTGATCGGCGTTTCATTGCCCTATGAAATGCTCTACACAAACACACTGAATATATTGGATTTAGCCGGAATTCCGGTCAAATCTGCCGAACGTGACGAGAGTCATCCCATCGTTATCGCTGGTGGCCATGCAACTATGAATCCCGAACCGATGCATGCTTTCATCGATGCATTTGTCGTCGGCGAAGGCGAAGAAGTCATTCACGACATCATTAACACTATTCAACAAGTCAAAGGTGTCTGGCCAGAGACCAGCCAAACCCTAACTTTCACCTTTGACCGCAAAACCTTGCTCCGTGAACTTGCAAAAATCCCCGGAGTCTATGTTCCCAGCTTTTACGATGTTAAATATCTTTCCGATGGGACCATTGACACGGTCTACCCAAACATTCATGAAGCCCCAAAAGTAATTACCAAACGAATGGTCGCCAAACTACCCCCGCCGCCAACCAGTTTTATTGTTCCAAACATCGAAGCGATTCACAACCGAATTTCCATTGAGATAATGCGTGGTTGCACACGCGGATGCCGTTTTTGCCATGCAGGCATGATCAATCGACCAGTTCGTGAACGGTCGGTGGCAGAAGTCGTCGAAGCAGTTGAGAATGCCATTCGCTCAACAGGTTTCGAAGAACTTGCCCTCTTATCACTTTCGTCGTCTGATTACACGCATATACTTGAGCTGGTAACTGCAATTAGCGACCATTTTGCCGATAAACACCTAGCAATCTCCTTGCCTTCCCTGCGCATAGAGACAGTTTCGGTGGATTTAATGGACAAACTACGAGACCGGCGCGGCACTGGCTTTACACTTGCCCCCGAGGCTGCCACGGAACGCATGCGCCGTATTATCAATAAGTTTATCCCTGACGAACAACTGCTGGAAACTTCCCGTGAGATTTACCGTCGAGGCTGGACGACAATTAAACTATATTTCATGATCGGTCATCCTTCCGAAACCCTGGAAGATGTTCAAGCCATTGCAGACTTGTGCAAAAGGGTACTGGCCGAAGGTCGCAAAATAATTGGATTCAAAGCCAAGGTCCATGCTGGGGTTAGCACCTTCGTACCTAAACCGCATACCCCTTTTCAGTGGGTGGCATGCGATACCATTGAGCAAATCACTCTCAAACAAAACCTGCTCAAGCGTGAGTTGAGAGATAAAAATATAAAACTCTCATGGACACCACCTGAAGATACCATGCTTGAAGCCTGGCTCACTCGCGGCGACCGACGTCTTAGCGCTGTTATTTATTCGGCCTGGAAGAATGGCGCGAAGTTCGATGCCTGGCAAGAAGAACGTCGCTATACAATATGGATGGCCGCCTTCGAAGAGAACGGTTTAGATGATGGTTTCTACACCCATCGTCCGCGCCGGACAGATGAAATTTTCCCATGGGATCACATCACCGCCGCAGTACGAAAAAACTTCCTATTCCAGGATTTTCGCCAATCACTTGAAGGTCAAATTCGAGTTGATTGCCGTGAACATTGTTTTGCTTGCGGGATATTACCGACATTCAGCAACTTACGTCGTGAAAACCCTGGTGACTACTGGAAATGCCCAGTCTTGAGGACGCCCGCTCGGCAAGCCGATACCACCCTTCCAGTTGTGAAGAATTGAAATCGTATGGATGCCTTTAAGAAAAAAAAGAACGGCCAACAAAAAACACTGCTTGCCCTGCACATCACCCTCTGGGATGTACTTACTGGCTTACCAGCCGGGATCCTGATCTTTATGGGAACTGTTCTTTTTACCACCTTGCTAAGCCCTTATACCAGACTCCCGGCAGCTGGGCCGCTCGCCATTCTTGCAATAATGTCACTATTTGTCGGCGTACTGGCTGGTATTACACGCCTGCGCCAGGGCCCAGCAACCGCGCTATCTGCCGGTTTTATTGCTGTAGGCATCCTGGGATATTTATGGTTTGCAGCCCGGCCAGGTGATGAATTCAACCAATTGGTGATCGGTCCAATTGGCATGTTCGTAACGATCACCATCAGCCCAATTGGTGGCTGGCTGGGAGCAAAGTTAAGAAAGGCATTATGAGAATTCGAATTACTTTTACAAAAACTGGTGCACTCCGCTATATTGGGCACCTGGACCTGCACAAACTCTGGGAGCGCGCCTCGCGTCGCGCCAGGCTGGCATTAATGTATAGCCAAGGCTTTCACCCCCAGCCTAAAATTCAACTTGCATCTGCTCTGCCGCTGGGCTTCTCATCTCGTTGCGAACTTGTGGATTTATGGATTAACGGCGAAGTTGATTTGCTTACACTTTCATCTCAACTGGCGCAAGCAGTCCCACCGGGGTTGGGGATTTTAAATATTGAAAATGTGGAAGAAAAGAGTCCCCCGCTGCAAACACAAGTAATTTCTGCTGAATACGAAATTACATTATTCAATGAAATTGATCCTGATTCGTTGACCCAAAGAATTTCGGAATGCTTACTCGCCAAAACTCTGCCGAGAGAGCGGCGCGGAAAAATATATGATCTGCGACCACTGATCGAATCGATTGATACACGCAAATTAGATACGGAAGAGCATAAGCTCCTTTCAATGCAACTTGCCGCTCGCGAAGGGGCGACCGGGCGTCCTGAAGAAGTACTCGACGTTCTTGGAATTCCTTATGAGGAGACAAGAGTCGAACGTTGCCGATTTTTTTTCAAGGAAAACCAGTTAAGTTAACGTTAACTTTTTTTCGTTAGGTTCAAGTATCTACAATAGTAAATTTTTTATAGTAAACCCGGAAAGGTTCGAACCACCCAGTGCTTATTATAAACAAACTTTCTTTCTCGAATTCGAGAAAGAAAGTTTGTTGTCGAGCGGAGAGGGCGGGATTTGAACCCGCGATACCTTGCAGTATACACGCTTTCCAAGCGTGCGCGCTAAGCCAGACTACGCGACCTCTCCAATATTGATGTTTTTATCCGAGCGGGGGATATTATACCATCTCTGCCGGAGAAATATTGGCAATTTTGAAAACGAGTTAGAGCAATTGCGTCAGAGACAAATGATAGCTTTCTTGGTCAGACACCAGGTACTAACGGCCTTAATATTTTCTGATCACTAACACAGCATTATGCCCCCCAAACCCAAAGGCATTTGAAATAGCTACATTGATTTCCTTCTCGCGTGCCTTATTAGGAACGTAATCCAGATCACATTCAGGATCAGGTGTTTCGTAATGAATGGTCGGTGGCAGGATACCTTCACGCACAGCCTGCACGCAGAAAATGGCTTCAAGCGCACCAGTTGCACCCATCATGTGGCCAGTCATTGATTTCGTAGATGAAATCGACAATGAATAGGCCTGTTCACCAAATGCAGCTTTGATTGCCTTCGTTTCGGCAGCATCATTGAGTGGAGTTCCTGTACCATGCGCACTGACATAACCGATTTCATCCAGGTTGACACCAGCGATAGCCAACGCACCTTTGATGGCAGCCGCCCCACCCGCGCCATTCGCATCCGGAGCAGTAACATGATATGCATCTGCAGTTGCCGAATACCCAGCCAACTCAGCCAAAATTATTGCGCCTCGGGCATGAGCCGAGCTCTCACGCTCCAGCACAAGTATCCCTGCGCCTTCACCCATCACTAAACCATCTCGGTTCTTATCAAAAGGCGCTGGTGCCATCGAATAATCATCATTGTGACACGACAAAGCGCCAATGCGATCAAAAGCGCCAACGCCCGTTTGACAAATTGTTGCTTCAGCAGCCCCAGTCAAAGCAGCATCAATCATACCGGCTCGCAACATCATCCAAGCCATGCCAATGCCATCCGCACCAGATGCGCAGGCCGAAGTAACCGAAAAACAAGGACCTTGAATACCATAATCAATCGCAATCAAACCAGCAGCCCCATTTGGCATTAACATCGGGATCAGGAATGGGCTGAGCCGACGGGGGCCTTCTTTTTTCAGAGTAAAAATCGCTTCTTGAAGCGACTTCATACCACCGATAGCAGAGGATACTACCACTCCAATTCGCGCGCGGTTAGCATCCGTGATTTCCAAGCCAGACTGCGCCAGGGCTTCCTTGGCGGCTGCAGTCCCCATTTGTTCGAATCGATCACGACGACGGGCTTCCTTTGTATCCATGTAATTTTCTGGATCAAAACCCTTTAACTCGCAAGCAATTTTTACATTCCAGCCAGTTGTATCGAAGTGAGTAATTGGACCTACGCCAGAAATGCCGCCCACAGCATTCTTCCAGGATTCAGCTACACTCAGACCAAGGGGATTAACCGTACCCATTCCAGTGATGACAATTTTCTCCATGCGCCTCCAATGCTACTGGTTATATTTGTACCCCGACCCCGTTAAGAGGACCACAACCGGCTCAGGCAATCGCTTAATTGTCTGCTCGAGTACAGCCCAGGTAATCGCAGATGTCGGTTCAACATATAACCCCCGTCGGGCCAGTTCGTCACGTCCACGCAGGATGTCGGCTTCGTCAACCGGAATGAATTCACCGTGCCCTCCCTCGACCATTTGCAGAAGTGCAGCTGCGCGGAGCGGCCGCTTAACCCTTACTCCTTCAGCCAAAGTCTGTCCTTCCGTGATAAAGCCCAATGCAGACAAACCTGCCGTAGAAAGCACCCAGAGAGGTGAACAAGCACGCGCTTGGGCACCGAGAACATAAGGGAGAGAACTTATCAGCCCGGCATGTTTAAGAGCACCAAAACCGCGGTAAAGCCCTAGTAGCAGACCGCCTTGCCCGGCAGGTGACACGACCGTCCCTGGGGCACAGCCCAATTGCTCAACAATTTCATAAGCAGCAGTGGCATAACCTGGGAGATTGATCGGAAGATAAGCATGGCTTGCGTATGCAGTTTGGGATGATTCAACGACCGATTCGAGCGCCGATGTCACATCTGAACGGGACCCTTCAATAGGATGAAGTTCCGCGCCATAGAATTCGATCTGCTGGCGCTTGGGGCCACTGGCAGACGCAGGAATATAAACGCCTGCTTTCATTCCTGCGTAAGCCGCATAAGCGGCGAATGAGGCCCCTGCATTGCCAGAAGAATCTTCCACTGCCGACAACACCCCTCGCTCCTTTAAAAATGAAATGATCAACGCAGTTCCCCGATCTTTAAAAGAACCAGTTGGATTAAGGTATTCGCACTTAAATGCAATTTGACGTCCAAAAGCCTCGGACCACAGCAGGGGCGTTAACCCTTCACCTAAAGAAACAGGAGTACAGCCAGCAGGCAGACCACAAAACGTATGGCGATAACGCCAGATACCCGGCTCCGATTTCTCGACCTGCGCAAGGTCAAATTCCAGGCTGGAGATATCAAATAATCCACCACATTTTGGACACTTGTGGGGCACGCCGTTTTCGGGATAGCATCGACCACAATTAATACAGGTGATTTTCAACTCAATATCCATTCTCGCTGGAGCATTGCAAACAAATATTCACTGCCCCAAGCCCGATCATTTTCCAGCCAATAACTCTCGATGTAATGAGCTTCGCGCCGAAAACCAAGCCGCTCAAGCAAATGAACAGAGGCGGTGTTGTCAATATCGCAATCAGCCACTACTCGGTGTAGATCCAGCTCGCGAAATAAAAAATCAAGCAACTTTTGGACAGCTTCTGTGGCATAGCCATGTCCCCAGGCTGACCTGGAGAGTGTATATCCAAGATATGCCATGCGCGGATTTGACTTGACAATATTAAAAGCTACGTCACCGATCATCTTACCTGAGCTGAGCCCGAGCGCAGTCCGGCACACAACAGCAAATTGCAGCCACGTACCGGGTGTCCCAGGCAGAATTTCCTTCATGTTGGAGATGAACTCAAGGCCATCGTCTCGAGAATAGGGAGTTTTCCATCCCTGATAACGATAAACTTGTGGGTCATTTCGATAGGTCAGGAAAGGTTCAAGATCAGCATCACAAAAGGACCGGATAAGTAAGCGAGGGGTTTCAAGAGTAAGGGTCATGGCTTGACACTAAAGAAAAACACACTTCAGTATGGGACGGAGTGCATTTATCGATTCATACCTTAATGCTCAAAGCAACATGCTACGGAGTAGGGAACGGAGTTCCTCTAGCATCAGTATAGGGTACATATCGGAAATCACCTAATAGCTTGACATTTTTAGTGGAAATATAAGCACGCCCATTTGTATCTACTGGATATTGAATCTCAAACCAGAGTTTATTAAAAGATTGGGCAGTAATATGAATTTTTTCTTTGGGATTAAGCGTACCCACTTCTGGTGAAAGAGACGACATTAAGGTAAAAATGGTTGTCATCTCAGTGATCTCAGCCAGCGGACCGGCTGGAGTAACTGTGGGTGTATTAGTGGGAGTAGGTGAAATATTCGGATCGGGTGTGGCTGTCGGTGGCTCAGGCGTGATCGGAGTTCCAAGAACATCGAAATAAGGCAACCCCCCAAAAGACTCTGCACCCGGCTGAATTGAATCGCGAGAAATCCAGGCCTTTCCCTGGATGCCAGACGGATAATCAATTTGCGCCCATTTATTATCACCATAACGACCGGTCATGATAACCTGATCACCAGGGTTGAGATAACCAATTAACAAACAAGCCTGGGTTGGACAAACACGAACACTGAGCCGCTCGATAACAGTAGCAGGTCTCAGCTCGGGAGCATTTGACACGGTTGGCAAGGGCAAAGGAGTCCCTGTTATTTCCCAAATAATAGGTGGTAGGAAAACAATACCATTTTCGGTTTCGAGCGCGATCGGTAATCGCCCAATCTCTCCGGAAATATTAAAGGCCTGCGCCAGAACCCAGCCTCTTCCAGAAGGGGAATCCGCCCAAACAATGTAGAGCCAGGCGCCAAAGTTGTTTCGCGCCAATACCTGCACCCCTCGATTGTAAGCAACAAAACCAAGATTCTCACCCCCCTTCCCCGGCCAGGAACGCACGGTAGCTGGGTATGTGCAAATTGCATCGACAGGCTCTAATTTAACTTCTTCTGTTGCCAGAGGTGTAACTGTCGGCGGTTCTGGTGTTATCGTGGGTGTCGGGGTTGCGCTAGACAATCCAGCAATCGCGGACAATTGTACAAAAGCGGTCGCTGCTGCCGATGTAACAACCGCATTGACATCTAATGTCTCGATGGGTGCGGCTGCACCTGGCAAATTACAACCAGCCAAAATAAAACCCATGACCAGTACCAAAAATATTATATATATTCGAGCCATGATCAATTTATCCTTTCGGTCTTCACCTTCACCCAGCCCAGACCTATCCTTCCACGCTCTTTCTCAATCTTTAATATTTCCACATCGATAATATCGCCAACTTTAAGTACTGTTCCAAACGGCATCTGGGTGCGGTGGAGCAAACCGTCCTGTTTAACGCCAATATCGACAAAGGCACCGAAATCAACCACGTTGCGGACAGTTCCTTTTAGTTCCATGCCTTCGGCCAAGTCTTCCATCCTTAGCACATCTGAACGCAAGATTGGAAGCTGCGCCTCTTGGCGTGGATCACGACCAGGTCGCACGAGCTGCTCCAAAATATCCTTCAGTGTCGGAATACCACAACCCAATTCGCCAGACAGTTTTTCAAGTGAAGTTTTTGCAACCAAAGCATCCAGCGCCGGTTTGCGCTCATTTAATGATGTTGAAGGCTGCAGTCCAGCATGCTCAAGAACCGCCCTAGCAATGGCATAACTCTCTGGGTGTATAGCGCTCGCGTCCAAAGGGTCATTTCCATTACGAATACGCATAAACCCGGCCGCCTGTTCAAAGGCTTTCGGCCCCAATCCGGAAACTTTTCGCAGTTCAGCTCTGGATTTGAATTCCCCATTTGCATCCCGATAGGATACGATCGCACTAGCCAGCTTGGGACCAACACCCGCAACATGAGTAAGTAACGCCGATGATGCGGTATTGAGATCCACGCCTACATTGTTGACCACACTTTCGACAACTCCATCCAGCGAATGACTGAGCGCGGTTTGGTCGACATCATGTTGGTAAAGGCCAACGCCGATCGACTTAGGGTCGATCTTGACAAGCTCGGCTAATGGGTCCTGCGCGCGGCGGGCGATTGATACTGCGCCGCGAATTGACACATCCAGATCAGGAAATTCTGCCCGGGCCAATGGGCTGGCAGAATAAACTGATGCTCCAGCTTCGTTCACAATCAAATACTTTGTAACCGGCGCATTGCGGGTCAACTCAGCAGCTAATTTTTCGGTTTCACGCGATGCAGTGCCATTTCCGATGGTGATCAAGGTGACATGATGACGGTTAATCATATCCTCGAGAGTGGTTATTGCCCCTCGCCAGTCGTTTTTCGGCTCATGTGGATAGATGGTCCCAGTATCAAGCAATTTGCCAGTCGGGTCGACTACAGCCAACTTGGTACCCGTCCGGAAACCAGGGTCGAGACCGATGACTGTTTGATTAGCAAGTGGTGGCAGTGAAAGCAATGCACGCAGATTTGTCGCAAAAACATTGATAGCATGGCCATCGGCTTTTTCGCTCAATGCACGGCGTATATCCCGTTCAATAGATGGTAGCAGCAAACGATTGGCAGCATCTTCCTCGGCCAAGATTAGTTCGTCAGCAAAAGGGGAAAGGATATCAGCTTCGAAGTTTTCTTCAACGGAGCTGCGCCAGTCGCGCTCGTTGATCTCAACCCAAACTTTGAGCACGCCTTCTTTCTCGCCGCGATTCACAGCCAGGATTTGATGAGGCAGCAAGCGGTCGACCCGGCCCTCAAATTTATAATAACTCGCGTAAACACTTTTCTCGTCCACAGCATTTGCGATTTTTTCTGCACAGATCTTTGAGAACTTTAGCGCTTTTTCGCGCGTGGACCTGCGCACCTCGGCATTATCGCTGATCGTTTCGGCAACAATATCTCGGGCGCCATCGATGGCTTCTTGCCAGGTACTGACCTGCTCATTCAAATAATCAGCGGCAATAAGTTCCAGCGAGCGTTTATCCTTGGCTTGCTTGATTATCAAATCAGCCAACGGCTGGAGCCCTTTTTCGCGTGCAATCATCGCCCGGGTGCGGCGCTTTGGCTTGTATGGCGCATAAAGGTCTTCCAAAGCTGTCATCGAATCAGCGGTAGTAATAGCAGAACGAAGTTCATCCGTTAGCTTACCTTGTTCCTCGATGGAAGATAGGATAGTGGCGCGGCGGCCATCTATCCCACGCAGCCGAACAACTTCATCGGCTACGATGCGGACCTGCTCATCATCCAATGTACCGGTCATTTCCTTCCGATAACGCGAGATAAAGGGGACGGTATTGCCCTCATCAAGCAAGCGGATAGTAGCATCCACCTGCGATGGCTTGACATTTAAATGGGTAGCGATGGTTTCGGCGTATGACATAAGCGGGATTTTACCATAGAGCCAGCCTGACTTTGCAACGCGGTTCTCGCAAATAGTCCGACCTTATTACGGGTCATATCCGTCAGGAAGCCACATAGTGAACGGACGATCCAACATCATGACACAAGTCACTTGCCCCATCCGCATTTCCGTTGTAAACTCATCAGTAAATAGTCTACCTGAGCATAGTGGGTAAGTTGAATTGAAAATATTAAAAGAATTTTTACGGGTCCAAGGGATGCAGACAGAAGGAAGAACGATCTTTCGGGAAGCAGTCCGAGGCATTATTGCCAATGGGCCCAATCTATTAATGATTTTTTCAACCAAAAATGGCGATTACAAATTCCCAGGTGGTGGAATCGATGACCCCGAAACACATCAAGAAGCCCTCATTCGAGAAATTCGCGAAGAATGTGGCACCCTGGTGACCAAGGTTGGACCGCCCTTCGGCAAAGTAATCGAGTACGATGTTCCCATTGAACCTGAATACGGTGTCTTCAAAATGACGTCGTTTTATTATCTTTGCCAGGTAGATTATGAGTTTTCCGAACAAAAGTTGGATGAGTACGAGTTTGAGTTAGGTTTTCAACCAGTTTGGGTTGAGATCAATCAGGCCATTCAGAACAATAAAAAAATTATCGCTTCCAATAGACATGAAAAAATTCCCTGGCTAACCAGAGAGACCTTTATCATGGAGCAATTACAAGAACATTTTTTTCAGAACAATTGATCAGGCACAGGATTGATTATGCTGACCATATTTGACGAATCGACAGGCTTATTCCTGAAAGCAATCCACTTTTCCGCCAACAAGCATCGCGACCAACGCCGGAAAGATGAATTGCATTCTCCTTATATCAACCATCCCATTGACGTAACCCGAAGATTATGGGAAATTGGTGAAGTTCGCGACCCGGCGACCCTAATTTCAGCAGTATTGCATGACACACTTGAGGATACCCAAACCACTCCTCATGAAATCAGCTCTCTCTTTGGCGATGAAGTCCTGTCGATTGTTTTAGAAGTGACGGACGACAAATCCCTGCCCAAGCAACAACGCAAACGCCTTCAAATTGAGCATGCACCCCACATCTCGTATAAAGCCAAATTAATTAAGCTGGCCGATAAAAGCTGTAACCTTTACGATTTGATTTATTCCCCACCCCGGCAATGGACTTTCGAACGCAGGCAGCGCTATTTATTATGGACAGAACAGGTAGTTGCAGGCTTGCGATGCACAAATTCGGCGCTCGAACAATTCTACGATGAAATCTTGACAAATGGAAAGCAGATTTTAAAAATTACCTGAGTCCCTGATTACCACGTTAACTACGAGGCCGAAATGACGATCATCGTTGCAGACACTACATCTGGACTGCCGCTCGAACTAGCAAAACAACTGGATATTCGAATGATCCCTCAGCAAGTGGTTTTTGGAGAACGCTCCTACCGGGATGATACCGAAATTTCGAGCGCAGAGTTCCTCAAAAAACTTGTAATTTCTTCAGTCCTCCCCAAAACTGCCGCTCCTTTGCATACCCTGTATTACCCGATATTTTCAGAAGCACTCAAAACTGGAGAAGCTGTCATTGTAATCGCACCGACAGGGAAAATGAGCGGAACGGTTCGCTCGGTCGAGACAGCCAGGCGTGAGTTTCCAGAAGCAGATATCCGCGTCATAGATACACTTACTATCGCTGGTTGCCTGGGTTCACTCGTTCTGATGGCACATGACCTGGTCAAAAACGGAAAATCCGCGGATGAAATTGAAACAGCCCTAAAGTCATTGATTCCCCATTCCCGGACATATTTTGTTGTTAACACACTTGAATATCTTCAAAAGGGAGGCAGGATTGGCACTGCAAGAGCACTTTTGGGAAAACTATTACAGGTCAAGCCAATCCTTCAGATCAAAGACGGACAGGCAGCCCCCTTTGCGCAGGAACGCACAAAAAAACGCGCCGTGGCGCGATTAATCGATCTTGTTTGCGAACAACTGGCCGGTAACTCAAATCCGCGCCTTTGCGTAATGCACATAGATGCCGAGGATGAGGCTCAATCCATCATCAAGGAACTCAGCTCACGTCTCAATCTCCCTTTAATTCCTCTTTATATCTTGCCACCCGCGATAATAGTTCATGCCGGACCGAAAGCCAGAGGTGACGAACCGATTGAAAAGGGAAGCACGCCTCCAAGAGATTTCAAAGAG
>CAZHWV010000030.1:0-34625 GCA_964536185.1 uncultured Anaerolinea sp. | reverse complement strand
AAGAAACTGCGGGGAGGTGGATAGGAAGTTGAAATTAAACCCAATCGCCAGAATACGTGCCAGAGGATAGAAAAAGAACAGCCCCAGGAACGCAGCCGGGGCCAACCAGGGGATGAGACGTCGCAGTGGGTGAATACTCAAGGTATAAGAGAAGGAACTCGCAGATGCAATACAATATCTGAGAGTTCCTTCTGTTTGATATTAATGCAGGACTGCCTGAGTCCAGGCTTCGATCCAGGCATCACGCTGGGAGTCGAGATTGTCTGGAGGGTTGGCAGGCTCAATGGCAGGCTGGGCAAATTTTGTAAACACATCGGGAACTGTGGCCAGTCTGTTGACCGGATAGACGAACATGGTCAACGGCATTTCTTGTTGGAAGGGAACATCAAGCATGAAATCAATAAATTTTTCTGCCAGGTCACGGTTATTTGTGCCGGTCAGAATGCCGACAAACTCAACTTGACGGAAGCAGGTGCCAGGCGCGTTGATGGTGCCTGTGGGCGCATCAACCAGAGGTGTGGTGGAAAAGGCTACTTCGGCGGCAGGGCTAGATGAGTACGCGAGTACCATGGGTTGGGGGCCATTACCGGATGAAGCGCTGAAATTGGAATTGTAGGCTGTTTCCCAGCTATCAACTACCACCAGGCCATTGGCTCTGAGCGCTTTCCAATAATCAAGGTAACCTGGGTCGCCGTATTTCTGGATGGTGGCGAGCAGGAAAGCCATACCAGGGGAAGATGTGGCCGGATTTTCAACGACGAGCAGCCCGTTGTATTCTGGTTTGATCAGATCATCAAGTGACGCGGGTACGGGAAGACCGTTTTTGGCGAAGAAGGCCTTTGAGTAATTAATACACACATCACCGTAATCCACGGGCAGGGCGCGGTTCTTAAGATCAAGCTTGAACTCATCAGAAATGCTGTCCATGAGTGGCGATGCGTAAGATTGGAAAATGCCCGCGCCTAGAGCGCGCGAGAGGAAAGTGTTGTCGATGCCATAAAAGACATCAGCGAGTGGGGCATCCTTTGAGAGGATGGCCTTGTTGAGCGCCGCCCCGGCATCGCCGGATTTCAAGAAGGTGATTTTGACATTATTGGCCTGTTCAAATGCCAGGATAATTCCTTCACTGGCGGAGAAGGAGTCGTGAGTCATGACTGTCAAGGTGCGGATTTCACCGGCAACAGGGGCAAACGCAGTGGGAGGCAGGTCAGTGGGTAAGGCAGTGGGTTGGGCGGTGGTTTGGGCCTCGGTCGCTGCCGCGGGAGCACAGCTGGAAGCGGCCAGTAACAGGCTAAAAAACACTAGGGTAAAGAAAATTCGTTTCATTGCTACCTCTTTGGCGATCAATTTTTTCGAATATGGATGCACAGCAACAACCCATTCTTTAAGCTGATACTGGCAGTTTGAGCCAGCATCAGGTTGCTGATACTGCGCGTTCGGTACTGGAAGAGCGTTTCATTGTTAAGCGGGTAGAGCAGACCAATGGTATTGACACCTTCAACTGGGCTGCCCCAAGGAATGAATGAAACGGTATCGCCGGGAATGCCCCGGATTTCTGCTTCGCTGGTGATGAAAAAAGCTTCGGTCATGCCATCTTCTAGGCGAATATCAGCCTGGATCGCCACGGGATTGGAAAGCAGGGCGATATTCCCCAGGGTTTGGTCAAGGCGCCCACCAAATGCGCCGATGATTAGAATAGGGTTGTATTTGGCGCGGAGAGCATAGTCAAGAGCCAGCTCCAGATCGGTTTCGTCCTTTACCTGAGGGAAGCGCTGGATATGGACGCCCATATCGACAAAAGCGCGCACTTCGGTTTCTGTCAGTGAATCAAGGTCACCGATGATAATGGATGGAATGACCCCGATGGCAAGCGCATGCAATGCGCCGCCATCAGCGGCAATAACCACATCATCCTGCCGGACGAGGGAGCGGATTGGATCTGGGTAATTGAAATCTCCGTTGGCAAAAATCAAAGCTCTGGGCATAAAAAAACAGCCTCCACGGCGGGAGGTTATTCAGTGCAAACAATCCTCTACGCCGCTATTGACCGGATCAGGTAATGCGGGTCGATGGCGACTGCCCTCCTCTCAGCCCTGCAAATGGGCTCCCCGGAATTACTGGATTGAATTATTTTTATTGTATCGCAAAAAAGAGCCGGGCGGCTCTTTTGGTTGGATGAATCTTAGAAAATTATTATGTAGTAGCTATACCTGCCCGCCTTCGGTCTCGCGATATTCGCCTTTGACAAATCCACATCGCGCTTTCTCACAGCATCTACCGAATCAAGTAAAGCCTGTTCTACCATGCTCCCCAAAAATATGTGGTTATAATTCACGGTTGCGAGCAACATAAAAAGAACTCCAGCGCGCGCTGGAGTTCTTTTTGGTGCCGAAGATACCAGAAACTGACCGACCCTATGCGGTCTTGGTGATCGTTTGAATGGATATGGACTGTGTAATAGTTTGCTTGTAACTAAACTCTAAGGTAGCTGGAGGTCGAGTTGTAATCACTTCCCCGGTTGTTTTACCCCAAAGAAGTTGATTGCTGGCATCGAACCAATCATTTCCATCACCGCCTGCATAAACTACATCGCCCATTAAAGTTGAAATCGCAGCGCTGCTGCCATCCTCCAGCACCTTTTTGCTGAAAAGACCGCTTTCAGGTGAGAATTCCTTGGAGGCTTGACCAATTCCTATCACGTGCTGTGATCCCTTAAAAATGTCAACCTGTTCGATAATTCCGCTATCCTTTGCTTTGAAGGTCACGCGGGTACCATCTTTAAGCATAAAGGTAGTAAAGTCATCACTTCTTTTTAAATCCTTAAAATCCCCATTAACCTCGCCTTCAACATCATCGACATCTACATGTGGGTCTCCCCAGATGGTCGTGCTTTTATTGGCCCATTTGTCGAGAATTGTGAATGTGGCGCCATCCCTGAATTTGAAAAGATAACGATCAGACTCTGCATAATTCTGATCGTAAACCACCAATCCATCGACTGGTGCATTTGATCTATAGCGCAGTTCCAGTTTTATTTCCACACTTTGGCTGGCTTCGAGGGTGAAACCCTCCTGGATTACATTTCCCTGAGCGGGCTGCGCTGCTTGTTTGGCGGTATTTTTAAGATCTTCCGCTATTTTATTGAAATCAGCTAAGTTAATATTGAGATTTTCGATAGGCGGCAAGGGAGCTGGGTTTTGCATGTTGGCAGACGAGGCCGACTCACTGATAAATGCCTGGTCTTCTTGAAAAAAATCCAGGGCGGACTTTTCATCTACGTGTTTCCCGTTTCGGCGCGCCTCAGCGTTTTTTGCATATTCCATTAAGCGCTGGGCTACCATCAAATTGGACATATCGGTTGATGCAATACTGGTCATGTCTGCCTCCATGCAAAATTGTTCTATCGCTATCATCGGCATAATCCGTGAAATCTTGAGATGCATTTGCTTTTCGGCTCTGTTGGGATTTCCCTTGTTGATTGATACGCCATGACCTAGACAATGCGATGACAAGGCAATGCCATGACTTGACGCACATTTCTGGTAACGCTATAATGGTACCGTTACCATCCGGCAACAATATCTTACCTTTGCCAGACAATCTAACCAAGTTTTCCATGCGTGATGTGGCAAAATTCGCAGGGTTTCTCCGATCGAATTCAAAATCAACTTTTTAGGAGGAGTTACTTATGGCAGTGTCTCAGAGCTCAAACCGTTTTTTGGGGAATTATGCCAGGGTGGGGATTCGCCCAGCTATTGATGGCCGGCGGCTGGGAGTGCGCGAATCGTTGGAAGCTCAAACCATGGGCATGGCGCAGCGCACAGCCGAATTCTTAAGCGCCAATCTGCGTTATCCGGATGGCACACCCATTCAGTGTGTCATTGCTGATACCTGCATTGGCGGATTGGCCGAATCTGCGCGTTGCGCGGAGTTGTTTGCGCGTGAAAGTGTCGGTTTGACCATTACAGTCACCCCTTGTTGGTGCTATGGTTCTGAAACAATGGATATGGATCCACTCATGCCCAAAGCAGTCTGGGGTTTCAATGGAACCGAGCGTCCGGGTGCAGTCTATTTGGCGGCTGTATTATCCGGGCATAACCAGAAAGGACTGCCTGCCTTTAGCATTTACGGGCAGGACGTGCAAGACTCGACGGATACAACTATTCCGGCTGATGTTCAGGAAAAACTTCTGCGCTTTACCCGCGCCGGACTGGCTGCAGCCAATATGCGCGGGAAAACCTACCTGTCGTTTGGGAATGTTTCGATGGGGATTGCCGGCTCAATCGTCAACCACGATTTCTTTGAGAGCTATCTGGGGATGCGTGTGATGACCTCGGATATGTCTGAATTTTCGCGGCGCATAGAACGCAAAATTTACGATCCCCAGGAATTTGAAGTAGCCATCCAGTGGGTCAGGGCAAACTGTAAAGAAGGCCGCGACTATAATCCTGTCGATCGCCAGAAAACCCGCGCCCAAAAAGACGCTGACTGGGAATTCGTAGTCAAGATGACCATGGTAGCTCGCGATGTAATGGTGGGCAATCCGCGTCTGGCAGCGATTGGATTTGGCGAAGAAGCCTTGGGCAACAATGCCATCCTGGGTGGTTTCCAGGGTCAGCGCCAGTGGACCGATCATTTGCCCAATGGTGATTTTATGGAAGCCATGCTTAACTCGTCTTTTGATTGGCTTGGCACTCGCGAACCGTTTACCTTTGCCACTGAGAATGACAGCCTTAACGGGACAGTCATGCTCATGGGACACCTGCTGACCAACACAGCCCAAATATTTGCGGATGTGCGCACCTACTGGTCGCCAGATGCGGTCAAGCGTGTTACTGGCTATACTCCCACCGGTTTGGCTGAAAATGGTTTTATTCACCTTATCAATTCGGGCGCGGCTTGCCTGGATGCGACCGGACAGCAGCAGCACGATGGTAAGCCCGTCATGAAACCTTTTTGGGAAATTGACGAACAGGAAATCAAGAATTGCTTGAATGTTACTGACTGGTACCCTGGCATGGAAGAGTATTTCCGCGGGGGCGGTTATTCGTCCGGGTTCCTAACCCGTGGCGATATGCCCTTCACGATGAGTCGTCTCAATCTGGTCAAGGGACTGGGTCCGGTTTTGCAAATTGCCGAAGGCTGGACGGTTGACTTGCCCGCAGATGTTCACGAAACCTTGAATGAGCGCACCAACCCCACCTGGCCCACGCATTATTTTGTGCCACGCTTAACCGGTAGCGGGCCGTTTCGCGATGTGTATTCCGTTATGGCTAATTGGGGTGCCAACCATGGCGCGCTCAGCTTTGGCCACATCGGCGCTGACCTGGTATCTCTGGCCGCTATTTTGCGCATCCCAGTTGCTATGCACAACCTGACTGAAGAGAGCCTCTTCCGTCCGAGTGCCTGGGGAATGTTTGGGGCGATGGATCCCCAGGGTGCAGACTTCCGTGCCTGTGCCAACTTTGGTCCCTTATATGGGCAATTTAGATAGTTTATTGGGTTGAAGGAGTCGCCAGTATGCTTAAAGGAATTAGCCCGGTCATTTCGCCGGAATTAATAAAAACTTTAATGGAAATGGGCCATGGCGATGAAATCGTCATCGCTGATGGAAACTTCCCGGCGGCAGCCAATGCCCAACGCCTTGTTCGTAGTGATGGTATAGGTGTACCTGTGCTTCTGGATGCGATCCTGAAGCTCTTTCCATTAGATGAATATGTGGCACAGCCTGTAGCGCTGATGGCTGTAGTGCCTGGGGACCCTTACCAACCGACGATCTGGGATGAATACCGGACCATTGTGCACCAGAATGAATCAAATTTTTCCGATTTTGAATATGTGGAGCGCTTTGCATTTTACGAGCGGGCGCGCAAAGCCTTTGCGGTTGTGGCCAGCAGCGAAAAAGCGCTGTATGCCAATATCATCCTGAAAAAGGGCGTGGTAAAGAGTTAAAACCAGCCTGGCCTCTGCGTCTGAGCAAAGTGAGCGGATAGGCGAAATCCAGTGTAAATTAAAAGATGCCCTCTATTAGCGGGTGTCTTTTAATTTTAAAGGATGTCTAGAGAAGAGATCGATTTTGTCGTATTGCTGTTGATAATTCTGATTATTGACAAAATACAACAATAATACTATTATATATTTGTTGATATCGAAAATAATCATCAAGTTATAACAAAGAGGATTTGTTTGACTACTCACGAACGACGCCAATCTGTGCTGGAGCTGTTGCGCAAACAATCAGGTCTTCGTGTTCTGGAACTTGCGAAAGAGCTGAATGTTTCGGAAGGAACGGTTCGCAATGATTTAAATGCGTTAGAAAACGATGGCCGAGTAACTCGCGTCCATGGGGGCGCAATTTTAAAAGATCAGTCAGGGCTTTACAATCAATCCTTCAGCGCTCGCCACCAGGAACATTCTATAGAGAAGCTTTTGATCGCTCATAGTGCTTCTGAACTGGTCAGTGATGGGGATTCGATCATGTTGGATGCGAGCAGTACGGCCTATTATTTTGCGCTGGCGATTCAGAAACGCAACCGCTTGAGAGTGATGACCAATGGGCTGGATGTGGCCAGGCTTCTGGCGCAAAACCCATCGAATTCGGTCATTTTAATTGGTGGCGTTATGAGCCAGGATGGTTCATCGGTTACAGGTTTATTCAGCGAGGCGGTTATTCAAGATCTGCATATTCAGAAAGCCTTCGTGTCTAGCAGTGGTTTCAGTCTTGAACGTGGCCTGACCGAAGTTCACATTGAAGAAGCACAGCTGAAACGCAAAGCAATTGAATCGTCACAAGAAGTGATCGCCATGATTGATTCAAGCAAGATTGGCAAGGAAGACTTAACGCCTTTTGCGCGGGTTGAACAAATCAACCGGTTGGTCACAGATTCTGGCATCACCCCCATGTGGGCGCAGTTAATCGAGCGGGTGGGGATTTCGTTGACAATTTGCCAGATGGCATCTTAATTCCAGAGATTGACCGGAAAAAATAATGAGTGAAAACATCCTTGAGTTAAGAAAAATCACCAAGCGCTTTTCGGGGGTGGAGGTCCTGCGCGATGTTTCGTTTACCCTGAAACCGGGGGAAGTGCATGCCCTTTTAGGCGAAAATGGCGCGGGAAAGTCTACGTTGGTCAAGGTCATGACCGGTGTCCATCAGCCAGATGGCGGCGAAATTTTGCTAAACGGTGAAATTATCCATTTTGGTGACCCGCGCGATTCGCACCAGGCCGGGATTGCGGCGATTTACCAGGAACTCAGCCTTTTCCCCGATCTAGATGTAGCCGAAAATATTTTTGTGGGACGCCAGCCCACCCAAAAAGGACGAGTTGACTGGAAAAAATTGTACGACGAAGCCGGGAAATTGCTCACATCGCTGGGTGTGCGTCTCGACTTAAGGCAAAAAGCCCGTAATTTGAGCATTGCCCAACAGCAAATGGTCGAGATTGCGCGGGCTTTTTCGATTAATGCGCGCATCCTGATCATGGATGAACCCACTTCGTCGCTGACTCTTAGCGAAGTGGCGGATTTGTTCCGACTGGTGCGGCGTCTGCGCGATGAGGGTACGGCCATAATATTTATCTCGCATCGGTTGGAGGAGTTGTTCGAACTGGCTGACAGGGTGACTGTTTTGCGTGATGGCGCCTATGTGGATACCCGCCAGCTGAAAGAAGTTAGCCGCGACGACTTAATCCGCTTGATGGTGGGGCGTTCGATTTCGAATTTGTTTCCCAAGCAGGACGTTGAAATCGGAGATGTGGTGCTGAAGGTTGAAAATATGTCGCACATTGGCATCTTTGAGAATATCAGTTTCGAACTGCGCAAGGGAGAAATCTTGGGCATGGCTGGGCTGGTCGGAGCAGGTCGCACCGATGTGGCGCGCGCCATTTTTGGGGTGGAACCGCCCACATCGGGCAGATTACAGGTGGAGGGGCGGGAAGTCCGGATGACATCGCCTCAGCAGGCGATCCGCCTCGGGCTGGCTTATGTCCCCGAGGATCGGCAGCTCCACGGTCTCATCCCCGCAATGAATATCACCGCCAACATCAGCTTGCCTATGCTCGGTCAATATGCCCGGCGTGGGTGGTTGCGCGATAAAGTCGAGCGCCAGGCGGCATTTGGCGCAGCACGGCAGATGGAAGTGCGCGCCAACAACATTTGGCAGAAGGCACGAGAACTTTCGGGTGGCAACCAGCAGAAAATTGTATTGGCCAAGTGGCTGTCAACTAAACCGCACATCATGATTTTGGATGAGCCGACGCGAGGCATCGATGTGGGCACAAAAGCCGCGGTTCATGCATTGATGAGCAAACTGGCTGCCGAAGGCATGGCGATTTTAATGATCTCATCGGAACTGCCAGAGGTGCTAGGGATGAGCGATCGGATCATTGTGATGCGTGAAGGCCACCTGACCGGCCATTTCACTCGCGCCGAAGCCACGCAGGAAAAAATTATCTCTGCTGCCACACAGTCAGTGACCACAGGAAGTGCAATGTGAGTGCCCAGACCCAGCCTGTTTCCATCTCCAACAACCTATTTAAAGCAAGTAAGGCTCTTCTCTGGACGTTGGCCCGCTACCGTGAGGCTGGAATCAGCGTTTTTATTCTGATTCTGGCTATGATCGTAGCGTTACGCGCCCCGGCATTTTTGACCATGGAGAATGCCAAAGATATTTTGCTGAATATTTCAATCCTGTCCATTGTGGCCCTGGCTCAGGCGATGATCATCATCACGCGTGGTATTGACCTATCGGTCAGTTCGATGATTGGCCTGGTGGCGATGATGGTGGCTTTCGTAATGAAACAAAGCCCGGATTTTCCGGTGGTTGGCGCCGTGGTACTCGGGATGGTACTCGGCGCGGTACTCGGTTCGTTCAACGGGCTGATCATCAGCTATGGCAAAGTACCGCCGATCATTGCCACCCTCGGCACGCTGGCCATATATCGCGGCATGGTCTTCTACTACAGCCAGGGCACCTGGATCAACTCTTTTGAGTTGCCCGTAGCTTTCAAACAGCTATCAAAAGGTACGCCGCTAGGATTGCCGAACATGGTCATCATCGCGATTGTCTTTGCGATAGTGGTGTATTTTTTCTTGAACTACACCCGCACAGGGCGCGATATTTACGCTGTCGGCAGCAATCCGGATGCGGCACAGGTGGCGGGCATTCGCAAGCAGCGCATTATCTTTCTGGTCTACCTGATCAGTGGTATCGCTTGCGGATTGGCAGCCGTGTTGTGGGCTTCACGCTTCGAATCGGCGCAGACCAACACCGCGTTGGGTTTTGAACTCCAGACGGTAGCGGCTTCGGTGGTGGGTGGCGTCAGCACTGGCGGCGGCGCGGGGTCGGTTCCCGGTGTGCTGTTGGGTGGGCTGTTGCTCGGAATTATCGAAAACGCACTGCCGCTGGTTCGGATTTCGCCCTTCTGGCAGTTAGCGGCGCAGGGCTTGCTGATTTTGATCGCCGTGGTGAGCGATAACCTGATTTCGCGAGGCGTGAAAAGGAATAAAAAGCAATGACACATCCAGCCTCTCCCGTTGTCGAACCCCAGTCAGCAACATTGATTAACGAATCCGCACCTCGCCGCTCATTCCTGGCCCACTTCCAGCGTTGGGAATGGCTGTTGGTGGCGTTGATTATCGTCGTCGTAGTAGCCACCAGCCGCCTGTCGCCTTATTTTCTGGATGCAAAAAATATCTCGCGCACCTCGTCCGATTTCATGGAATTGGGATTGATGATGCTGCCGATGGTTTTCATCATCATTACAACCGGTGGGGTGGATCTGTCGGTGGCTTCCAACCTGGGAATGTGTGCTTCATTTATGGGCTGGTTATTTATGGCCGGTGTAAATATTTGGATTGCGGCCATAGCAGCCCTGGCGCTCGGTTCACTGGCTGGCTTTTTGAACGGCACCCTGGTGGCGCGTCTGAAATTACCTCCGTTGGTGGTGACATTAGGCACCTATGCGTTTTATCGTGGCGTAGCCTATGTTTTGCTTGGCGACCAGGCTGCCCGCGGCTACCCGGCAGCTTTTACTTACATTGGTCAGGGCAAACTGCCCGGAACCTTGATCCCGTTTTCGGTTGCGTTGTTTGTCGGGTTGGCGTTAGTTTTTGGCCTGGTGCTGCATAAAACCACTTTCGGGCGCTATGCCTTTTCTGCTGGTAACAACGAAAATGCCACGCTGTATTCCGGTGTGCCGGTGGCGCGTATCAAGGTCATCCTATTCACTATCTCTGGTTTCATGGCTGCCCTGGCAGGATTGGTGCTGGCAGCACGCTTCGGCAGCACTCGTCCCGATATAGGCAATGGGCTGGAACTTTCTGTCATCACAGCGGCTGTGCTTGGTGGCGTGGATATCAACGGTGGTCTGGGTACGATGGGTGGCGCGGCGTTATCACTGCTGCTGATTGGGCTGATGCGTTTCGGCATGGGGTTGCTCAATATCCAGGGTCAGGTGCAGGGCATGGTGATTGGTTTGCTGCTGATCCTGTCCATTTTGCTGCCAAGTGTTGCTCGCAGTATTTCTGAAAGCGGTAAAAAAATCACTCGTCAGTCGTTTTTTGCAGCGTTGGCATTTATTGCTATTTTTGCGCTGTTTATCATCTTTTTCTTTTGGTCCCGCGCTCCTTTGCTGGCTACCAGTTAGCTGGAGTGCCATTCCCCTGCAAGTCCCAGGAACTTTCCTGTGCTTGAGTATCCACCCAATTTTGTAAGGAGGAAGATATGAAACACCGCTCGTTTTTCTTTGTTCTTGTCTCGGTTTTGGTTCTCAGCATGGTGTTGAGCGCTTGTGCTCCGGCTGCCACGCCTGCTCCTGAACCTGTTGCGCCGGCTGCGACCTAGGCCCCTGCAAAACCAGCTGCTACTGAAGCTCCCGCTGGGTGTCAGCCTGCTACCGGTCCCCTGACGTTTGTTCTCGTTCCCAAGAACCTCGGTAACCCCTACTTTGACACATCTAACAATGGTGCCCAGGAAGCCGCCAAAGAGCTGGGCGTGACCGTCCTCTACCAGGGCCCGGCAACTGCAGATGCGACTCAGCAGATCCAGCTGATCAACTCCCTGATCGCCCAGAAAGTTAATGGCCTGTCGATCTCTGCCGATGATTCGGATGCACTGGTTCCCACCGGCAAAGATGCCATGGCTGCCTGCATCCCGGTCGTCTCTTTTGACTCTGCGATTGGCAAGGATGGTCGGGTCCTCCACATCAACCAGGCCGTGCTGCAAGACATCGGTGCCATCGAAATCAAAATGGCCCTCGACCTGACCGGCCCAGATGGCGGCAAAATTGCCATCCTGAGTGCTACTTCCACCGCCCCGAACCAGAACGCCTGGATCGAGGTCATGAAAGCAGAAGTCAAGAAGCCGGAATATTCCAAGCTCGAACTGGTTGACGTTGTCTATGGTGATGACGATGACACCAAGAGCTACAATGAAGCCCAGGCGCTGTTCAAGAAGTACCCTGACCTGAAGGTTATCATAGCCCCGACCACCGTGGGTATCGCTGCATCCGCTCGCGCTGTTACAGACGCCAACCTGATCGGCAAAGTGTTCGTTACTGGCCTGGGTACCCCAAACCAGATGCGCGAATACGTCAAGAGCGGTGCTGCCCCCGAGTTTGCTCTGTGGAACCCCGGTGATCTTGGTTACCTGTCGATTCACATCCTCAATGCGCTGGCCACTGGTAAGATCAAGGGCGTTGCAGGTGAAAAATTCGCCGCTGGCCGCCTCGGCGAATACACCATCACGGATGATCCCGAGCTAGGTCTGAACGTATTGCTTGGCCTGCCGTTTATCTGGAATAAAGACAACATCGACGCATCCAACTGGTAAGCCGTTCATATTGCTAATATATCAGCCCCTCTCCCTGCAAGGGAGAGGGGCTAGGGCCTAGAAAAGGAGTTGCTGTGAAACGGGTAGGTTTTCAGTTCAAAGTCCGGCAGGACCGTATCGCTGAGTACAAAGAGCAGCACAAACATGTCTGGCCCGAAATGCTGGAAGCGCTGCGCGAAACTGGTTGGCATAATTATTCGTTATTTATGCGCGCAGATGGCTTGATTTTTGGTTATTTCGAGACCGAGGAAAGCCTGTCTGTGGCCCAGGCCCGAATGGCCGCTACTGATGTGAACACCCGCTGGCAACAATTCATGACCCCGTTCATTACATCTAATGCGCGGCCCGATGAAATTTTTCTCGAACTGGAAGAATATTTCCATCTGGATTAAACATGACCAATTACCTTGCGATTGACCTTGGCGCTGAAAGCGGGCGCGCTATGTTGGCCACGTTGGATGGCGTGAAACTGACCATCAATGAAGTTCACCGTTTTGGCAACGGCTCTGTACGCCTGCCGGATGGAATTCACTGGGATGTGCTCCGCTTGTGGAGCGAAATCAAGGCTGGAATCGCTGCCGCTATTAAAAGTGGAGCTAATCTGGCTAGCATCGGCCTCGACACCTGGGGTGTGGATTTCGCCCTGTTGGACAAAAACGGTACAATGCTCGGGAATCCTTTTCACTACCGTGATGGTCGTACCGATGGAATGATGGATGAGGCTTTCAAGCGCATCCCCCGTGCTGAGATATTTGCCCAGACGGGTATCCAGTTTATGCAGCTCAACACCCTTTATCAGCTGTTGGCCATGGCGCAGGGTAAATCTCCACTCTTGGAGATTACGGAAACCTTCGTGACTGTCCCGGATTTGTTCAATTACTGGCTGAGCGGGAACCTGACCAACGAATTTACCATTGCCACGACGACGCAGTGTTACAACCCACTTACTGGTGACTGGGCCAGGGATATGCTCGAAGCCTTTGGCATTCCCTCTCGCTGTTTTCGGCCAGTTACCCAGCCGGGAACTGTGCTCGGCGTACTGCTCCCTGAAGTGGCGGAGGAAACCGGCGCAGGGGCGATCAAAATCGTCGCGCCGGCTTGCCACGATACTGGCTCGGCCGTTGCCGCTGTCCCAGCCCAGAACCAGGATTTCGCCTGGATCAGTTCTGGAACGTGGTCCATCATGGGCGCCGAAGTCTGCCAACCCGCCTTGGGCGAAAAAGCTCTGGCTTATAATTTCACCAACGAAGGCGGTGTGGATGGCACCTGGCGCTTATCCAAAAATATTATGGGTTTGTGGTTAGTGCAAGAATGTCGCCGCTTCTGGCGTGTACATGGCGAGGATTTAAGTTACGACGAAATTACACACCTTGCATCTGAAGCGCAGCCCTTTTTGGCTGTTATCGACCCGGATGTTGACCTGTTTTTCCACTCAGGCGAGATGCCCGAAAAAATCCGCAAATTCTGCGCTGAAAGCGGCCAGGTTGTGCCCCAGACAAAAGGCGAAATTGTACGTGTGGCGCTGGAAAGTCTCGCGTTGAAATACCGCCTGACGTTGGAACACATCGAGGAATTGAGCGGCAAGTCCCTCGACCCAATCCACATTATCGGCGGAGGGACCAAAAATCGCCTGCTGAACCAGTTCACGGCCGATTGTACCGGGCGAACAGTCGTGACCGGGCCAGTCGAGGCCACCGCTATCGGCAATGTGCTTATGCAGGCGATTGCGCTCGGGCAGTTGGGTTCACTGGCAGAAGCCCGCGCGGTGGTGCGCAAGTCGTTTGATGTTGAAACCTTCCAGCCTGCCATCCGCGCAGGTTGGGATGAAGCGTATGGAAAATTATTGAAATTTACAAAATAAACCGATGGGGCGCTCCATCGGGGCGCTCTCAAAAAAAGGAATAAACCATGTTAAATCCTCCGTATCCCGAACTTGATGACTTGCTGACCATGATGGGCGAAGCTGGCCGGCATATTGCAGATATTGAAGCCAGCGAAGGCGCTGCGGGTAACATCTCGGTTTGCATGCGCTGGCCGGTTGAGCCACGCTCGCGCTTCCCGCTGGTTGCTGAAATAGAGTTGCCTCAGCCTGTGCCGGAATTGGCCGGGACAACCTTCCTCGTCAGTGGTTCTGGCCGCCGCTTACGAGAAATCATCGATGACCCTACCGCCAATATCGCTTGTATCGTAGTCAATGAAGGCGGACGGACTGGAAGTTACTACACATCCTACCACAGCCGGTTTGAACGAGTAACCAGTGAATTTAACTCGCATCTAGCTGTCCATTATGACCAAATCATTTCAAGTGGCACTAATTTTCATGCGATCATCCATGCCCAACCGGTGCATATTACTTACCTGAGCCACATTCCTCGTTACCAGGATGAGCAATATCTCAATACTCACCTGCTGCGCTGGCAGCCTGAAACCATTATCAATCTTCCGGAAGGCATCGGTTTGATCCCATTCCAGGTGCCGAGTTCGGCGGAATTGATGGCTGGAAATGTTGAATCTTTGCGTAGTCATCGCATTGTTGTCTGGGCCAAGCATGGTGTTATGGCTCGTTCCGATATTTCCATAAAACGTGCTGCTGACCGGGTGGAATATGCCGAAACTGCGGCGAAATACGAGTATCTCAATTTGGCGGATGGCGAATTGGGCGAAGGTCTGAGTCACAAAGAAATCCGTGCCATTTGTAGCACGTTTGACATCAAGCAGAATATTTTCTAGAACTGCTCTTTGCGAATATTTTACCCAATCGAGAATTTCAACTCCAACAGGATCGAAGCTATGCCAAGCGAATCTCAAGTCCAATCTGCATATACTCTCGCAAAAGAACGCTACGCCGCCCTGGGCGTGGATACGGACCAGGCTATGGCCTGCCTGGAAAAGGTGGCTATCTCATTGCACTGTTGGCAGGGTGACGATGTAGGCGGTTTTGAAAACCCAGGTGGTGAATTGACTGGCGGCATCGCGGCGACAGGCAACTATCCGGGCAAGGCTCGCAACGCCGATGAACTACGCCGCGATCTTGACCAGGCCTATAGCCTGCTGCCTGGCAGTCACCGGCTAAACCTGCACGCGATCTACCTTGAATCCGACAAAAAGGTCGAACGCAATGCGATTGAGCCGCGCCATTTCTCAGCCTGGAAGGATTGGGCCCGGGCTGGCGGTCACGCTCTTGACTTTAACCCAACCTGTTTCTCGCATCCGCTTGCTAACGATGGGTTCACACTTGCGCACCGCGACCCGGCCATCCGCCAGTTTTGGGTCGAACACTGCATCGCCAGCCGGAAAATTGGTGAATATTTCGGGAAGGAATTAGGGAGTGCGGCGGTTACGAATATTTGGGTGCCGGATGGTTATAAGGATTTTCCGGCTGATCGCCTGACTCCACGTGGCTTACTGATGAATTCTCTCGACGCCATTCTGGCTGAGAAAATCGACCCGCGTTTCAACCTGGATGCAGTCGAGCCTAAATTATTTGGGATTGGCTCCGAAAGCTATGTGGTTGGCTCGATGGAGTTTTACGCGGCGTATGCAGTCAGCCGCAAAGTGTTGCTTACCTTGGATGCTGGCCATTTTCACCCTACTGAAACCATTTCTGACAAGATTTCATCCCTGTTGCTCTACCTTGACAAAATACTGTTGCACGTCAGCCGTGGTGTGCGCTGGGATAGCGATCATGTCGTGACTTTCAGCGATGAACTGCAAGCCATTGCCCAGGAAATCGTCCGCAATGATGCCCTGGAGCGTATTCACATTGGACTGGATTATTTTGATGCCAGCATCAATCGCATCGCTGCATGGACGATTGGTTCACGCAACACCCTCAGGGCTTTGTTAATGGCGCTGCTTGAACCATTGGATAGCCTTAAACAGCTGGAAATCGAAGGTGATTTCTCCAGCCGCTTGGCCTTGATAGAAGAACTTAAGGCAATGCCGATGAATGCCGTTTGGGATCACTATTGCCAAGTAAAGGGCACGCCAGTGGGCATGACCTTTATGAATGAAATCAAATCATACGAGAAAAATGAATTGTCGAAACGTTAAGTGCTATCGGGCTGAAATTGATTGCAACCGGTTAAGCCTCCCAATATCCGGCGGATCCGTTGATGAAAAAAAATGCCTATTGTAAAATTGTTTGCTAACCTGCGCAAAGTTGCTGGGACAAAAGAAGTTACCGTCACGGGAGCCAGTGTGAGTTCCCTGGTGAATGAACTGGTTAAACAAAACCCGGCGCTGGCGGGTTATTTGCTTGAAAACGGCCAAATCCGCTCACATGTCATCTTGACGATTAATGGACATCCTACGGCTGACATGGATGCGTTGGTGACCGAACAAGACCAAATCGCAATATTCCCACCCATCACGGGTGGATAGTACAAGGAGATAATATGAATGGTTGGAACGGCAAGATTTTAGAAATTGACCTGACAACCCAGACCCATAAGAGTTACCCGCTGGATATGGACATGGCTCGCCAGTTCATTGGTGGGCGTGGGCTGGGTGCACGATTGCTATGGGATTTAGTCGGGCCGGATGTTGATCCACTGTCGCCGGAAAACGTGCTAATTTTTACCAATGGCCCGCTGACAGCCACTGGTTACCAGACCAGCAATCGCTTTTCTGTGACCACCAAAAGCCCGCTGACCGGCACAGTCCTGGATGCGAACTCGGGCGGTTTTTGGGGAATGCAGTTCAAAAAGACCGGGTATGATGTGCTGATTGTGCGTGGAAAGGCGCAAACACCGCTCTGGATTGAGATCAAGGACAGTGAAGTGGCCTTCCATGATGCCAGCGACCTGTGGGGTCTGCGCGTATATGCCCTAACGGAAAAGCTGGGCCAGGATAATAACAAGCGTAATGTGCTTTGCATCGGCCCAGCAGGCGAAAACCTGAGCCGGATCGCCGCAATTATGAATGACCGTGAGCGGGCGATGGCCCGTGGTGGTCCCGGCGCGGTGATGGGTTCCAAGAACTTGAAAGCGATCGTGGTTGAAGGCTCGCAACGGCCTGAGATTGATGACAAGGAGCGCTTCAAGTTCATGTTATATGAAACACGTAAACTGCTGGCGGCCAGTCCGCTGACCAGCCAGGCTCTACCGGAATTCGGCACGGTTGTGCTGATGAACATTATGAACAATGTCGGCGCGCTGGCGACTCGCAATCATCAACAGACCCAGTTCGAGGGTGCAGAGGAAATTTCAGGCGAAACGCTGACCGAGAAATATCTGGTCAAGAATGCATCCTGCTGGGCTTGCCCGATCGGCTGTACGCGGATCAGTAAGACCGAAAAGGTGGAGGGTGAAGGACCCGAATTCGAGACCACTTGGGCTTTTGGCGCTCAGTGCGGTGTCGACGACCTGGCGGCGATTATCGAAGTCAATTCGCTGTGCAATGACCTGGGGTTGGATACCATTTCGGCGGGTTCGACAATTGCCTGCGCGATGGAGATGAGCGAAAAAGGTTATATCGACTCTGACCTGCGTTTTGGCCGTGCTGACCAGTTGGCCCGTTGCGTGGAAGATATGGCCTACCGCCGAGACCTGGGCGCAGATATGACCGAGGGTTCGCTGCGCATGGCTACCAAGTATGGTCATCCTGAGCTTTCCATGTCGGCCAAAGGCATGGAAATGCCGGCCTACGACCCGCGTGGATTGCAAGGACAAGGTTTGCTCTATGCTACTTCCAACCGCGGCGGCTGTCACATGCGCGGTAATATGATTGGTCTGGAAGTACTGGGCTTGCCAAAGTTGATTGACCGCTTCCAGGTGCAGGGCAAGAGCAGCTTTGTGATTCTGAATCAAAATTCCAATGCCGCAATTGACTCACTGGTGATCTGCAAGTTTACTAACATGGGTGTCGCGGATGAATATTTCGCTCGTGTTTTGAGCGCAGTGACGGGTATCCAGTATGCTACCGGCGAATTGATAAAAACCGGAGAACGTGTCTGGAACCTGGAAAGGCTATACAATCTTCGCGAGGGATTTACGCGTAAGGAAGATACCCTTCCGGCTCGTTTGCTTAGCGAGGCTCCAACGGATGGCCCATCCAAAGGTTGGGTCTCTCAATTGGAACCGATGCTGAAGGAATATTACCGCAGTCGTGGCTGGGACGAGAACGGCGTGCCCATGCCCAAAAAACTGGCTGATTTGGGCCTGGCAAATTTATAAAATCTATGCCTCGCCTTTGCATTGGTGGAGGCCAGGTCCCAGGAGAAAATTATGGTTGACCTACGAATTTATGACATGTTTCGCGAGATTGGCCGCGATCTATATACTGCCAATATGATTTCGTCGCACGGTGGAAATTTAAGTATTCGTCTGGGCGACAGGCTTATTATCAAACGCCGTGGCGCTATGTTGGGAAATCTCAAGCAACACGATTTGATTGAGACCCGGCTGGATAAAAACGACAGTGGGGTGGCGCTTGCCTCCACTGAACTGCTCGTCCACCGGGCAGTCTATTTGAATACGCCTGCGCTGGCCATCTGTCACTGCCATCCGCGTACGGCTGTTGCTTTTTCACTTTCCCGCGAAGAAATCGTGCCGATCGATAACGAGGCTTCCTACTTGCTCAAGAAAATCCCGGTGATCACGGAAGAGTTTGCCTCGGGCACGCCTCAAATGGCGAGCAAGGTAGCCACGGTACTACAAAACTATAAAATTATTATGCTGCGCGGGCATGGCAGTTTTGCCACTGGCCAAACACTGGATGAAGCCTTTTTCTGGTCGTCCACCCTGGAGGAAGCCTGCCAGATTATGCTTTTCACAAAGCAAATCAATGAGCCCTTTATAGAATATCGCGGGATGAGCGATTCGTACAGTAAATTTTAGACCTCCTAATGGCAGGGGCGATCGAATGGATCACCCCTGCCAATGCGCTTTCTTATTACGCGGAAAAAACCTATGCCCAAAGCCCAACTTTTCATTACCTGTCTCGGTGATCAGTTCTACACCGGCATGCTTCAGAATATGACCCACTTGCTGGAGCGTTTGGGTGTGGAATTGGTTTTCCCACCTGAACAAACTTGCTGCGGACAACCATTATTTAACAATGGCTTCGAGGAAAAAACGCGTTCAGTAGCACTGAACTTTATGCGCGCATTTGGCAAGAGTGATGCACCCATAGTCGGTCCATCTGGCTCTTGCGTCAGCATGGTTAAGCACCATTACCCGGATCTGTTTCCCGCCGGGACGTCCGAACATGCTCTGGCTGTGGATATTGCCGCGCGCACATTCGAATTCACCGAATATTTAGTCAATGTGCTGAAGGTCACGGATGTCGGCGCAGTCTATCCACACAAAGTGACCTACCATGCTTCCTGCCATTATCTACGCGAGATGGGCTTAAAAACTGAAGCCAGGACTTTGCTCAACGCCGTTAAGGGCCTGGAGTTCATTCCGCTTAACGAAGAAGAGACCTGCTGTGGGTTCGGCGGTGCGTTTACTGTCACCTATCCTGAAGTTAGCCGCTCGATGATGGAAAACAAGGTTAAAAATATTATTACCAGCCAGGCTGACACGGTTGTCATGTGTGAACCTGGCTGCCTGATGAACGTGGCGGGTGGATTACACAAGGTGGGCTCCAGTATTCGTGCCATGCATATTATTGATCTGTTGGCGACAAAAGAAGAGGCGCTATGAGCGGTGAACAGCAGGCGTATATTGGTTTTGAAAAATATAGCGAGCATGTCCCGGCCAGTATTCCGTCTGCCGTGCAGCAAGCCACCAGCCGTTTTGTCGGCGGACGAGCAGCCAGGGTGGCTGAAATCCCACAGTGGGAACAGTTGCGCCAGATCGCATCGGACATCCGCCTGCATACCATCGAAAACCTGGATGTGTACCTAACCCGTCTCGAATCGGCTGTGCTGGCTGCGGGTGGGATTGTCCATTGGGCAAACACGGCTGAAGATGCGCGCCAGATCGTACTGCAGATCGCGAAAGAGCACGACGTCACGCTGGCGGTTAAAGCCAAATCGATGGCTACCGAAGAAATCGAATTGAACCACGCCCTCGAAGCAGCTGGAATTGAAGCACTCGAGACTGACCTGGGCGAGTATATTATCCAGTTAGCAGGTACTGGACCGTCGCATATTATTGTCCCCGCGGTGCATCTCAAGAAGGAAGAAATTGCAGCCCTGTTCAGCGAGAAACTGGGGATCAACGCGCCGCCCGATCCCATAGAACTGACCAGGATCGCCCGTGAGACTCTTCGAGAAAAATTTCTAAGTGCGGGTATGGGCATTTCTGGGGCGAATTTCCTGGTCGCCGAAACCGGCACACTGGTGATGGTGACCAACGAGGGCAATGGGCGCATGTGTAGTACTATTCCCGATGTGCATGTCGCGGTGGTTGGGATCGATAAAGTTGTTCCCGATTGGGAATCGCTGACGGTTTTCTTAAAGCTGTTGGCGCGCTCGGCCACTGGCCAAAAACTTTCCACTTATACCCAGTTTATAACAGGACCGCGGCGCGGCGCGGGTGAGTTTGGGCCAAAAGAATTTCATCTTATCCTGCTGGATAATGGTCGTTCGCGGGTGTTGAAGGACCCGGTGGGGCGTGAAGTCTTTAAGTGTATTCGTTGTGGGGCTTGCGCCAATGTTTGCCCGGTCTATAAGAATGTGGGAGGTTTCGCTTACGGCTGGTTTATCTCGGGACCGATTGGTGCGATCTTTGCTCCGCAGATGCTTGGAACACAGGTCGCCCGCGAACTACCCTATGCTTCCACGCTTTGCGGCGCTTGCGCCGAGGTTTGCCCGGTAAAAATACCTATTCCAAGCATCCTACGTCATCTGCGTCGTCGTGTAGCCCAGGGTGATGATGTGTCTGGGCCGAATATGTCTGCACCTATTCGCGCAATGGCGAGTATGGCTTCGTTGGCCCTGGGCTGGAATTGGATCTACCGTTTTGGAACTGGTTTGCTACCGTCCTTGATGAGTGTTTTCAAAAGGGGTAATTGGATCCCATCGACGCCATATCCGCTCAGCCGCTGGACCAGGGTGCGGCCTCTACCGCCTTTTAACGCCCATTTCAGGCAGTGGTGGAAGAACCATGGCTTGAAAGGTAAGGAGTCGTCGAAATGACCAAGCCTGTCATCGAAAATGTGCGTAGCTCACTTGCGCATAGCGCGCAGACCTTGCTGAGTTCGCGTCCCGATATTTTCCCGGCGCGCCAACCTGGGACAATGGACTCTGAGATCGAGCAATTCCTGAAGGAAATCAAGAAACTCTCTGGTACTGCACAGCAGCTCGGAAGTCAGGCAGTTTTTGATGCGCTAAAAGCTTTGGTGAGCGCAGAAAACATCCGTAAGGCCACAGTTTGGGATTGTCCTTTATTGAAACAGCTTTTTATTGTTGAGACCCTTAGCGAACTTGGTGTGGAACTTGTCAGCCCGAATGCCAGCAAACACGAGATGGCACTTTGCGATTTGGGTATCACCACAGCTGATTATCTATTGCCCGAAACCGGGACTCTTGTGCTCACATCTTCGGTTGAAAAACCGCGCGGCGTTTCGCTTCTGCCTCGTATTCATCTGGCGATTGTGACGCCAGAGATGTTGCGCGCTGATTTGCATCAGGTCTTCGCCGAAGCGCGCAACAGTCATTATCTGGTTTTTATTACCGGTCCAAGTCGCACTGCAGATATTGAACTTACAGTCACCCTTGGAGTGCATGGGCCGAAGAATTTATTCGTCTGGATGCTGGGAAATCCCGAATAGATTTCGCGCATCCCTGAGGTTCTAGTTTCATTCTTCACTTTCCACTGCAGGTTGTTTGATATACTTGCGGGCATGTCCGCAAGTGTTGATCAGGTCATCCGGTCCAGACGAAAAACCATTGCCATTCTTGTCCAGCATGATGGGAAAGTCATTGTGCGCGCCCCATTGCGAGCGCCAGACCGACTGATTAATGCATTCATCGAGAGTAAAAGTGGGTGGATTGAGGCCAAAAAGGCTGTGGCCCTCCAGCAAGTTGCTTTACCGTCACGCTGTTTTACGAGCGGGGAGAAATTCTGGTTGCTTGGTGCACAGATTTCTTTGCGAGTGGTAGAAAACCAAAAAATGGCGCTTACACTTCAAAACGAGTTCCTGCTTTCAAAAAAGCACCAGATTCATGCGCTGGCAATTTTTGAAAAATGGTATAAAGCCCGGGCGTTAAAGGTCCTGAGCGACCGAGTCAACTTTTTCGCTGCGCAGTATGGTTTTCATTATGAGAAAATCCGGATCAGTTCGGCGCGAACGCGCTGGGGTTCGTGTAGTTCACGAGGCGTACTGAGTTTTACCTGGCGGTTGGTGATGGCACCGCTGGCGGTCGTCGATTATGTTGTCATCCACGAACTGGCTCATTTGAAGATCAAAAATCATTCAGCTCTTTTTTGGGCCGAGGTGGGATGTTTGATGCCTGCTTACAAAACAAACAGGGATTGGTTGAAAAAAAATGGTCGATTATTGACACTGGATGGAGAGTAATGACAAGCGGTTATCTTTCCCCCAGACTGGAAGTGCGTTCTATGTCTCAAAAAGGGGGCTATGCAGTCTTTGCGCGCGTTGCGCTCAAGAAAAATGAAGTTCTGGCGGTCTGGGGTGGACGGGTTGCGACGCTCGACCAAGTCCTAGCCCTACCGCGCGCAGAGCAGGGCCATACCATTCAAATTTTCGATGAACTCTACCTGGCGCCAATGGATATGGAAGAGCCCGCTGATTACATCAACCACTCATGCAGCCCGAATGCGGGCGTTTGTGGTCAGATCTCTTTGGTGGCGATGCGTGATATCTCAGTCAATGAAGAGATCACTTTTGATTATGCCATGGCAGATAGCAGTTCATTCGACGAATTCGATTGTTTCTGCGGCGCAGCCACCTGCAGGGGTAGAGTCACCGGAAGTGATTGGAAGCGACCTGAGTTGTGGGCGCGCTACGATGGTTATTTTTCGGCTTATTTGCAGGTACGGATCGATCGACTGCGTAAGAAAATTGTGGATTGAACGCTTGAAACAGGCCGCAGGTTAGGAGCAACAGGGATGTCAAAAATATTTACCCGTACATTTCGTGTACGCTGGTCAGAGCTAGATGCCAGCGGGCGGGTCAGCCCAGGCAGTTATCTGCGCTATCTGGTCGAAACAGCTTTCGATTGGGGCGATACGCTTGGCTTGGGTGCAAAAAATGACGGGGTCTTGGGGCTTTTCTGGTTGATTCGCGAAACAGAGCTCCATTTAATCCACCCCATGGGTCACAACGATCTGTTCGATTTCACTATCTGGATGGTGAATTGGCAGCGAGTACGCGGTACGCGTTGTTTTGAGATTAAGCTGAAGGACAGTGGCAAGATTATCGCGCAGGGTACTCAGCATATTGTCTGTATGGATCGCATGACCCAACGCCCAACCAGCCCGCCGGAGAAAATCATTGAAAACTTCAGGTTGGAAGAACCGCGCGTCTTTCCCTTTGAGCGTTTTCCGAAAATTACACCGTCAGCCTCGCCATACATCAGCCAACGACAGGTGGAATGGCAGGACCTGGACGCGCTGGAACATGTCAACAATGCTGTCTATGTCAGCTATGCGGAAGAGGCCGCTATGCAGCAATTATCTACCCTGGGCTGGAGCTCATCCAGATTGGCTGAACAAAAACTGGGGTTTGCCATTCAGCGGGTCCATGTTCAATACCTGTCCCCGGCGGTGTGGGGCGAAAGCCTGGTGATTTCCACGCATTCGCTTTCCGTGCAGCAGAGTGGCGGCTTGCGGTATGTGGGTTTCGCTCGCACGGATGGTTCAGCCGTTGCGGAGTGTATTCTCGATTGGAGACTGGTTGACCGGGAGACAGGCACAGAGCGGCACCTGCCAGATGGGCTTGGAGATTGTCTCAAGGGGTAGTCTGCTGCCGGCAACCTTATCACTCTGAAAGCATCACGCGCCTGACAGCCAGGACTGCGGTAAGAAACGAGATCCCCAAGATACCCGTAATGGCGGGTAAAATCCACATCATCGCTGCACTGCCGAAAGATTTTATTCGCGCATCCAGAGGATGTTGTGGGTCATACAGCACTGTAACTTCATCCCCTTTTTCGTATTCCGGGGAATCGCTGCCTGTGCTCATCTGCACCGAATGACGGCGGCCATCATCTGCCCGAAAGTCAACTACAGGGAAATAGTATTCGCGAACAATTCGATCCTGTACGTTCTCATATTCGCGGCGCATAATGATCTCCACTACCCTGCCGGGCGCGCTTCTCTCCTGTAATATGGTTGAGATGGCATTGGCAGATGAGATCAAAGAGATTAATAGCATTATCGCTGCAATGCCTGAGAACCCTGTGAGTACAACTTTTTCGATCGGAAATGATTGTTTTTGGGGAATATGAGGATCCTTACGATTAGCACCGTCTTTGTTTGTGGCTGACATGATCGCTTTCAATTTATGCAAGTCTTGGGGATTGGAAATCTGATCAAGGCTGGTGTGAACAACGCCATTGATCTCGAATGAAACGGCTTTACCGGATTCCCATTGTATGGAATATTTCTTTTTTGGCATGCTTTCCTTTGATAGAAGTTGTTTTTTCATCCATTAAGGAGTTTCACTTGCGTTTTTGCTTCTAAAAAAAGCGAGGATGATAAATATAGTCGAAATTAAAAACCCTACCAGCGCTGGTCCTGGTTGCTGCCAGAAAATACCTTGTCCGATAGTCTGCAGGACCCAGGTAAATACATAAACCAGGGAAAGTGGTCCGGCGGGCAGGTCCTGAGGGTTGGCGATAAAAGTTAGTAGAATAGAAACCAGTATCCAACCAACATAATTGCTCCACGGAATTCCAAAGTACAGCCCTGGGATTTCCCAATGCCAGAAGTCCCATGCAACCATTTGCGGATCAAGGAACAAATCCCAGGTGGTGAAGGCCAACCCGGCAACAACCAGGAAACTTAAGGCGCGACCTGATCTGTGGGTAATGAGCTGTGCAATTGCCCAGGCTGGGGGCATCATCATCATCCATGCCAGGGGGATGAGCATAGGCACGCCCGCGATCTGAGGTTGAAGGCCTGCGGTGTAATGGTATTTTCCGAATGGCAAGCCGATGGTTATTCCGAGCAGTTCGGCAAAATAAGTCAGGCCGACAACAAGGCAAAAAACAGATATGGTTCGTCGCAACCCCCAGGTGTTATAGAGAATAATCAACACAGTAGTAACCTGAATCACCACCGCTGCCAATATCCCTCGTTGTAGATAGCCCTCGCCCATGATCCAGCCAAGCATCGGCAGGGAGAGCATGGTCAGGATCATGATGAGCAGGCTTGTGCGCGTGGAATTCGGGTAGCGCAGAGCGTTAAAGGTTTTTAGCATAACGGATATTTGTATTCAGCGGGTCAGGATGGGCGGGGCTAGAAGTTACTGGTGAAGTTACTGGTGATCGCCGTGCTCGCGCCAGAAATGACAACTGCCGGGTTATTCATGCAGTGCCTTGATCTGCTGCTCGCTCATGCCCTTGACCATTGGGCGGTCGCTTTGTTCCAGGAGATGTTTCTTGCCCTTGAAATCTTTCAAGTCGATGAGATGACCGGATTTTTCGACTTTAGTGCGCAAGTAAAACTCGTTGTAGGGATTGGTCGGGAGGACGTGCGGGATGCGGCCATTGACCTGGACGCCATACTTGGTCAGATCATTGATCTTTTTGGGGTTATTGGTCATCAAGCGAACAGACTTAACCTTGAGCGACTGCAGCATGTGGGCGGCAACGGCGTAATCGCGCTCATCGTCGCGGAAACCGAGGGCCAGGTTGGCTTCGACAGTATCCATGCCGTAATCTTGCAGACCATATGCCCGGATTTTGTTGGTCAAGCCAATCCCGCGCCCTTCCTGGCGCAGGTAGAGCACAACCCCCTTTTCCATTTTTCCGATAGCGGTTAAGGCCGCCTCTAGCTGGTCACGACAGTCGCAGCGCAGTGAACCAAAGGCGTCACCGGTAAGGCATTCGGAGTGCAAGCGCACAAGCACATCTTCACTGTCGGTCACGTCGCCTTTAACGATGGCAGCATGTTCCTTACCGTCCTGGTTGTTGTAAAATGCCACAATATGGAAATCTCCAAAGCGGGTGGGTAGTTCAGCAATCGAGGCAATCTTGACGCAGACATGCTCTTCGCCGCAGCCATCACATTCATGCGCGCGGCTTTCATCCAATAACTGTTCAATGGGGAGGTGCATGTGATCGATCGTCATTTGTTTTCCCTTTTTTCAATCATGAATTTGATATTCGGTAGCGGATGATCACGCCCCCAGACTCGTCCAGGACCTGGACATCCACCAGTTTCAAGTTCAAAGCAGCAGATCCAACCAGGCCTTCGCCATCGGCCATCGTGGGAGCAGTCTGTCCGCCAAAAATCTTGGGGGCCAGATACAGCGATAATTCGTCCACAAGGTCCTCGCGTAACAGCTCAAAATTAAGCCTGCCCCCACCCTCGACCATCAGCCGGCGTACACCTAGCGAGTATAGGGTTTCAAGGGCCAGAGTCAGGTTGACTCTTTTTTCACCGAGCACGTAGACTTCTGCGCCGAGGTTTGATAGAACGCTAATCTGTTCGGGCGAGGTTTGCTTGGTGGTAAAAATAACCCTGCGCGCCGGGCCACTTGTCATAAAATTGCCATCAGGCTTGAGCGTAGCTCGTGTGACGACGCCGACCTTGATCGGGTTTTCTGTGAGGCCTTTGGCTTTGCGTTCGGCGCGCAATTGTTCGGTTTGCACCGTCAGTTTTGGATCTTCAGCAAGCAAGGTTTGCCCACCAACCATTACAGCATCTGCCTCCGCGCGCAGGCGTAAGACTCGCGCCTTGTCCGCTGCGGATGAGATACCAGTACCTTTGCGTTCAACGGTATCCATCTTACCATCAGCCGTCACCGCAACGTTGATAAAAACATGGGGTCTCATGAATATTGGTCCGTTTTTAGTAACGAATTACTTCGCTGAGATGGTGGGTAAGCGCTGGCCAATTGATTTTTTAGCCGAATTTAATTGAACGCATCGAAATCGCGCCATAAGTCACTTTATCGGCGAAAAAGCTGATCGGATCAGCCTGATCCTTGAGCCCCAGGGTATAAAGTAGCGGCAGGTAATGTTCTGCGCTGTTAATGGCCAGCTCTGCGGCTCGTCCCTGCTTTTCGTATGCGATCATCGGTTCGTGGTCATCATCCAGAATCCACTGCTTGATCCTGGCATCGAATGCCTCGGCCCAGTCAAACTTGAGCTTATCATCAAAAACAACCATGCCCAGGTTGTGGACGATGTTACCAGAGCTGATGATGAGCACACCCTCCTCGCGCAGTTCTTTTAACTGCTGCCCGAGCTGGTAATGATGCCGGGGGTTTTTAGATCGGTCAAGAGATAATTGGACAACAGGTACATCTGCCTGGGGAAACAAGCGTTTCAACACCGACCAGGTGCCGTGGTCAAGCCCCCAGGCCATGTCCGGCTGAACTTCTGTCTGCTTGATCACCTTCTTGATGGTCTGGGCGAGATCGGGTGAACCTGGCGATGGGTAGGTGACTTCATAGAGTTTTTTTGGAAAACCGTAGAAGTCGTAAATGGTCCTGGGTTTTTCCATGGCCGTGACTTTCGTCCCCATGGTTTCCCAATGAGCCGAGATTGCCAGGATGGCTTTTGGCCTGGAGAATTGTGATTTGCTTAGCAAATCACCCATTTTAATCCAGGCTTGAGCAAACTCGTTTTCTTCAATCGCATTCATGGGGCTGCCATGCCCAACAAACAGTACCGGCATTTTTTCAGTCATAGACCTCCATCTCACCCAGCATGGGTTGAGATTTTACTTGCAGGGTATTTTCCAGCACATTTGCAACGCTGACTTTATCCAGGGCGAGTTCCATGGCTTTCTGAGCATCTCCAAACACATTGCCGAGTGTTTTCTGGATATTGGCTCCAATCGGACAATTCGGGTTGGGATGCTGGTGCAGCGATAGCACAGCCTCATGATTAACGGCACGATAAACCTCTCGCAGGCTGAGCTCTGAAGCATGACGGACCATACGCCAACCGCCGCTTGTCCCTGGGCGAGAATTTACCAGGCCGTGCTTGCGTAGATCTGACATGATGCGCCGGATGACGACCGGGTGAGTATCCACACTTTGCGCGATAGTTTCTGAAGTCACGGCGGTATCTGGGTACGCGGCCAGAATAGCAAGGATGTGACACGAAACGGCAAACTGCTGGTTTGAATTCATTTGTAACAATTATAGTTACAAATTATTGCCTGTCAAGTTAGCGTTTCATAAGAATAATTCCGGAGTTTGGTCCTTTTCCAATGGGAATTGAATACATGTCAGGCAAGTTTCTTGAGTTACCTGCCGCGAAACTGCCACGCCAACAAATCTATGCCCTGGGTCAACCGATAATGCAGGTGTGAAATACCCCAATTTCCTGTCAGCTTTTCCATCCTCTATTTCTTGTTTAAATCAGTGATTGAGAAGCATCATCGGGATTATAATGACATTTCATATTCAAAATCGCTGGATACGGGAGAAACCCCTATGGCATACGAAGCAGAGATCAACCGCTCAACCCCAACCTGTTTCTTGTTCCTGATAGATCATTCCACCTCGATGGTCGACCCGATTATGGGTATACCAGGAAACCCTAAAAAAGCCCAGTTCGTTGCCGACGCCCTCAATAAAGTTATTCAAAGCCTGGTCGTTTCTGCATCGAAAGATGTAGATGTACGCCGTTATTACCAGATCGGCGTCCTTGGCTATGGCTTCGGAGTCAGTTCGCTGCTCGGCGGTGAGCTGCAAGGGCAGGATCTGGCCTGGATCGATGAAATCTACCAGAACCCGCTGCGGATTGAAGAACGTATCAAGAAAGAATCGGATGGCGTGGGTGGAATTATTGAAGTCAGCCGTAAATTCCCAGTATGGGTCGATCCGGTGGCGCGCGGGCAAACACCGATGTGCGCCGCTCTCGAACGGGCTGAGGCAATTCTGCGCCCCTGGGTCGAGGAACACCCGCTATCTTACCCCCCTACTGTGATCAACCTGACTGACGGAGAATCAAACGACGGTGACCCGCGTCCACTGGCCGAAGCCATCAAAACTTTGTCCACATCCGATGGTAACGCCATTCTGCTTACTGTGCATGCATCTTCCAATCAGTTCGCCCAGCAGGTCTTTTTTCCTGGTAGCAATGCTGACTTGCCCGATCACGCCTCAAAAAAGATGTTTGAGATGTCTAGCCCTTTGCCCCGCCAGATGCGCCAGACTGCGCAGGATTTACTGGGAGCGGAGTTGCTGGAAGGCGCCAGGGGCCTGGTATATAACGCGGATATTGCCGGGATTGTCCAGGCGCTGGAAATTGGGACCCGCCCGGCCAATTTGCGCTAACGATGAAAACTGCGCTAAAAATTCAATGGAAGGCCTACTCAGTTGCAAAACTGGGTAACAGCCCGGAAGAAAACGAAGACGCCTTTTTCCCAGAGATCGAAAAGCAAAACATCGCAGCGCAGTCCACCTTTACCTGTGCTGTTGCCGATGGGGCTACACAGACCTCCTTCTCTCGCATCTGGGCTCGTCTGCTGGTGGCAGCTGTAGCCCAAAAATATTTACCGGAACGTCTGGCAGAGCTGACTGCAGCTGCCCAGGCGCAATGGCGTGCGCATATCGCAGTCCGTTCGCTCCCCTGGCATGCCGAAGAGAAAGTGCGGGAGGGTGCTTTTGCCACCTTGTTGTGGCTGAGCTTGCAGCCTGTGTCTGGAGCGCGTCTGACCAAAACTGTCGGCACTTGGCAGGCGTTAGCTATCGGAGATAGCTGCCTCTTTCAAATCCGCAAAAAAACGCTTCAGACCCATTTTCCACCCCTCTCCGCCGCCGATTTTAAGAATAACCCTTTGCTGCTTTCCTCAAACCCCACGCGCAATATGGGCTTCTGGAGTGGAGCACAGGATTTGTGTGCCGCGGGTGATTGGGCTGCCGGAGATGACTTTTTTCTGATGACTGATGCGCTTGCAGCCTGGTTCGTGCGTGAACAAGAAAAATCAAGCCTGGTCAGTCTGATAACCGAGTTGCGCGCTGGCCTGAGTACAGCCGAGCGCTTTGCCAGTTGGCTACAAGAGCTGCGTGCAGGTACCCAGATTAAGAATGACGACACTACCCTCGTCTGGATTCACATTGACGAGAAACAGGATTAAAATAAAATACGGATGGCTAAGACAACCTTTCCTTCATTTAACGAATATCAGGCTGTGCTGCAAAGCCCGGCGATCTGCTTTAATGCACCGGAGCTGAAATTTAGCACGGTTGAAACTGACTTGTGGGGGTTGCCGCGTGTGCGTTCGGGGGGGTTTGCCCTCACTTACAAACTTACCAACCCCATTCAGCAGGTGGCGGTGCGCTGTTTTCATAGCTTTGTTCCAGACCGCGCCCAGCGTTATTTGGCTATAAGTTCTTTCCTGAGGTCCAATCCGTCCGACATCTTCATTCCCATCCGCTTTCTGATGAATGGCGTCTTGGTGCGCGGCAATTGGTATCCGATCACTTATATGAAGTGGGTAGAAGGTGAAACGCTCGAAGCCTTCCTGGTCAAAAATGTTAAAGAGCAGGCCTTATTGCAGGATCTCAGCGGTGAGTTTTTACGGGTGGTAACCGAGATGGAAAGACTGGGCGTCTCTCATGGCGATCTTTCGCACCGTAATATCCTGGTTCATAACGGTAAGATCGTACTGGTGGATTATGATGGCATGTTTGTTCCAGCCCTGCAGGGCCGCAAAAGCAGCGAGATAGGCAATGTTAATTTCCAACTGCCAGGCCGCTCGGAAGTACATTTTGATACCAGCCTGGACCGTTTTTCGGCTATCGTTATTTACCTGGCGCTGAAGGCGCTCAGCCACAACTCGGCTCTCCTGGATCGCTACGAAACTGGCGGAGAAGGACTCCTGTTCCGGCGCGACGATTTTCTCAATCCATACCAATCAGTGTTGTTGCAAGAACTGGAAACCCTGCCGGATATGAAAGCGCCGGTCAACCAGTTTCGCCAGATCTGTACCAGCGAGATTGGGATGGTGCCCAGGCTGGTCGATTTTGTCGTTTGCCAGCCCCTGGATGTTACGCGTCGAGAAATCCCGGTCGCTCCAAGGCCACAAACCCCAATTTTTGATGCTAATTTCCGTTCGCGCTTGCTTACGCGGGTTGGCAAGGGGATCACCGTGGTGGGCAAGGTCAGCGAAATTTTCCGTGGCATATCCAAAGACGACACCCCGCATGTGTTCCTGAATATGGGCTCCTGGCGCTGGAAATGCTTTACGATCGTCTTGTGGAATGAAGCGCTGCAGCTTTATCAGGCCAGTGGTAAAAATCCGGACGAATATCAGGATCAATGGTTGAGTGTGACTGGCATGCTGACAGCCTATGAACGGCGTCCACAAATCTTGATCAACTCCCCTACCGATATTCAGCTTTTGGCCGGTGAAGAAGAAGCTAAAAAGCTTTTGGGAGCCTGGCGCTACCCACTAGGCCTGCCTGTTGTGGCCCGCACCGCTGTCTTGCCCACCCCTCAAAAAGATATTAAACCCACCGAGGCCGTTCCGGGTCCAGAGCCGGCAAACCCGAGTAGCGCTCAGCGCATCCTGGGATCGCTGGATCAAACACGCGAGGTTCTGGCACAGATTGAAAAACTCTTTTCTATATCAAAAGACATCGAATAATAAAATCCACACCCTATGCTTTAATCTTGGCGTCTTGCCTTCCAGGGGAAAAGGGGAAAATTTGACCCAATATGACTGCGGATAAAAATAATGACGACAAGTTATGCTGGCAGAAGGGGCATGGCTGAGACCACAGCCACCTGGATCGTAAAATAACCTTCACTTTGAGTATCCTTTTTGGAATTTTGTGACATAACCGACCGTTTTGCAGCGAAGTGTTAAGTTGTACAAGGAGAAATTCCCATGCCCGAAATTAAATTTGACCGGTTCTATCGCTACGATGATCTGACCTCACTCGTGCTGGCCTTTGCCACGGAATATCCCAAACTCGCAAAAGTTGAATCAATCGGCAAAAGCCACGAAGGTCGCGATGTCTGGCTGCTGACCGTGACTAACTTCAAAACCGGCACAGATACTGAAAAGCCGGCCTTATGGGTGGATGGCAATATCCACGCATCGGAACTGGCAGCCTCGGCGGCCAACCTGTATTTCCTGAATTCACTCCTCACTCGCTATGGAAAGGATAAATCGGTCACGGATGCGCTCGATACGCGCGCATTTTACATCTGCCCGCGAGTAAACCCGGATGGCGCCGAATGGGCCCTGGCTGACCATCCCAAAGTCATCCGTTCCAGCACGCGTCCCTATCCTTTTGATGAGGAGCCCGTCGAGGGCTTGATGGCTAATGAGGATATTGACGGTGATGGACGTATCTTGTCGATGCGCATCCCTGACCCAAACGGTGCCTGGAAATGCCATCCTGACGATCCGCGCTTGATGATCCGGCGCGAACCTGTCGAAAGCGGCGGATCGTATTACCGGGTTTTGCCCGAAGGCCTGATCAAAAATTATGACGGTACTACCATCCAGGTGCGTGGCCCCAAGGAAGGGCTTGACCTCAACCGCAACTTCCCGGTCAACTGGCGGCAGGAAGTGGATCAGCAAGGGGCTGGCCCTTATCCCATCAGTGAGCCGGAAGCACGCAACCTGGCCGATTTCATCATTAAACATCCTAATATCTACAGCGCGGTTACTTTTCATACGATGAGTGGCGTCCTATTGCGGCCTTATGATGATCGTCCTGACGAGGATTTTCCCGCTGAAGACCTGTGGACCTTCCAAAAAATCGGCGCACAGGGTACAAAAATGACAGGCTACCCAAATGTATCTGTATTTCACGATTTCAAATACCATCCCAAGCAAATCATCACCGGCGGGTTTGACACCTGGTTGTATGACCACCTGGGCATGTTTGCCTGGACGGTCGAGATCTGGAGCCCGCAGGCGCAAGCTGGCATTGAAAATATAAAATTTATCGATTGGTACCGAGAGCATCCCATTGCAGATGATTTGAAACTGATCAAATGGAATGATGAGAAACTGTCTGGCTTAGGGTATGTTAACTGGTATGGGTTCCAGCATCCACAGTTGGGGCAGGTGGAACTGGGGGGTTGGGATTCGCTGCGCATGTGGACCAACCCACCGGCTGCTTTCCTTGAAAAAGAACTTGAACGCTTCCCGGACTGGCTGGTCTGGAACTCGCTGATCTCTCCCAAGCTGGCTGTGCGTGAAGCCAGCGTAACGCCAATCGGGAGTGAAACCTACCGGGTGCGCCTGGTGGCTGAAAATGCCGGCTGGCTGCCCACCTACGTTACCAAGAAGGCCCTGGAGAAAAAGGTGACTCGCGGGGTAATCTGCGAAATTGAATTACCCAAAGGCGCCACCCTGCAAGCAGGCAAACTACGCGAGGAGTTTGCCCAACTGGAAGGCCGCGCATACAAAAATGCCATGCTGGATGAATTTGATGAATCCACCAGCGATCGCATCAAAGCTGAATGGGTTATCCATGCGCCTAAAGCGGGGAATGTGAAACTGGTTGCTCGGCACGACCGTGCCGGATTGGTTCGGGTGAAGGTGAAGCTGGGTTGATCGAGCGCTACGATGCTGAAAACAATTCCCCGCTTGGAAGCGCTTGACCAGTTTCGTGGTTTTGCCGTTCTGCTTATCAGTCTGGCCTGCAGCGGGATTGTCTTTGCTGCATTCCACTGGTTCAAAATCAGGTTGCCTGTGCTGGCGGCCTGGGGGAAAAATCCCCTGTTGATGTATATATTGCACCTGCTCTTTTTGGGATTGATGGTGCTGCCGGATATCCCAGGTTGGTACAGCGTTGCGCCAGCCTGGTTGGTTATTGTTCAGATTGTGGCACTGATCGGTGCCTTGAGCGTGGTAGGACTCTGGCTAGAAAAGAAGAATTTGATCCTGGGGCTGTAACGGGGGAACAAAACTTGGGGTGTGCGCGTCTAACAAGCAGTACACCCACTCACCGTATTTTCCAGGGCGCCGAATCCTGGAAAAATGCAGCCTTAGCTTGGAGGATCACATGAAGTCACCCATTCGTATTGCCTTGTTCGCACTTATCCTGACAGCGCTGGTACTCTCTGCCTGCGCAGGCGCCGCCGCGCCAACTCGAGCTCCCGAGGTGGGCATGGCAGCCCCGCCTGCCGCCGCCGACCTGTATTCCGCTCAAGCCCCGCAGGAGGTTGAGCCTTCGGCTCAAAAATCCGGCGCTGAACCGGTCACTATGCCGGAAGTCAACGTCGCGGGTGGGGCGGCAGCGAATACACTGCCCGATAACGCCACCATTCAAATCGGAACAGAATCGCTGACCAGCGCACAAACTGAGCGCATGATCATCAAAAATGCTGAGATCAAACTGCTGGTGGAACAAACCGACAGCGCCATTGACCGCAGTATGCAGGTGGTCAGCGATGTGGGTGGTTACATCATCTCTTCGCGCGTATGGTACCAGGCTGCAAACGAGGAAAATTACAAGTTCGCCACCATTAGCATTGGGGTGCCGGTCAGCCAGTTTGAAACAGCCATGCGCCGCCTGCGTGGGTTGGCCCTGCGGGTCCTCGATGAAAACGCCTCCGGGCAGGATGTTACCAGCGAATACGTGGATCTGCAGTCACAACTTGCCAATCTTGAAGCCACAGGTGACCGTATCCGCGCTTTTCTGACCGACGCAAAGACAGTCGAAGAATCCCTGCGTATCAACCAGGAATTGACCAACATCGAAGGACAAATCGAACAGGTCAAGGGAC
>CAZHWV010000029.1:0-35837 GCA_964536185.1 uncultured Anaerolinea sp. | reverse complement strand
GACCCTGTTGTTGGAGGGTTTCCGGCGTATGGAGGGCAAATCAAACCAGGGAGTGTTCAGGCTTAAACAAGCAATGGGCGGCGGCAAGACCCACAACCTGCTGACCCTGGGGTTGCTCGCCCAGCACCCGGAATTTCGCGAAAAGGTGATGGGCAAGATTTATAAGACCGATCCCGGTCTGGGACCTGTCAAAGTGGTGGCCTTCTCTGGACGCGAATCGGACGCTCCGCTTGGCATCTGGGGCGCAATCGCGGAGCAGTTGGGCAAAAAAGAACATTTCAAGGATCTCTATTCGCCGCTGAGCGCGCCTGGGCAGACTGCCTGGGAAACTTTATTGGCAGGTGAAACGGTCCTGATTCTGTTGGATGAACTGCCGCCCTATTTTGAAAATGCCCGTTCGATTGCGATTGGCAATTCAGACCTGGCGAATGTGACCGCTACTGCGCTTTCCAATCTACTGGTGGCGGTTGGCCGCGCATCCTGCGCGCGGGTTTGCCTGGTGATCACCGACCTGGTGGCTTCCTACGAAAAAGGCGGGCAGCAGATCGCGGCGGTGCTGCAGAATTTCGAAAAAGAGACCAATCGCTCGGCCATGAATTTGGAGCCGGTGCGCATGGGTTCCGATGAGCTCTATCACATCCTGCGCAAGCGGCTTTTCGAAAACACACCCCCCGCGGCGCAGATCACCGAAGTAGCCCAGAAATATGCCCAGGCGATACGTGAAGCCAAACAGATGGATATTACCAGCGAATCGCCCGAGCAGTTTGCCGGACGTATTGAAGCTGCCTATCCGTTCCATCCGGCCATTCGTGATCTGTACGCGCGCTTCCGTGAAAACCCCGGCTTTCAGCAGACCCGCGGTCTCATCCGTTTGATGCGCATTATCGTTTCGCGCATGTGGAGTTCGGGCGAGGCCGATAAACGTTACCTGGTTTCGGCGCACGACCTGGACTTCAATGATCGCGAAACCCGTTCCGAGTTGAGCCAGATCAACAACACGCTGGAAAATGCCATCGCGCATGATATCGCATCGAATGGCGGCGCCGTGGCTGAGGTGATGGATTCTCAATTGGGTCACAGTGACACGCGCGACGCTTGCCGCCTGCTACTGATGGCCTCGCTGGCCAATGTGCCCAACGCGGTGGTTGGCTTAAGCATGCCAGAACTGGTGGCATACCTGGCCGAGCCAGGCCGCGACCTGAGCCGCCTGAAAAGCGATGTATTGGAAAAACTTGCCACGGCGGCCTGGTACCTGCACAGCGACCGGGATGGCAAACTCTTTTTCAAGAATGTTGAAAATCTGAACTCAAAACTGGAAACGCTGGTCAAGGCTTATTTGCCTGAGCAGGCTGTCAAAGAATTGCGTACCCATTTGGTAGAGCTTTTCAAGCCAACCCAGGGTTGGTGCTACCAGAAGGTGCTGGCTTTGCCTGCCTTCGATGAGATCGAATTGGAGCAGGATAATGTTACCCTGGTGGTGACTGAGCCCTACACCGGCAGCGGGCTGAATCCGAAGTTGAAAGAGTATTTTGATAACGCCACCTGGAAAAACCGCGTGGCTTTCCTGAGCGGCTCGCGCAATACGTATGACCAATTGTTGGATACTGGCAAGCGCCTGAAAGCCATCCAGCAGATTCTGAAAGACCAAGCGGATGACAAGCTGCCTGCCAGTGATCCGCAAGTGGTACAGGCCAAAGATATCTCGGACAAAATTCAAAATATCTTCCATTCGGCGGTGCGCGAGACCTTTACCACACTCTGGTATCCTCTGACTGAGGCCGATGCTCCGGTACTGAACAAGGCCGATTTCAGCATGAAGTTTGAGGGCAATGCCTACAACGGTGAAAAACAGATCGTTGAGCTCCTCAAAGAGAAAGCCAAGTTCGAGGAAAATATCACCGGTGACACCTTCCGCAAAAAATGCGAGCAGCGCCTGTTTACCATTCAGAACATGCCCTGGAATGAGATCCGTAAGCGGGCTGGCATGCTGCCCAGATGGCAGTGGCATCATCCAAGGGCGCTGGACGGCCTGAAAGATGAATGCCTGCTTAAGGACATCTGGCGCGAAAACGGCGGCTATATTGATAAGGGACCCTTCCCGCAGCCGACAACCAAGGCCAGTGTACAGGAAGTCAGCCGGGATGATGAGACTGGCGAAGCCACCTTGAAAGTGACTGCCGTCAACGGTGACATGCTCTATTACGATTATGGCGCATCTGCAAGTACCGCCTCAGCCAGGCTGGATGGTTCAACGCTCAAGACCAGTGAGTTGCGCGCTTCGTTCCTGGTAGTTGATTCGAGCCTGGAGCACCAAACCGGCGAAGCGGTCAACTGGCAGAACCGCATCACGCTGAAACACAAGATTTACCAGGCGGGTGGCGGGAAGAAAATGCAGCTCAAGGCTGCGCCAGATGCTGCCATCCATTACAGCACGGATGGTTCCGACCCAAAGGTGGCTGGAGCCAGCTATGATGGCGATTTCTTCATTCCGCAGGGCAGCCAGTTTGTATTGGCGGTTGCTGAGCGAGACGGGATCATGTCGCAGGTGGAACGTTTCATCGTCACCTGGATTGATCCAGACGGCAAAGGTGAGCAAACTCCGGAAGTGGATCTCAAACGCCCGGCGCAGTGGAAGAAGGAATTTAAGCCGGGCAGTACGAAAGATTCTTATGAGTTGATCGAGCGCGCCAAAAAACATAAGGCTCTCTTTTCCGGCTTACAAGTGACCATCATGGGCGAAGGTGGTAACCAGGAATGGATCGATTTGAGCATGTATGAGCAGAAGCAGGTCTCTCCGGAAACCCTTGAAGAGACGCTGGTTGTAATGCGCAAACTGCAGGGCAGCGGACAGGTACAGCTTGTGGTCAAGAATCTGTATTTTGAGCTGGGTCAGGATCTGCTGGACTGGGTCGAAGAGATCAAGACCACACTGAAACCTGGCGAAGTGAAACAATAGAAAAAGATCAGTCTCACGCAAAGACGCAAAGTGCGCCAAGAAGTACTGATAAAAAACCTTTGCGTTCCTGGCGTCCTGGCGAGAAATGCTTGCGAGAGATAAAATGACTGAGAATGAAATAGCCAAAATTGTTGTGGATGTGGCCTATAAAATACATGTTGCCCTCGGCCCTGGCTTGCTGGAATCAGTTTATGAATGCGTAACGGCTTATGAACTGCATAAACGCGGCCTGGATGTCAGGCGGCAAGCCCCGATGCCAGTGAATTATGATGGCATATCCCTGGATGAAGGTTTTCGAGCCGATTTGATCGTAAATGATCTGGTGATTATTGAACTCAAATCTGTGGAAGAAGTTCATCCGGTGCACTTCAAGCAATTGTTGACCTACCTGAAATTAAGCAACAAACGACTCGGATTGTTGATCAATTTCAATGTTGTGCTGATCAAAAACGGGATTACCAGGATCGTAAACGGGTTGCCCGAATAGAAAAATAAAAAGGTTTACCTTGGCGTTCTTTGCGCCTTAGCGAGAAATGTTTAAAACCTGTTTCACGCCAAGACGCAAAGAACGCAAAGAAAATCTCATTTCGCTTTTCCTTGGCACCCTTGGCGTCTTAGCGAGAAACCGCTTTTATGAATGAAACCTTACTGACCCTGATCAAGAACTCCTTTGGTTTTGACCAATTGGAAAGCAGCCACCATTTTCTGGTGGATATTCCGCGTGGGGGCGATTCGCAGATCAGGATCAGTGAGCATCTGACCTGGGATGAACAGGTTGGCTCCAGTGAAGTAACCACGGCCGCCCGGCAGGATGGGCAGATCCGCGTGCTGCTGGCGCGCCCCAAGTGGGATGCCATTGCTGATGAACTGCGCGCAGCTTTTAACATGCGTTTGAAAAAGATGGGTAAAAAAGGCGGCGCCTGGCGAGCCGGGCACAATCTGGTTCGCCGCGAGTTGGGCAAGGAGTTGGTGTTATTGGCATGGGCCATCGAAGAAGCCGACCCTGCGCTCATCCCGACCGCCCTGGCCAACTGGAAAGGCCTGGTGCCTGAGGAACGCTGGTGGTTGTATACGCAGACTGCCGCAGCCACCGGTCATGGCATTAACGACCGCAGCCGCGGCTGGCGCAAGGCAGTGCGTTACGCCCTCACTGAAAATCCGGTGTTGGGTGGTAGCGCACAGACGCCCGAGTTTTTCCGTCGCGCCGACTCGGGCCCTATGTGGCAGGCTCTGGCCTCAAATACTGACGAAGAAACAGCTTAACCACCATTCATCCCACAATAACAGCGGGGTGGTATACGAGGAGATCATGCGTTCTTTGGTGATGTGGCAATCTAATCATACACGTGGCGATCTTCCACACGTGGCAACCCGCTCAATGGACGGAAGATTTGACGCGGTCGAGGAAATTACCCTTCAATGCACTGACATAAAAAAGGAACCCCGATGACCGACACAACTCAGCCAACTCCTCCCCTCGCGAATGCTCTAGCTTTCATCGAACAGCAGTTTCCGGTCGCCAAGGTTTCGATGGAAAGTTATAAAGAGCGTATGGCGGGCACAGGTCAAACATTGCCGACATTGGGTAAGTGGTGGGGGCGAAAGCCATTAGTGTTAGTACAAGCGGTCTTGCTCGGATTGCTAATGCCTATTTCAAATGAACCAGAGAAAGATCATGATATTTTCTTAAAGTTGATGACTATGGATCGGGCAGGTCTGCTACTTCGCAAAAGCAAACCCATTTCGCAGGGACGCTTGCTTGCAGAATTGGTAACACTACCTACGAGTTTACGTAGCCGTTTTATTGACCAGTCCAATGAGAATCAGCTAAAACAGTTGGACCGGAAAGAGAAAGACGAGCTCCAGCAACTGGTTTTTGAACGTATGAATTATGATGAAAAACTGGGATACTGTGACCGACCGGAGCAGATAGAAGGCCCCAGTCCAAAAACCTGGAATGAAATTAACGCCCATTTAGGCACAAAGGCCAAGAATCTGAAAGAACTTGTGCATGAACTGGGCGAAAAGCGGTTTGGGCATACTCCAAGGGTGGGCGATGCTTTTTCTGGTGGAGGTTCGATCCCGTTCGAAGCCATGCGTCTGGGCTGCGATGCCTATGGCTCTGATTTGAACCCGGCAGCAGCATTACTCTCTTGGGCGTCAATCAACATTATTGGTAGTGGCGATGAACATGTGGCTAGAATTCAACAATCACAGATGGAAATTTTCCAAAGTGTCGAGAAGAAATTGGCAGAATGGGGAATTGAGCATAATTCACTGGGGTGGCGAGCAGATGCTTATTTGTATTGCGTTGAAGTGCTTGATCCAGAAACTGGCTGGAAAGTACCCCTACTCTCTACTTTCGCAGTTGCGCCAAAAAATAATACTATCGTCCGCTTGATACCAAACTCTGACTTGAAAAGATATGATATGGATATCGTAGAAAACGTGTCAGATGAAGAATATTTTGTAGCTGCATCAGAAGGAACAGTCAAAGATTCCCGATTAATACACCCCATGACATCGATGTCTACACCACTAGAAGTTATAAGAAATGATATGCGGATGTGGGAATTGTCAGATTTTGCCCCTCGACCAAATGACGTGTTTCAAGATCGTTTATATTGCATTCGTTGGGTCGAGAAGTATATTAACGAAGATGGAAAAGAGAAAGTACGCCGTCACTATCGATCTGTTATTCAAGATGACTTACAACGAGAACAACACGTTCTATATCTGGTAAACGAACGTTTTTCACAATGGCAGCGGAAAGGGTTTCTCCCGTCCAGACGAATTGAACCAGGCGTAAAAACAGATGAACCTATACGGACTCGTGGTTGGACTTATTGGCATCATTTATTTTTACCTCGCCAATTACTTATAGCCGGATTATTCTCCGACCAGATTTTTAATAGCAAATTCCCAGCAGAAAATACTCTCTTGCTTGGACGAATTATTAATTACAACTCAAAACTCTCACGCTGGAAACCCGCAGATGGTGGGGGGATTGGCGGGGTTATGGATGTGTTTACAAACCAAGCATTAAACACTATGGTTAATTTCGGTTGTAGACCTTCCCTAACACACAAATCATTATTGTTGGATATTTCAAAACCAGAAAAATTTATTACAAAGACTCAGATTCAAACAAAAGATGTCCGCAAAATAACCGCCGTATGTGATTTCTGGATTACAGATCCCCCGTATGCAGATGCAGTTAAGTATGATGAAATTTCAGAATTCTTTCTTGCCTGGTATGACTCCCATATCTCCAAGAGCTTTCCAGACTGGTACACTGATTCAAAAAGGGCATTAGCTGTAAGTGGTAGTGACGAATCTTTTCGACAATCTATGGTTGATTGTTACAAAAGACTTACACAAAATATGCCAGACAACGGCATGCAGGTGGTTATGTTCACGCACCAGGATGCGGCAGTCTGGGCCGACCTGACCATGATTCTATGGGCTGCCGGGCTGCGCGTGACCGCCGCCTGGACAATTGCCACCGAGACGAATTCAGTACTCAAGGCGGGCAACTATGTGCAGGGCACAGTGCTGCTCGTGCTTCGCAAACGCACCGAGAGCGAGCCGCTCTTCCTGGATGAAGTCAACCAGCGCGTGGAGAGCGAGGTACGCCGACAACTGGATGAAATGACTCGCATGGAAGATGACAGTGATCCGAACTTTGGCGATTCCGATTATCAGTTGGCCGCCTATGCCGCCGCGCTGCGCGTGCTCACCGGCCAGCCGATCGAAGAGATCAATCCAGAGAAAGAGATCCTGCGCCCGCGTAAAGCCGGCGAAACCGGCCCGGTCGAAGCGCTCATTCGCCGTGCGGTCAAGATCGCCTGCGACCACCTGCTGCCGCATGACCTGGACGCTGAACTGTGGAAGCAGCTCAACCCGGCCGAGCGCTTCTATTTAAAGGGCCTGGAAGTCGAGAGTCACGGCGAGTACCGCTCGGGCGTATACCAGGAGCTGGCCCGCGGTTTTGGCGCAAATGATTACACCGAACTGCTGGAAAGCGGCAAAGCCAACGAAACCCGCCTGAAGAGCGCCAGCGAATTTGGCAAGAAAGGTCTCTCTGGTGATGGTTTTGCTGGCTCGTTGGTGCGTCAGTGTTTATTTGCGGTTGCACAGGTTAGCAAGAGCGATGAAACCCGCGAAGGTCTTAATTACTTAAAGACCGAGCTGCCAGACTATTGGGCTAGCCGCGAGAAAATCAACCACATCCTGGTTTACCTGGCCGCACTGCGCAACGTCAGCACCGTGGCGCACTGGCACAAGGATGCCGCATCTGCAGGATTACTGCTGGGCGCGGTGAGGAATGATCACGTATGACCCAATACTTTTATGTGGATGAATCAGGTGAACCTGGTTTGCAGCACGCCTCTAGCTCCCCTTACTATGTGCTCGTTATGGCGCAGTTGCCTAACCGTGAAGCGATTCCAGAAATGCTGGCATTGCGCCAACAATTAGGCTTTTCCTCCCATTTTGAATTTCATTTCTACAAAATGAACTCTAACCAGAAGGAACTGTTTTTCAAAACCATCCAATCCCTGGAATTTCGAGTACGAGCCGCTGTTCTCATCAAAGAGAACTTGCCATCCTACCTGCGGCCCTTGAATGGGACAGAACTGCCAATGGAATTGCTGATCAAATTGACTTTGCGCGCATCCCCTCTGGATATAGCCAATGACATCCTGATTATGGATGGCGCACCCGAAAGTTTTCTAAAAAGCTTACGTATTCAACTCTCGCAAGCCTATAAACAAGCCGGGCGTGAGCGTCCATTCAAAAAACTTATCGCCAGTGATTCGCGTTTCGATGATGGATTGCAACTGGCGGATATGCTGGCTGGTGCAATTCGCCAGCAGGTTTGGGCAAAAGAGCCAGCTTATGCTCATACCTTTTCCAACAAAGTGGCCGACTTGTGGTGGGTGGATTAAATAAAACACCCCCGACTATCTCAAGACTGGCTTGAGAAGGCCACCTCACTTGGCAACCTTGTCGTCGGGCGCGGGTAAAACGGTCGAACCGTTTTATTACGTCACCTCATTTTACTCCGTTACGCGCCGAAAGTCAAATTTTTATGCCAACCATAAATCGCTACTCATCCCGCCGTACCCGCCTCGACCACGCCTTTCTCAGCCAACGCCTGAAAGGTGCGCAGTCCTACGACCGTATCGCCGGGTATTTCAACTCGTCCTTGTTTGAACTGGTCGGCGAGCAGCTCGAAAGCATGAGCGGGCCTATCCGCGTGATTTGCAACTCAGCGCTCAAGCCGATTGATGTGCATACCGCCAAGGCTGCATCTATTGCACTCTGGAAATCCTGGGCTGCCTCTGCGCCAGAAGCGTTATTGGATGAGGTTGCCAAATATGGCGATAGTGAAGCAGTTCGGCTGCGCTTCCAGCGCCTGTATGACTTTCTGAGCAGCGGAAAATTGGAAGTGCGCGTGCTGCCCGATGAAGCCTTTGGCTTGATCCACGGCAAGGCGGGCGTCATTACTGCTGCGGATGGTTCTAAGACCAGTTTTATTGGCAGCACCAACGACACCAAATCCGCTTGGAAGCACAACTATGAGCTGGTCTGGGAAGATCCGTCGCCAGAATCTGTTCAGTGGGTGCAGGAGGAATTCGACGCACTCTGGTGCCACCCGCAGGCGGCGCCACTGGCGCAAGCCGTCATCCAGGATCTTGAACGTCTCGCCAGGCGCCAGGTTCTGAACAACCTGGATGAATGGAACCCGCCTGGCTCGGATGCCACACCCGACCCGGCCTCTGCCATTATCGAAACACCGGTGTACCGCAAGGAAGTCGGCCTCTGGCAGCACCAGAAATACTTTGTCAAGCAAGCCTTTGAAGCCCACCACGGCCCGCAAGGCAAGGCGCGATTTGTGCTGGCCGATCAGGTTGGCCTGGGCAAGACCATTCAGCTCGCGATGGCGGCCCAGCTTATGGCACTCAGCGGCAGCAAACCGATTCTGATCATCTGCCCCAAAACACTGATCTGGCAATGGCAGGGAGAAATGCTCGATCTGCTGGATATGCCCAGCGCAGTGTGGGATGGCCGGCGCTGGTGGGATGAAAATGGGCTGGATTACCCGGTACTGGGCATGGATGGGCTGCGCAAATGTCCGCGCCGGGTTGGCATCATCTCCGGTGGATTGATCAGCCGCGCCTCCGAGGCGGTCAACCTGCTGCTGCGGCTGGAATATGACTGCGTTATCCTGGACGAAGCGCACCGGGCTCGCCGCAAAAACCTGGGCCTTACCCATACTGACGACGAAAAAGCCGAACCCAACAACCTGCTGAGTTTCATGTATAAAATTGCCGAGCGCACGCGCAGCCTGCTGCTGGCCACGGCCACCCCGGTGCAGCTGCGCCCGGTGGAAGCTTGGGATTTGCTGGATGTGCTCAGCCGTGGCGATGAATCTGTGCTGGGCAATGGCAGCAGCCATTGGCGGGACGCCGCCTCCGCGCTAGAACTGGTCATGGGCCAGGCGGACCCGCCGGTTAATACCGTCACGCGCTGGGAATGGATCAGCAATCCTCTGCCCCCCAAGAGTGAAGGCAAGGATATCGCCACCCTGCGCAACCGGTTGAATATTCCCGATGAGCAATCTGCCTTGCCCGGAGACCGCTACACCGAATTGCAACCTCCCGATCTGTCCCGCGTCAACCGGCTTTTCCCGATGCTGGTAAAAGATCATAACCCTTTCATTCGACGCATCATCCAGCGTACCCGCCATCAGCTTGAAACGGTGATAGACCCCCTGACCAACGAACCGTTGCTCAAGCCGATCAAAGTGGAATTGCTGGGCGATAAGGATGAGGACGCCATCCCGCTTCCCACCTACCTGCGCGAAGCCTATGAGCTGGCCGAGCAATTCTGCGCCGCGGTTGGCCAACGCATGAAAGCCGCCGGTTTCCTGAAAACCCTGCTGCTGCGTCGCATGGGCAGTTCCATCCAATCCGGCCTGATGACTGCCCAACGCATGCTGGGAGATTGGAAAGATGAAGATGACAATGAAGATGATCCGCAGGAAGGCGACGAACAGGGCGAAACCGGCCTGCCTGTTAGCGAGTTTGCGAAATCACTTACGGACGATGAGCGCTTGATCCTGACAAAGCTGGTCAACGCGCTTCTTGCTTACCAGGATCGCGATCCTAAATACGCCGTTGTACTTCGCTGTCTTAAGAATGATGGCTGGCTGGAAAAAGGCTGTATTATCTTCAGCCAGTATTACACATCCATCCGTTGGTTGGCCGAACAACTTACCGTTGAATTTCCTGATGAACCAATTGCACTTTATTCTGGTGCTGCTAAAACCGGCATCATGCAAGGTGGCAGGTGGCGGCAAACAACCAGGGAAAGTATCAAAGCCCTGGTGCGCACTGGTGAGCTGCGCCTGATGCTTGGCACCGACGCCGCATCTGAGGGTCTCAACCTGCAACGCCTAGGCACACTTATCAACCTGGACTTACCCTGGAACCCGACCCGTTTGGAGCAACGCAAAGGACGCATTCAGCGCATCGGCCAGCTCAACGACAGCGTCAAATTGTATAACCTGCGTTACAAAGACTCGGTCGAAGACCGCGTTCATGAGCTGCTCGCTACCCGCCTGAAAGACATCTTTACCCTGTTCGGCCAGATCCCTGATGTGCTGGAAGATGTCTGGGTAAAGTTGGCCATCGGCGAGAAAGAAGCTGCCAAGCGTATCATCGATGAACTGCCCAAAGAGCATGCCTTCGAAATGCGCTATGCACACGTCGAGAATGTTGATTGGGAGAGCTGCACGACCGTGCTTTCGGCTGTTGAGAAAAGGCGAGTGTTGGGGCAGGGCTGGGGATAGGGAGCATTTTCAATGTCACATATAATCGTGATATTTGACCGTTCTGGCTCTATGGGTGAGTCATTTCGAGCTTTTAAAAAAGCCAAAACGGGAAATAATCCTGATGATGAGACAAAAATTAAAGCGGCTAAACAAAGTTTACTAGCTTGGTTGAGAGATTCGGAATTTGACACGGTTACTATCATTCCATTTTCAACCCGGGCGGATAAAAAACTTACGGGGTCTTTACGAAAAAACTCAATAAGGATCCAACATTTTGTTCATAATCAGTATCCAGATGGAGATACAAATCTACAGGCAGCTATTTCACGTGCAATTAAAATAGCAATTAATGATCAAGATGACTCGTATCGGCAATTATTAATTGTTACGGATGGTTTGTCTCATACCGTAGAAGAAGATCTGAAATTAGTTGAAGATTTGCCATCGGCTCAAAGCATAAGCGGCATTCTAATTGACCCGACTCCGGAGGGGGAAAAACATTTACGCCAACTATGCGTAAGAGGTACATACCTGTCCGTGACTAACAAAAATGAACTGGGCATTGTCCTAAAAAAGCAAAACGAAATACATACTGAGCGCATTAAACTGAGTAAAACCATCAAAGAATCGGAAAAGAAAAATGAAATTGTTGGAAAAGAACTCTATAAAACGGATCAACAACTTACAAACTTTCCCAAAACTCACAAAAGACTCAGGAAAATAATAGATGATTCTGTTTCGAAAAACAAAGAAATTAGCAAAACTCAAACAATTTTGATAGAAAAAATTGCAGATCAAGGTATTGATGTTTCGGAAATAGCAAATGAAATTCATGGATTACAACAAGAACAAGCCGATTTAGCTCTTGTTGTCGAATTGCTTGGAAAATATGACCAATTATTGCGGCAACTAAAAATTTTGGTTCGCCACCCAAGTTTTATTGCGAAAGGGTACACATGGACACACATGGGTTTGTTACGCCTGGATTCAAATTATCCAATGACTTTACTCTGCCCCAGCATGCGTTAAATCCTCGTAAAAAATGTTCCAATCGTTCATTCCACAGCGGTTACTATTCAAGTTTATTTGGTTTCTATGCTGATCTGAACGCGGATTAAATCTGATGTGGCGGATTCTCGCTGATATTTTTTGCGATAATATGCGGATCCTGTCAAGGCAATCAGAAAGAAAGAAGAAAATTAGGCTCTCTGGGAGTTACCGCGGCAAACCAACATATCTGGCGCCAGGTGTAAGGCGAAATTAATTTCGCCTTACACCTGGGTAGCATCCAGGCTTATTCCCAATGAACCAAAATTATAAAAATATCTGTGTAAATATGCTTGTCCTCAAGCCTCATCATAAACTAACCTTTCAGGAGGGCTTTAGCGCTCCAGGTCCTTAAATTCCTGTGCGCCATAAAAACGCCCGGTCGGTCCATCGCTTCCAAGCAGGGCAGGTACCAGCGCGCCGGGCAGGACGGTCTCAACACTTCCTGGAGCATTTGGCCCACCCAAATCGGTTTGCAGCCAACCCGGATCGAGATAGTTGACCAGAACGTTTTCACCTTTGAACTCGGCGGCCAAATCCCGCGAATACTTATCAACCGCCGCTTTTGATACGCTGTAAACAGCCAGGTTGGGTTGGTCAGCAATGCCTGAAGTCAGGTTGATAATGCGACCGTAGCCCCGTGCGCGCATACCGGGAGCGAATGCCTGACAGAGTGCCATTAATGCCCAGACATTGATCTGAAAAACCCGATCCCATTCAGCCTGATCCACAGTCAATATCGATTCGTTTTTGCTCATGACGGCGGCATTATTGTAAAGGATGTCAACTGGTCCAGGCGCGGTCATTGCTTGCGTGATAATTTGGGTGACACCAGCCGCTGTGGCTAGCTCGCCCGTGGCGATGTGGGTTTTTACGTTAAACGTTTTCAGTTTAGCCAGGGTTGCCTCGAGGTTTTGGGGCTCTCGACCGTGGACGATAATGTTGCAGCCGCGTTCAGCCAGTGCCCAGGCTATTTGCTGACCAATGCCACGGCTGGAGCCGGTGACGAGAGCCCATTTGTTTTCTAAGAGTTTCATTTTTTGTGTCCTTTCGAATAAATTACCATCTCGTGCAGAAACCGGGACCATCAGGGAAGTTTATTTCCGGCCGCCAGATAAATATCGTACCATTCCTGGCGGGTGAGCTTAACGTCGGATGCCTTGCAGATGTCTCTGACGCGACCTGGGTTGGTTGTTCCAACGATGGGCTGCATGTGTGCGGGGTGTCGCAGCAACCATGCAATCGCAATGGCTGTATTGGTCACGCCCCAGGACGAGGCAATCTCATTGATTTTCTGGTTCAGTTCCGGGAATTTATTGTTATTAAGGAAGGCACCCTCAAAAAAGCCATATTGGAACGGAGACCAGGGTTGGATTGTGATCTCTTTTAGGCGGCAGTAATCCAGAATGCTGCCATCCCGGTCGACTGAGCGATCGATTTGCATGTTGACATTAATCCCCGCATCGATCATACCGGTATTGGTAATGCTCAGTTGAAGTTGATTGATGATGATTGGCTGTTTTACGAATTTTGTTAGTAATTCAATCTGCATCGGGTTTTGATTGCTGACGCCAAAATACTTGACCTTGCCGCTGTCTTGCAGGGTTGTAAAAGCCTCGGCCACTTCTTCTGGCTCGACCAGGGCATCCGGACGGTGCAGCAAAAAGACATCCAGATAATCAGTCCGCAGGCGCTTCAGGCAGCCATCCACGGCTTCCAAAATATACTCCTTTGAAAAATCGAAGGAACCCTGGCGGATGCCGCATTTTCCCTGGATGATCATCTTATCCCGCAGGCTCGCAGACATGTTCAGGGCTTCAGCGAACTTCGCTTCCGATTGTCCACCACCATAAATGTCGGCATGATCAAAATAATTGATACCTTCGTCCAACGCCGTATGGATGAGTGTAGAGATTTCCTGAATCGTCAAATCCACGATGCGCATACAGCCCAGGGATATTTCTGACGCGTCGAGGTCACACTTTGCGATTTTCACCTTTTTCATTTAATATACTCCATAATAATCACTTCTTTCCCATGCAGTGATTGGGACCATCCCATGCAGTGACCGGGACCATCCCGTGCAGTGACGATTTGCAAAGCAAATCGGCCCATCACAATAATTCAAAATCCAGGTAGGCGTAATTCATACCGCCGTTTGCAATAGTATGTAATGTAAGAACCTGAATTCCTTGCTCGAGCTTTACTTTTGCGATGCAATTCGCCTGGTTCCAGTGATGCCATTGCCGCCAATCAAGCGGGTCATCATCCCGATAGGTGGTTTGAATTTGAATAGGACCCGTGACGTCGCAGTCATTCACTGAAAGAGCAATCTCACCACCCCGGTTGGAGGTATAAAAGAGATTGACAGCATACCAGCCGGTTTGTTTTACTTCCACGGTGTATTTAATCCATTCACCTGGCTCGGTCCAACCGACATACAATTGGCCTAATTGCGGTTCGACAAAATTATAGCGATGATTGTCATACTCGCCAGCCTTCGTATAAGTTGTATCTACGGCCTCGTTGATCCGAAACTGATGCAAGTAACTTCCATCGGCAGGATTCAACCCACCGCTGCCATGATTCACCGGGTCAGAGTCGTGGTAGGCAATCCCTTCTCCGCCAAAATCATAGTAAGCACACCGGATCCGCCCCGGAATCACCTGTGGACCACCCGGATAGACTGAGTCTTGAAATGGTTTTCCTTGATATTCCATCGCTACCTACCTTTCTCTTGTAGTATAGACCATTGCCTTTTTTTATCCAACCGGTGGCGAAGGACAATAAGAGCACAAAAATTGGACAGCTGTTAATCGGCTATTTGGCATACCGTTTTTCAAGCAACAATGCCATCGTTATTTCTTTCCAGAAGCTCCAAAAATGCTTGCACGACCTGCGGATCAAAGTGAACACCACTCTGCTCGATGATGTACTTGAGCGTCTTTTCCCTTGACCAGGCTTTGCGATACGGGCGATCTGAGCGCAGCGCGTCCCAGACATCCACGATGGAAAAGATGCGCGCCATGAACGGAATCTGTGCGCCTTTCAAACCGCGCGGATAGCCGCTGCCATCCCACTTCTCGTGGTGGCAATACGGAATATCTAAAACTGGACGCAAATATTCAATCGGCTCCAAGAATTGGTAGGCGTACTCGGGATGCCGGCGCATGATCTCCCATTCACGCTCAATGAGCGTGCCGGGCTTGAGCAAAACCGAATCGGGAATGCCCATTTTGCCGATGTCGTGAAGAAGTGCGCCGCGCCGGACGTTCTCTAGCTCGGGTTTGTCGATTCCCATTTTACATGCCAGCTCAACCGTCAGCTGCACCACGTGGCGGGTGTGTCCTTCTGTTTCCTGATCGCGCAATTCCAGCGCATGCGCCCAGCCCTCCAGCGTCGAATCATATGCCAGAACAAGCTCAGCCCCATCTTTTAGAGATTTTTCATGTAACGTAGCGCGGTGAAGCGCGTTGGCAGCTATATCGGCGACAGCTGTAAACAAGCGCACATCGACTTCAGCAATCTCCGCTATGCGCCCCATCCATACAAAACCAATCAGTTGGTCTTGAGCGATCAACGGCGCGCCGATGCCAGCTTTAATATCATCGTGGGTCCATTCCGGATAAGCAAGGTTCGGATCGTTTTTCAAATCGTTGGCGGAATAAGGTTTCCGCGTTTTGCTGATAATTGTATTGATACCGGTGCCGCTTTTTTGGCGTGTGCCGACCAGCGTTTTCCAGATGCCATGCGCCGCTTCAGTGACCGCGTCTCCGGTCAGCGGATCAATGATCTCGATAGCGACAGTCTCACAATTGAGTAAGATGACCAATTGCTCGACAATCACCGGGAGCATCTCGGCGCGTGAAGGTGCGGTACGCAGGGCAGCGCTCAACCTGGCGATGGCTTGCAATTCGTTTTCGTGTTGCTTGCGTGAAGTAATGTCATAGGCCAGGTTCACGACGTAGCGCTCGCCGCTCACGATGATCGGCGCAGCTGACATGAGCACATCCTGGATCAGGCCAGATTTCGTGCGCAACCTGGCCTCTAAGTCATGGACGGTACCCTGCTCAGTTAGTGTCATTTCCATCTGGCGCAGGTCGTCCGGTTTGACCCACAGATTCAAGCCTGTCGCTGCAGATCCGATGACTTCTGCGCGTCCGAAACCGGAGAAGCTTTGGAAGGCTTCGTTGGCATCGACGAACTTTCCGTCTGCCACGCGGAGGATAAAAATAGGAATTGGACTGGCGTGAAAGATGGTCGAGAATCTTTCTTCGCTTTCACGGATGGCTTGTTCAGCTTTCTGTCGCTCCGAGATATCTTGCACTGTTCCAACCGAGCGCAGTGGATGTCCGTCAAGATCATAGAAGGTTTCGCAGCGTTCGTGCACACACTTCACGCGGCCATCGGGCATGAGCAAGCGGTGATCGATCTCATAAGGGCTTCGGTCTTCAAGAGAGGATGTATAGGCTTTGTTTACAGTATCGCGGTCATCGGGATGAATGGCGTCAAGAAACGCTTCGTATGACGCGTCAAATTTCGTAGGGTCGATTTCGAAGATGCGGAAGATCTCATCTGACCAGCTCAGGTTGTTATTTACCAGGTCCAATTCCCAGTTTCCAATCAATGCAATGCGCTGTGCTTCCTTCAAACGGTTTTCGCTCTCGCGCAGCGTTTTCTCTGCTTGCTTGCGCTCGCTGATATCTCGATGCATTCCCAGGAATCCGACGATATTCCCCACTGTGTCCAGAATAGGATTGTTAGAGCCCTCGATAGTAATGAACCGACCGTCTTTGGCTTTGTTGATAATTTCCCCGGCAACGACACCTTTATTGAGAAGTGTCGCCCAGAACTGTTGATAGTGTATTGCCAGTAAAAGGCCGGATTTCAAAATTTGCGGCGTATGTCCAATAGCATCGGACTGGTTGTAGCCGTAAATTTGTTCAAACGCTGGATTGGTGTACAGAATCACGCCCTGCGGATCTGTCATAAAAATTGCGTCTGCCGAGCGTTCGATGCCGAATTTAAATTTGAGTAACTCTTCGTTCGCGCGCTTGCGTTCGGCTTCCCTATCGATAGCTTTCAAGCCAAATGCGATATCGCCCGCCAATTCCAGTAGTAAATCCAGCTCTTCCGCGCCGAAAATATTGGTTTGGTCGGAATAAACGCTTAACACGCCAAACAGGCTCCCCTCGTGCAAAATGGGAACGGCAACCGTACTGGAAAAATGAACCTGTTCAACTTCCTCCTGCCAGGGCGCGTAGCGTTCATCTTGGAGCATATCATGGCAAACCACCACTCGCCTGGTGCGGGCTGCTTCTGTGCCCGGCAGTTTCATACCTTGTTCCGGAGTGGCGCTCGCCACAATTCGCTTGATCAGGGTTTGTCCCTCGCCAGCATGAGCGATAGGTTTTAAGCGGTCGCCCGCCGATTGACCAATCCAGACAAACCGGTAGCCGTGCGCGTGTAAGAGGATTTGGCAAGCCTGCTCCACCAGGCGTTGCGGATCAAGCTCATGCGTGATTAATTGGTTGACCTCGCGCATAGCGCGCAAAATCTGGTTGAGATGTTGAAGGCGCTGTTCGGTGGCATGTTTGTACAGCGCCATTTCCAGGCTGGCGCGCAGTTCCCGGTCACGTACGGGCTTTGCCAGATAGGCGTAGGCGTCGGTAAGTTTGGCCTGCTGCAACATCTCTTCGTCAGTGTAGGCCGTCAGATAAATGATCGGGATGTCAACCTGGCGGTGGATAAATGCGGCAGCCTGAATGCCCGTCATTGGGCTGCGCAAGCGGATGTCCATCAGGATCGCATCCGGTTTCTGCGCCAGCGCTGATTCGACAGCGGCCTCGCCGGTGGCTGCCAGGCCCGAAATCTGGTAGCCGTTTTGAATCAGCATCTGTTCCAGGTGACTGACCAGGATGGCATCATCTTCGACGATCAGAATGCGAGCTGTGCTCATGATGATTCTCCTGTTGCTTCGCGCAGCACCCCTTGCGGGTTTGGAAAAGTGATGGTAAACGTCGCGCCCCGATCGCCGCTGATGATCAGCGCGCCGCCTAACTGGTGAGTGACCCATAGGTGGATGAGACGCAGGCCCAAGGACCGGCTAGCCTGCCAATCATGGCCGGGCGGTAAGCCCACGCCGTTATCGGCAACGGTTAGATGGTAGGTTTCGCCATCAAACTGCAAAGTAATGTGAACCATGGGCTGCCCCTGGAAGCCAGGCGGGAAAGCGTGCTTGAGAATGTTGGTGAAAAGTTCGTTGACGATCAGACCACAGGGCATGGCCTGGGCTACATCGAGGGCAACCGAACCTACATCCAGGTTGAGCGGAACCATGCGCCGGCTTCCGAAGGTTTCAGAGATGTAGTAAGTTAGCTGTTGGAGATATGGAGCCATTTGCACGCGCGCCAGGTTAACGGATTGGTAAAGCTGCTCGTAGACCAGCGCCATGGTGCGCGCCTGTCCTTCAAGTTCCTTCAAGAACTGCCGTGTAGCCTCATCTGCTATCAAGCCAGCCTGCATATCCATCAGGGCAATCATGGCCTGCAGGTTGTTCTTGACGCGATGGTGCACTTCGCGCAGAAGGGTCTCTTTTTCTTCCAGGGCAGCCAGGATTTTGGCTTCAGCTTGCTTGCGCTCAGTAATATCGCGGTGAAATGCCTGAATGATATTTTGACCACCCACGGAAATCATGCCTGTTGACACCGCCAGTGGAAAAATGTGACCATCCTGATGATAGTGTTCCACTTCGAATTCAATAATCTCTCCCGCCATAATGCGGCGCATTCTTTCATCGGACAGTTGCGTGCTTTCAGGTGTATCCAGCTCATTCAGGCGCATGCTCTGGATTTCTTCCACGCTGAAGCCGTGCATTCTGGCGAATGACTTGTTTACCGCCAAGATTTGGAGATCAGTTGACAAGTTGATTATGCCGTCACTGGCTTGTTCGAACAGAGTTCGATAACGCTCCTCACTTTCGCGCAGCGCTACTTCTGCCTGATTGCGCTCGGTGATTTTCTGTTGCGCTTCTCCATACAAGCGCGCGTTTTCCAAAGCCAGGGCGATCATATCTGCCAGCGATTGAATCATTCTCGTATCGGCTTCGTTGAACAGGTTCACGCGATCACTTTCAATGTTGAGCGCACCGAGCAGATGGTCGCCGCGGCGCAGGGGGGTAACCAATTCACTCCGCAAGGCGGGTGCGTTTGCCGTGCTGACTGCGCACAAATAGTTGGGGTCATCCAGAATGTCGCGCACCCACTGGGTCTGCCCGGTCCTAAATGCGCGCCCAATCACGCCTTGATCAACCGGGTACGTCGCGCCTAATTCTGCTGCGAGATTCCCTGCAGCGCCGCGCACGACCCAATGTGCGCCGTCTTCGTGCGGTAAAGCGATGCAAACGTGTGGATAGCCGGTCAATCGGACAATGGTTTCCACTGCCGATTGCGCCACGAGATCCGCATCGAGTTGACTGCTTACGGCGCGGTGGACTTGATACAAAATCTCCCGTTGATGTTCTGCAGTCTTGCGCACGGTGATATCACGCACGGAAATCAGAACCTGGGTCTGACCGCCGATTGTTGCCAATTGCATATTGACATCCACCCAAAACAGGCGCTCGCTTTTATCTTTTACCTGCCATTCGAAATGTTGAGCTCCCTGAATGGCGGCTTTCTTGATCAATTCCAAAGCATTTTCTTGTGTATAAGGTGGAATGCTGGAACTTATCGTGGATGCATCGAACAAGGCAGCCTCTTGCTGAGTATATCCGAACAGTTCGGATGTCTTTTCATTGAAATTGAGGATGGACCCTGTTTGAGAATCGCAGATGATGATGGCATCATTGATTGAGTTATAAATTGCCTGGAAGTGTTCATCCGACCGCTGCGAGCGTTGGAGCAAATGCTGGTTACTGCGCAGAATTGATTGGGCAATGATACTGAAAGCCAGCAGAATCAGCAGCATAACGATCAAGTCGCCGGTATCGGAATAATCGGTAAATAATGGAGCATTGGGAAAAAACTTGGCTATAACCGCCAGAAACATAATGAGGCCAGTGAAGTAAGGGATCACTTGCCAACCAAACAATAAACCAGTGAAGAATATGAATGCTGGCCAGGCGATGATCGCCACATCATGGATTCCATAACCTGAACAAATATTATATTGAATAACTATCAAAAGGGCGGTGATCAGGATGGCAGCAGAACTTTTCGGATACCCTGCGCGGTTCACCAGCCATCCCAAAAAACTCACCGACCCCAGCCCGAATAATGACAGGAAAGAATTCATGTCAAAAAAATACATCACGGTCCCGCCGATGATACTGGTGATGAAAACGATCAGATGGATCAAGCCCAAGGTGGTTTGTTTGTTCCCCTGAAGCACTATACCCTTATTTAAATTTGAAAGCGATTTTTGGAAAACCGACTTTAGAGTTTTCATAACTATTCCTTACCCATTGCTCCAGACAAACGAATTTGCCGCGCCGTGTCAGGGCACGGAGGCATGATTAGCTTGCGGCTATATTCGAATTCATAGGCTGGTCGGCGAGCTTGAAAGTGTCTGTCAAGTTATTTTTCTACGGCTGCCGCGCCGATCGAAAGTTGCTCTGGCAGATCAGGATAATTTATTTTCCTCTAATTCATTATCCGTCAAGCAATTGCATGTGTCAAGAAAATACATCGATATCCATATCATTTTCGAGTTTGCCATAGTGCATATTGTTCTTGATTCCGTATCTGGCTAACAAACCGTATATTTACTCCGACCAGAGGCTCAATTGATCTACCGAAACTATGCTTGTCCGCAACTAGCGGCGATCTCTTCGAGCCGAGAGCTTTTAATCTCCCGATGACCGTATAGAGGAGTCGAATATGCCGGGATATTTGCTCTAACCTGAAGTGTCTGGCATGAGCAATATTCCGATTTACTGTGTTTCGTAATGTGAAAATCAGTACATTCATCAATTTTATCGTGGAACAATGTTGTATATAATCATATTAATTCGATTTATCATACTAGAAAGGATTGCTATGGCTCAGGTTAATGCTGTTACGGCTGAAGCCCAGGGGGTGCCTGGGGCAGCGAAAAAGGGCTCGCGCGGTGAAGTGAAGGTTTTTGCCATCTGGTGCAAAGGCTGCCACATTTGTGTTGAGTTTTGTCCCACCCATGTGTTAGCGATGCACCCAAGTGGTAATCATCCCATCGTCGTTGCCCCGGAGAAATGCACCGCCTGTCATTTCTGTGATACTCATTGTCCTGACCTGGCGATTGTGATAAAAAAGCTGGAGTAGAAACTGATCAATTCGTTGTTGCTGCCAGGTGCGTTACACCTGGCTGGGATAGTCCCGGTCTTTGCACGGGAAGGAGATTATTTTGACGATCAGACTCATGCAAGGCAACGAAGCGATCGCCATGGGCGCTCTGGCTGCTGGTTGCCGCTTCTATGCAGGTTATCCGATTACCCCCTCTACCGAAGTGGCTGAAGTTTTATCCCGCGAATTGCCAAAGGTGGGTGGAAAATTTATTCAGATGGAAGACGAAATCGCCAGCATGGCAGCCATCATCGGAGCCTCGGTCGGCGGTCTCAAATCTATGACAGCCACCAGCGGCCCTGGGTTTTCACTGATGCAGGAGAATATTGGCTATGCCACCATGACGGAGATTCCATGCGTGGTGGTCAATGTTCAGCGTCTTGGTCCATCCACGGGTCAGCCCACGGCAGCATCTCAAGGGGATGTGATGCAAGCGCGTTGGGGTTCACACGGTGACCACCCTATGCTTGTGCTCAGCCCCATTTCGGTGGCACAGTCTTTTGAGATGACCGTGAAAGCCTTCAACTTTTCTGAGAAATACAGAACCCCGGTCATTCTACTGACCGATGAAATCATCGGCCACATGCGCGAACCGGTCGATTTGCCCGATTTCGAGACGATTGAGAAGGTCGAGCGGATTGTTATCGATCGACCAGAAAACTATAAACCTTATCGAAATCAGCCAGGAGACGTTCCTCCAATGGCTAATTTTGGCATGGGCTACCGCTATCATATTACTGGTTTATTTCACGATGAAGTTGGTTTTCCTACCCAGCGTTTGGATGAAATGGAACCCTGGTTGGAGCGTGTCAATAACAAATTTGTGCGCCACGCCGATGAGATTTTGCTTTATGAAAAAGACTACCAACCTGGCGCAAGGACTGCCATTTTAAGTTATGGCGCTTCGGCGCGGACTGCCCGCCACGCTATGAAAATGATCCGTGCCAAAGGTGAAAAAATCAGTCTGTTTACCGCGTTGACGCTTTGGCCTTTCCCCGAAGCCGCCGTAGAAAGTTTGGCTGATTCGGTTGACCGCATCATTGTTCCGGAAATGAACCTGGGGCAGTATGCTCTGGAAGTGGAGAGGGTGGTTGGCCGTAGGAAAGTTGTCCGCGTCAATCGGGCTAATGGTGAAATGATTACGCCCGAAATGATTGTGAAAGCTATGGCATGACTTTTTGAAGAAAATCACAAGTCAAAAATTGCAAATGGAAGGCTAATCTGATGTCAGAACATATTTTATCTGCCCACGATTTGGAAATGAATGAAGGCCAGATTCCTCGCGAAGACTGGTTTGAATCGAGTGAAACCCTCCAGAAACTGCGGAAAAACAAACGGTTTCCCACCATCTGGTGCTCTGGTTGTGGAATTGGCGTGGTGATGGGTGCTTTGATCCGCGCAATTGATAGCCTGGGGTTGGACAATGACAAAATTGCCCTGGTAGCAGGCATCGGCTGTACAGCACGCATGCCGGTTTACATGGATTTTAACACCCTGCATACAACCCATGGCCGCGCCCTGGCCTTTGCCACTGGTCTGAAAATAGCTCGACCGGATATGAAGGTGATTGCCATTATGGGGGATGGTGATGCGCTGGCGATTGGCGGCAACCACTTCATCCATGCTGCGCGGCGCAATATCGGAATTACGACCCTGATCGTCAATAACTCCATTTATGGCATGACTGGCGGCCAGTATAGCCCCACCACGCCAATGAATATGCGTGCCACTACGGCTCCGTATGGCAACATCGAGCCGCCATTCCCGGTCTGTGACCTGGCTACTGCTGCTGGCGCAACCTATGTTGCCCGCAGCACTGTTTATCACCCCCTTGAATTGGATAAATATTTGGCTGAAGCAATTTCCAATGAGGGTTTCAGCCTGGTGGAAGCTGTCAGCTATTGTCATACAACTTTTGGCCGAATCAATAAGTTGGGCGCTGCCGTCGATATGATGCGCGCGCTAAAAAATAACAGTATTTCGAAATCTGCTTTTGATCGTCTATCCCCCGAAGAACGCCAGGACAATACGAAAATTGTGCGCGGCGTCTTGCATGTCAATCAGAATCGCCAGGAATACACCACGATTTATGACCGCCTTGTGGACAAAGTTCACGGTGAGAGCCTGAAGCAGCGCAATGCAGGAGGTATATAGTGGACAAACGTACAGAAATCCGGCTGGCTGGAGAGGGTGGCCAGGGTATGATTTTAGCCGGGATTATTCTGGCAGAAGCAGCTACCATTTATGATGGCAAGCAGGCGACGCAGACCCAAAGTTACGGCCCCGAAGCACGTGGCGGAGCCAGCCGCTCAGAAGTTGTCATCTCCGAAGGTGAAATTGACCACCCGGAAGTGCTCTCTGCGGATATAGTTGTGGCCCTCAGCCAGGAAGCCTATAAGAAGTTTGCTAAAACAGTGCGCAGTGGTGGGTTATTGATTGTGGACGAAGAAAGGGTGAATTGTGATCAGGAGGTTCCGGCGGTCAGAATTCCCATTTTGCGTTTGGCTCAAGAGACGACCGGGAAGGTCATTACGGCCAACACGGTGGCGCTGGGTGTGTTGGTTGGACTGACGGAAATTGTCTCCAAGCAGGCCATTGAGCAGGCTGTTGCAGCGCGTGCGCCCAAAGGCACCGAAGAGATGAATCGCAGGGCACTCGAAGCCGGGTTTTCAGCAGCGCAAGCAGTCAAGAATTATTAAAGATTGGGTACTAATTGCGGGTGATGCCAATCACTCTGTTTAGAGGTATGTTGCTTGCTAGCTTTGAGGAAATTGGAGCTGACCAGCGTCTTTGGCAACCTGCTTACACAAACTGCGTTTTGGGTGGCGCTGAGCCTGTTGTCTAGCTAATGCAAAAGTCGAGATGTAATTTCAGCAATCTTCACTATTCTCGAATTGATTTTCGCACGCTTGTACCGCTCGTAACAAGTAAAGTCTTAAAATCATCCGTTTTTACAAAATCATCGATCAGGCAATTGCTTTCAATCGTTATCCCTGCCGGGATATGTGCCATCTTCCCGATGGTAGTGATACTTGTGTTGAGATTTTGTTCAGATGGTTTAGGCGTCAAATCACCGCCGTATCCAACTCTGGCGTTTGCGCCTATTTCCACACCAATTCCAATCAAACAGTCCTTGATCAAGGCACCCGTGTGGATGATTGCGTTATCCAGAATGACCGAGTCGTGGACGACAACATTTTTTTCTAAATGAACCCCGGAGGATAAAATGCTGTGGATAACTTCACCTTCAATGACACAACCTTCGCTGATCAGGCTGTTCGTGATCATGCTGGTTGGGCGAATATCCACCGGAGTAGTGTTGTTCGAATGGATTGGCAGCATCCAGGCGGGATCATGCAAATTCAGCGTGGGTTCTTTTCCCAGCAGGGCCAGGTTGGCTTTCCAGAATGTCTCGAGTGTGTCGATATCTTGCCAATAACCATTAAAATGGTAAGCGTACACTTTACTTGATCCAATTAAGGGCGGAATTATGTTTGAACCAAAATCATGCCCGGAAGCTTCATCGTGCGCATCCTCTTCCAGACACTTTAGCAGGAAAGCAGTATTGAAAACATAGGTACCCATGGATGCAAGCGTGCTGGCAGATTCCTTCGGCTTTTCGACGAACTGGATAATTTTATGGTTTTGATCCACATCCAGCATGCCGAATCGAGGGGCTTCTTCTGGCTGTACATTCATAACCGCGATCGTCAGGTCCGCACCTTTCTCTTGATGAAAACGCAATAAATCCCTATAATCCTGATGATAGATCTGATCGCCTGACAAAATCAACAAGTTATCGCAGTTCTCCTTGATGATGAAATCGCGATTTTGGTAGACAGCGTCTGCCGTGCCAAGATAATTTTCATGACCTGTCCGCTCCAAGGATGGTTCCCAGATTTGAATTTCGGGCAGAGTCATCAGATTCGGCCCCCAAAATTTGAGGGTTTTCACATGCTCGATGATCGATTGCGAATTGAATTGGGTCAGAATTGCCATGCGATCCAGGTCCGAATTCACCAAATTCGACAGGACAAAATCAATCAACCGGTATTTCCCGGCAAAGGGGGTGGCAGGTTTGGCGAAGCAGCCCGTCAGAATGTTCAGTGCCTTGTTATTGCCACCGGCAAGGATCAGGGGAAGGGTTTCGTGTTTGTTCCTGCCAGCACTATCTGTCATAATCAGTAATGCCATATTCGGATTCTCCAATTCAGTCAGTTGCCCGGTTATTTTTGGGCTATTTCCGTCTCTTAACCCAAAATGCAATCAGCAGGGTGATGACGAGTAGCCCAAGACAGCAAAGGGCAGCAGCTGCGGCGATCAAGAAATAGTAAGGCGTCATGTCAGACGCGACAGTGATTTGCCCTGGCTCTGTGTTCACCAGGATATCTAACAGGGTGGTTTCATCCCAGGCCTGGGCATTCGCCAGGGTTAGAGGAATGACTTGTCCTTGGGTTCCATTGATCTTGAATCGCGCGGTAACCAACTCGCCATCGCCGTTGATCGGGGTGACTGTAACCAGACCGATTGCCAATCGGCCTGGTGTCTCAGTATTGAATTCCACCAGCGCATTGGGTATGAACGATCCTGCCTCTACCTTGAGCGGAGTCAAAAGAGTGCTATCGTAGGTTATCTCGAACTGCACGGCACCCACGTTATTGGCCCCACGCACCTGGATGGGAACGCTAGCTTCTCCGCCTGGGGGAGCAGATGCAGAACCAACGCTCAATGCAAAAGAGGCAGCAGATGCCGATGTAACCATTATAAGCATCCCAACCATTCCGACAAGTATGAATAGTATTATTTGTTTCATGGCGGATTATCCTTTTTGCCTTCCCTATCGGCGTAAGGCTTCTTGCAAGATAATGGTGGCGTCTCGAGAAGTGATCGAGCCGTTTTTGTCGATATCCAGTGTCATAAGCACTGGCCTCAATTGGACGGAGATTTGCAGAGCGCATAACGCATCGACGCTGGAAAGGTAGCCGTCCCCATTGCAGTCGCCGCCGGCCTCTTCGCCCTCCCGCAGTACTACAATCTCTCCGGGGATGCGATCGATGGCTGGAATACTTCCGGCCATATTGTTGATGGTGGTTACTTGCAGGTTGAGTGGTGTTCGACTGCCCGCTGGACCTACCAGCCGGAATGGCACATACGCAACCGTCCCGGTGCCGGATAAGTCGGATACGCTGGCGAATCCGAACAAAATGACGCCAGGTTGCTTGGGATTGGAGCTGAAGAGTACCCCACCCAGCATATTGCCCGCCAATATGTCACCTTCTGGTATTGCCACGGCTGGATCATAGGTCAACTCGAAATTCATGTTCGCCACGTTATTGTTGGCATTGATCAACCATACCGGTACGTATACTAACTCCCCGCTGTTTGCCCTGCGCTGACCGGCTTGCAGGGTCATGCCTGGTGCGCCAGGAAAGGGTTCTCGGGTTCCGAAGGGTGGGAGAGGCAAAAGAATGTTGGTCGCGCCGCCAGAATTACCGGTACTGGGATCCGCAGGCTGGCCGGATCCCGGTTGTCCGTCACCAGATGGAGGATTAACTGGAGTGATGGGCGGTGGTTCTTGCCCGACAGGCAATCCAATGTACTCATAGGCGATGAAGGTTTCCCCGCCCCAATCTCCCTGTCTTTCATTATTACATGTAGCGCTGACCTGGATTCCAAGCGTCCAAGGTTCCTTTACCCCGGGGACTGGACGTATACCGTTTTGTGTTGCGTTTTTATTTTCATTGGGACCGGTGGCAGTAATGTAACCAAAGGGATGGCCTGATGGGTTGGGTTCAAACGTGATGGTCTCTGCTGGAGAGTTCCAGTACTTTTCCATGATGGTACACTCCCCGCTGGCCGCTACTGTGACAGTCGATGTGAAATCCTGGTCAGAACACCAGACTGTAGGAGGAATGCTCCAGGTGCTATCCCCTGAGCCGGTTGTGCTGGTTATCCTGGCTTTTCCTTGCGCAGACCAGACTTGTATTTGGGCTTTCAGATTTGGGAATCTGGGCTTATTTGGGAAAAACAAAAAACTTCCATCCCCTTGTGTTTGATAGGTTGTTTCGAGAGAGCAACCATATACGCTTGGATCATCTGCGCATGTGGTCACCCGGGTTAATTGATAACAGGTGCGCTCCTGTACCTGTTGTCCGGCCGCAACTATATCGAATGGCGACTGGTTCTGAGCAGCAGCCGATGAGCTTCCCAATCCGACAATACAAAAGAATGATATTGTGAATATAAGATTCTTGATTGACATACTGCGCCTCTTATTATCTTATTGGTGAGAAAAAACTGATAGTGTTATCCTTTGTTATCCAAACTTGATTGCAGTTCTTTGTGTTTTAGAAAAACAGGAAAACCAGATTAGATTACTTGCCAGAGCAGGTGGAGTTTTCTTTGCGACAATGATAAGCACACGGATTTAATCCAAATTTATTATAGCAAGAAGATAATTCCAGTTCAACAATTTCTTGGGGTGTGGTCTCATTTTTGGGGGTTTAAATGCAATTCCGACTTGAAGCCCAAATTAGCGCAAGTCGGAATTTAGTTGACCAGAAAATTTTATTTGATCCGAGATTTAAGGGTTTTTTCAAATGATTGGGATGGTGGTAGTTGAAGATAAAAATCGTCCTGAATTTGCATTTGCCATCTTAGCTTTTCAAAACCTTCTTTGAGTCCTTGATCGCCCAGGTGTAGTGCGCGGCAGTGGTGGAGTTCAGATAAGCCAACAGCGTGTTCTGGTTCATCCAGGCATACAGCCCGGGTGCTGTCAGGTCGGCGTCAGGCAAGTTTTCGATAAATTGGGTCGTCTTTCGATGTGACTCGCGGAACAGCGCCAATACATCATCGGCATATCTTTGACCGACCACGCGCCAGGAGTCGGAGCATGGGCCAATTGCTCGGCGGTTAGCGTGGTGACGAATTTTTCGAGCGCGCCGTATTCTTTCTGGATGGCAGCCAACAATTGGGATTTATTGAGCGGGCGGGGCATAAAGACTCCTTTGAATGGCGAATTTACCAAGGTAAAAATTCAAAAGTCGCAGGTGCTGATCGGATGACTTTCGACTCACTTTGCTCAGGGCCAGGGAATTTCAATCCATAGCGTATAGCCATGTTTCTCGGCAGCCATCACCCGTCCATGCGAGCGCTCAGCGCAGCCGGGTTCGTCGATGATCGTTGCCGAAGTCGAATAAGACCCGGTTGGTTCAAAGAAAAATTTTCCGCCACGGCAGACCCAGGCCTCGATCACGTAGGGGGTTTGCAGTGAATCCAAATCGGGGCGCAGCGTGATCCCATCCCAGGAAACGATCACCTGGTTCCCGCTGCGCGCGGCGCTGACCCCGGTCAGCGGTCCATAAAAAGATGTCCTCGGCAGGTTGAAATTATCCGGATCGATGCGTTCCAGGCAGCTCAGATCGCCACTGATATTGAGCTTGTCGGTTTTGATCCAGCAGGAGATGTTATCGCCATGCGCGCGAGTCAGCACCCAGCCACCCAGGTCATCGCGTCCGAACAGATCCCGGGGAGCGCCCTGACGCAGCCCAACCAAATAAAGATACATCGATCCCGGGCCGTAATAACAGGCCACCTTATCAGGGATCACCACGCCGCGTAAAGTACCGCTACAGGCCGGGATGGATGTTTCGGTTGGGGCCGGGAGCGGTGTTTTTGTCGGGATGGGGGTTTCTGTCGGTGTGCTGACCGCGGTGGCGGGGATAACCGTCGGGGTCTTGGTTGGAGCCTCGAAATGCGACTCCGCTTCCGTCGCGGGAGGAAATTCATCGGTGATATTGATCGAAAAGCCCCCCATATCAAAGGGCTGCTTGCCGCAAGTCATGTCATTGAGAAAAACTCTTATAGCATAATCAGTTTCGTCCTCATGGTGGTAGGCTGAGACGTCGCGCGGGAGGCTGATCTCTAACGTTTGCGTTTCCGTCGCCTGTATCTTGCTGTTCTTCGAGAAAACCTTGGCCTCGTTAATGCCGTCCCCACTCAATTCAAATGACCACTGCAGGCTTTTGACCGTCGGGGGGATGCCAATCGCCGTCGCCGTAATGGTGACTTTACCGGGAGAGTTTTTCGCAGTTTCATCGATTTTTACCAGCTTATCGTTCAAGAACATCTGAATCTTGCCCAGTCTTAGATCCCCCAAATCATAATAGTCTGTTTGCGTGGGTGTATTCCAGGGGATATTGATCGGAATATCGAATTCGACCCGCGACCCGTCTGCCAACGGAGCACCTGTCACGTGGAAGATGCTGTCGCCGGGAAAAACCTCATCGATCGTGAACTTGCCGTCCTCGCCGGTGGGATTGTCCGTTATTCCAGCTTTGTAATCCGTGCAGCCTACCCGGCTGATCGATTCAAGCGTATATCCCCAGGCCGGGACGCCCCAGGCGTCGAGCAATCGTCCCTTAACTTCATATCTCCACCCGTTGCGTTCCGCGAGGGCGGGTAATTTTTCGGGATTATCGCCGCCTTTCTTGATGAGGAATTGGCGGATGTGTTCGAGCAGTTCATCGTTGCCGGTGGCGCCCAGGCTGATGATTTCGAAGATCTCTCCAAAGCTGGCGCCAACCACGGGAACCTCCACCGCATACTTGCGGTTGGGTTCATAAATGGTGGTTTGTTGGCGGTGCAAGGATTGGAGCATCAAGAGCCCGAAACCTTCCACAGAAGGGAAATCATAGCTCTGCGGAACGTCGATTGCTATCGAGTTGCGCCGGATGGAATCCACGAATATGCCGCTGACGGAATCGGTCAAAAAGTATTCGGCAAAGTAAGCCGGTTCCTCAACATAGAAGGCCTGGCGGGTTCCCAGGCGGGTGCCAATGCCATGATCGGGGAATTTGCCGGTCTGAGTCTCAAGCTTGTTGTAAATATCATCCCCAACCAGGATATGGGTAATATAATGACCGGTCTCATGCGCCAGGCTTTGCGCCAGAGTGGGGTCCTTGGGATGAATGTGAATGCTTGGGTTTGGATGTCTGAGTCCGGGAATCCCCCATCCAAAGCCGGTGTAATAGGGTCCGCCGATGGTCGTACGGTCATCGAGAATATAATTCTTGCCCTTGCCAAACACATACGGATCCACTTCAAAGGGGCTCAGGCGGTCCCGGCTAGCTGTGGCGCTATAATAAATTCCGGTGGGTTGTAAGGTATCCAACATGCGCTGCACATTGTCTACGACCTGCTTGGCAATCATATTTACTTGCTCATCCTCGCTGGAGGTTGGCGTCAGTTTGGAAATATAATACTCAGAAAAGCCAACCTTCGCCTTGCCGGGCTGTTGAAAGGGACCCTGTCCAAGCCCAAGCCCGAACCTGGGATCAAGGGAAACAAGCAGATTGCCTTCCAGTGAAGTGCTTGGCGTAAAGGGCATGGTCAGGTCAACAATTAACAGGCCGTTGACCACCTTGCCCTCAGGCAGAGCGATCCATTGACTAGCCAGGTAAGCGCCGGGCAGATAACCATAGCCCATTACGACCATTTTTGCCCCAGTCCCCGGGGCCTTGAGCGCCAGTTGGATGGGTGTTGTCCCCTGGTAATCAATATGAATCCCCTTGCCGCTCAGCGGCGCAGACGGTCCTGAGGTGATACTGGCGATTTGGAGATTACCCTTCCCGCCCTCTGGGAAAATAAGCGTGTAGCCAGTCATTTTATCGTTGATCTGGGTATTTTTCGCGGCAGCCACCGCATAGGTTTGGATCGGGCCCAGGGTAAATTCGCTGGGTTCGGGGCGGTTCCACCAGAAGACGCCCAGCCCGCCTAACAAGGCGATACACAGGCAGGCAATACAAATCAATGCGCCCGCGGCTGCCAATCCCGCCAGCAGTTGGGGGGAGAAACGGCCTTGCCTGGCTGAAGTTGAATTTCGCATGTCTATCCTCCAAACCTGAACCAAAGGTGAAAAGTACCTCCGAAGAAGGGGTCAATGCCACCCAGCAAATGAAAGACTTGAAAAAAAGACCACGCGCAGACTGCCTCAAGCATTGGAATTTTTCCCGCATAAATATTGTAGCACGCGGATCACGATTTCATTTTGTTTTCAGCCAAGGGAAAGGTATAATTAACTTAACTGATTCTACCCATAAGGAGGACAATATGCCCATCTCAATTTCACAGATTGTCGGTGTTGTGCTTGCATTAGCTGTTGTGTACTATATCCTTTGTCTCGTCGTATCCGGAATCACAAAATGGGTGTTGGAAGCCATGGAAACCAGGGGGAAGATTTTTGAAGAATTCCTCAAGAATAATCTGCTGGAAGCCGCCGAAGCGGCAAAAACGGGCACACTCGAGAAAATAAAGAATATGCCCCAGGTAAACTCACTCCGTCCAGTGCGTTACAAATACAAGGGCCTTGGTATCCTGTTTGGCGCGACTGAACTATCCGGTGTTGTGGAGCGCATTTCCCCCAAGACACTGGTGGATGCGCTTTTTGACCTGGAAAACACAGCTTCGACCCAGAAAGAAAAAATTAAAAGGGTGATCGAAATGCTTCCCAAGGCATTTACCAGCCTGGGTGGAAAATCGGTGCCATTTGAAACAAGAGCCAATCTGCTCAAAATGGTCGATGACGAATTCTACTCCTTCGACCAATGGCGCGAGAAACTCGAAACCTGGTTTGGCAATGTAATGGATCAGTCCGCGCAGCAATTCAAGGCCAAGGCCAAACAGTATGTGGTCTTGTTTTCGCTGGTTGTGGCCATCGTCCTGGGGGTAGACACCATTGATATTGCCCAGCGTGTCTGGAATGATGCCAGTTATGCCAAGCAATTTGATAACCAGGCTGCTCTGATCCTGAATTCGAGTGATGAAGCCAACAAGCAGGAAAAATTGGACAAATTATACAGCCGGCTGGATGATTTGCAAGTCATCAACATCCCGTTTTGGGTACAACCGGCGACTGCTTCCCAGGCGACACCTGCCAGGTCTTACGATAACTGGTTGTTGATGAGAGTGCTTGGGCTCATCCTTACAGGCCTGGCCGTCTCGCAGGGTTCCTCCTTCTGGTACGACATTATCCGCCAGGTCAAAGGTGAGCAAAAAACTGGCGGCGCTGAGCTCAAGGAAATCGAAATTACGCCCACAGCTCCAGTCGATACCAACATGCTGGCCATGTATAACCGGAACGTGCTTGCCGCTATGGACAAGATATCCAGGAGCCCATCCTCTGACACCGAACTGAAAAAATAGCCAAAGGGTGTTGCACAGGGCTTGATCGCAATCACGAATTGGAAAAATTAAGTCCCGTCAGTTTCTCTTACGCCACGCATGAGCCGGTCAGATAAAACAGTGAAAAATCCACTGCATTATCTGACCGTTTTTTGCCTGGACGGAAATAACCACAGTCACTGATCTTGAATGTTCTTGGGGGTAGTCAATGGACTTTGACTCCGCGTTATTTTCCACTGCACTTTTCGAAGTTGTCAAAATTTTGGCCGAAAAAGCCGTGGTGGAGTCTGCGCTCAATACTCCCGGCTTTACGCAAACGATTTTTCCCTAATCTGTTTTTCAACCTGTGCATCGGACTTCTGAGGCGATTCCTAGCGGTCAAACCTGGGATGATGCAATAAAAACTGCAAAGAATAACCTGATCAGGTGATTTTGTTCATCATCCAGTAACTTTACAAAGTTTTTAATTTTGATAAAATTTTTGATAGCTTATTAATAATAATCCTACTCTGATAGCAAAATTCACATAAAAGAGGTAAAATGAAGACAAAGAATAATATCCATTTCCGTTTACTCATTTCAGGCTTGTTAGTCATTTTTAGCCTTTTACTGGCCTCGTGTGGAGGTAGCGATACCACAGAACAACCGGCCAGTGAGCAACCTACTGCTGAGCAGCAGTCCACCAGTGAAGAGGTCCTGCCCACCACCGAAGCCCAGCAGCCTGCTGCGGAAGCCCAGCAACCTGTCCCGGAAGCCAACAGCAGCGCCTTGCTTGCGGATGCTGGTTTTCGCCCCGCAGTGGATGGGTTCTCAATTCCTAATTTTGGCGGAGAGGGCTATGATCCGCAAACAGGTCAGACCTTCCCGGTGATCAACCTGACCCCGGTTGAAATGCGCCGCTTATTTGGCGATGCCGTGTGCGCTGCAGTGCCGGACAGCAATGGGAGTTGCGTGCTCACCCCGCCGGCCAGCCAGTGGATGGAACAACGAAACTCCGGCTTGAGTGGCGGCCATTGTGAAGGTTTTGCCGCTCTCAGCCAGTTGATCTACGGTGGCCAAATTGACCCCAATCAGTTCGGCGCAGCGCGCACCATTGATCTGCAAATCCCAGGCAACGATGCCCTACAGCGTGAATTAGCCTATTGGTGGGCAACCCAAATCCCGACGTTTGGCTCTCTCATCCGCTTTCCGGATCCCGCAGAAGCCGTTGCATACATGCAAACCGCTTATGCTGAAAACCCCAAAAACATGTTGGCGATCGGCATTTATAAAGAAGATCGAACTGGCGGACATGCCATTACGGGTTATGGTGTCCAGGATCAGGGCAATGGCATTTTCTGGATCATGGTTTACGACAATAACTACCCGGGCGAGGAACGACATGTAACCGTTGATACGAATATGCATACTTGGGAATATGAAGCCGCGATTAACCCTTCGGTTGAGCCTTCCACGTATAGAGGTGGCGCAGACAACCCGATTGAATTTCTCCCGGACCTATTGCGCGTCTCTGATTCAGCTTACCCCTGCGATTTCTGCAGTGGAAGCACTAATGCGCGCAAAGGTGGCAACTACCTGGCGGCTGCCGCGCCAGAATTCAACGAAATCTCAACTGAAGGCTATGTCAATGTTGAATTGCAGGATGATCAAGGACGCAAAATCGGTTATGATGAAAACGGGAAATTAGTCAATGAGATCACCGAAGCGCAGATAATCTTCTCCCGAAACGGGGTATTGAGCGAAGTGCCCCCAATCATAAATATGCCCAAGGGCATGAATTTCACTGCCTATATTTGGGGTGACGACAAATCTGCCGAAGTCCCCGCCTCGCTTGTCATGATCGGCAAAGGTTTCTATGTTGGCATAAATGGCTTGAACATAGCCCCGGGCCAGGAAGATCAGCTCTACGTCGACGGCGCAGGCGATGTGATCAACTACAAGACCGACGCCCAGGAAAGCCCCGACATCATCGTCGGGATCGAGAAGCCGGGCGCCGATTTTGAACTCGTCCTCAAGGCTGTGGAAATTTCCAAGGGTACCGATATCTCGGTGGTTTTCGACCAGAAGGAAGATATCTTTGCCTTCCAGACCACTTCCGATGCCCCGGCGCAGTTTTCCATCTCCATCACCAGGATTGACACGAACAGCGAAGAAGAAACTTTCGATACGGGTGACACGCCCATCGCTATCGACCCCGAGAAACTGATGTATTTCTATTTTGGCAAATGGGCAGGCCAGGGCAGTAACCTTGAAGTTGGCTACGATGAGAACGGCAACGGCGCTATCGAAGACAGCGAAATTACCAATATGGCTGACGCCCAATAGCGCCTAATTTCGTTCGAAATACTCAACCATATCGGAAAAACCGTAACTAAATATTGGGTAAGTGTTGTATCACTTACCCAATATTTACGAAATTCTCTACCATTATTGATGGGCTGGAATGCCTGTTGGATGAAAAATTACCCAGAATTATTGAACAAAACCTGGTTTGCACCTACCTTCTCCACATTCATTCAGAATCGCACTGAAGGCTTGATGATAGTGGGCGCTGGAGCGGTGCAAATCGGTTTGCATCTAGCCGGACTTCCAGGTTGGGCTTGCCCGTTCAAGAATTTATTTGGCATTCCCTGTCCAGGCTGCGGGCTGACCACGGCCGCCGGTCAGCTTTTTCATGGTCAATTTTACGCTTCTTTGCAGACGCATGCCTTTGCCTCGGTGTTTCTCTTCTCTTTTTTGGTAATGGCCGTTGTCATCTCATTTCCTGAAAAACTGCGCAAATCTACGGTGATGTGGATTGCGGGGTTTGAACGTCGCACCGGGATAACCTCCTTGGTGTTGACTGCTTTGTTGGTCTACTGGGCAATTCGGTTGGCTGGTCTGATTTAACTCAAATTCTGTTCTATCACCCCTTAAGGAGAATAATATGCTTTCTGCAGTTGGTTCAATTATCATCTGGGTTGCTGGTATCATGGTCCTGGTCAAGCTTTTCCAAACCGAAGGTGTCATGAAAGGCATCCTGGGCTTGATCTGCATGCTTTATACCTTTATTTGGGGCTGGCAGCACATTAGCAAAGAAGAACTTAAGCTGAAGACTTGGATGTACCTTTGGAGTGGCGCCATCGTACTGGGCATTATTTTGAATGTCGTCGGGAGTATGTCGTCGGGCGGCGGCGAGTAATCATTCTCTCCATTATTTAATCTGGCCAACCAACAATAAATATGAGGAGTGCTGCGAAAAACGGCACTCCTCATATTTTAAAGGGATCTTGCTTTTTCAAGTAAATTTGGCTGGTAGATACCCCGGCTCTCATCATTTTATATGCAGCATTCTAACTGAATAAGCCTTTGACATCCTCTTTGGTCAATGATTTAAAGAAACTAGATTCGGTGGCAATCAAACTCTGCACCAGGGCTTTTTTGCGTTCCTGTAACTGAAGAATTTTCTCCTCGACCGTATCACGCGCGATAATTTTATAGATAAAGACCGGCT
>CAZHWV010000028.1:30300-35942 GCA_964536185.1 uncultured Anaerolinea sp. | reverse complement strand
AGCTATACCAATCGCTATCACCTGCAGATGAGTTTGAACGCTGCTAGAATTTCATCCATTTATTATCCTGTAGTGGATGTGTTGGGTGCCATCGCCACTGCCCTGGTGGTTTGGCTGGGAGGCACTGCCGTTTTGGGAGAGCAGATCACGGCTGGTGTCCTGGTCGCGTTTGTTTTGTATATAGACCGATTTTTTGAGCCTATTCGTGACTTATTTCGTCGTATTGATGCCCTTCAGACCACCATGGCAGGAGGTGAACGGATTTTGGGATTACTGGATTCGCCGGTGGAAGTGCAAGATGCGCAGGGGGCAATCACTCTGCCAGTCATAAGGGGAGAAGTTCAATTTGATGAAGTTTCTTTCAACTACTCCGACGATCCGACGCCTGTTGTCAGCCAGATTTCATTAAAAGTGAGAGCTGGTTCCAGCATTGCCCTGGTTGGCGAGACTGGATCTGGAAAGACCACGCTGGTTAAATTGCTTTCCCGTTTTCATGACCCAACAGAAGGGGTATTGCGCGTCGATGGTTATGACCTGCGCACAGTGACTCAAGCCTCTTTGCGCTCTCAAATGGGTATCGTGCTGCAAGATCCATTCCTCTTTAATGGATCGATCAAAGAGAACATTAAATTTGGTCGGCTGGAGGCCAGTGATGAAGAAAACATTGCCTCTGCGCGAGCTGTTGGGGCTCACGATTTTATTCTCACTCTGAAAGATCGTTACGATACGGTTGTCCAGGAAGGCGGGGTGTTATTAAGTGTAGGTCAGCGGCAATTAATCTCGTTTGCGCGCGCGCTTTTGGCAGATCCTCGCATCTTGATATTGGATGAAGCGACTTCCTCCGTTGATACCCAGACAGAACAGGTTATCCAGAAAGCTCTGGCGCGCCTGCTACGGGGACGGACTTCTTTCATAATCGCGCACCGCTTATCGACCATCATTAACGCCAGCCTGATAGTTGTTGTCCACGACGGTCAGATCATCGAGCAGGGGACTCATGATGATCTTATAGCGAAGAAGGGGTACTACGAAAAGATGTATCGCACTGGATTTCAGGATTAGTCTTTGTTGGGCGATAGAGATTTTTGAAAGTGATCCTGGGCTATGCTTTAGCGGGTTTTAAAGCTAAAATTCAATTATCTATCTCAGAAAGTGGATCAATTAAATATGAATTCAATGAATATCCGCCGTCGGGCGATCTTGATGTTGATCGCAACCGCCGCGTTATGGAGTACCAGTGGGCTCTGGATCAAGGTGATCAGCTGGTCGCCATTGGCAATTTTGGGTGCTCGGAGCCTGGTGGCCATGTGTGTTCTATGGGTTTACTTACGTAAGCCAAATTTTCGTGTAACCTGGCTCCAGCTGCTGGGATCGTTTTGCTATGTGCTCACGCAAGTGACCTTTGTTTGGGCAACAAAGCTTACCACAGCTGCAAATGCTATCTTTCTTCAATATGCATCACCGTTTTATGTGGTTATCCTGGGCTACTGGTTCCTGAAAGAAAAACCCCATAAGGCGGATTGGGTTGCCATGGGGCTGATCTTTTCAGGATTGTTTATGTTTTTTGGCGATAAATTGAGTTTCGATGGGATCGCTGGGAATATTTTGGCGGTTCTCAGTGGGATGGTTTTTGCGGTAGTGATGCTGATCATGCGCAGTCAAAGGGATAACAGTCCGGCAAATATTATTTTTATTGGGAATATAATCGGTCTTGTGGTTGGTTTGCCGTTTGTTTTAAAAGAGACAATTAATCTTCCTAACCTCGGCATTATCCTGTTTCTGGGAATATTTCAGATAGGTCTTTCTTTTGTGTTGTATTCGATCGCGGTTCAGCATGTGCGAGTGCTCGAATCCAATTTGATCCTTACCCTGGAGCCAATTCTGAATCCGATCTGGGTCTTTTTGGTTCTGGGCGAAAAACCTGGACACCTAGCTCTGATTGGTTCTCTGCTGGTCATCGGTGCGGTTGTCTTCCGCGCCATTGTTAGCGCACGTACACCCGAATTTGAGGTTGCTTCGGTAGCATGAATTTCCTGTAATAAGATACTTCAAAAATCTTCCCATTTAGACCGTGAAGTAGTAAAATATTTATAATAAATTTAACTTGAAAGGAGGCCTGAAAAATAAATGGTAACTGTAACTGCGTCCAGTACGGAATTATTTTGCGCGCCTCCTATCCGGTGTATTTGTTGAGATTTTGACGGCTCAGCCGTTCTGATCCAAATAACCACAGCCGCAGGTGCGCTCTCGACCTGCGGCTTTTGATTCGCCGCAAAGTTCAGTGGCGATTTTTTTTATGCCGAACCAATATGAAAATTTGACCTTGAAAGATACGGAAATTATATGGATACTAATACTTTTTTCGATGAACTCGATGAAAATGAGTTCATCGAAACCCTGATATCAAAAGGACAACGCCCCCAGCGTTTTCCGCCTCGAAACCAAAAAAAGATGACTTTGCCGGTGAGCCGGTTTTTCCAAGCCCAGGATGATTCGCGTCAGTCTTTTAAATTCACATACAAGGCAGCTCGCTTTGAAGAAGGCTGGCTGCTTAATTCACTGGGCGGATTTTACGAACATAAATGGATTTCGGACGTTTTGCGCCGTGTCAAGGGAGGCAAGGAAGCCTCCGTCTACCTATGTCGCGCCGGGACGGAAGTTGATGCAGAGCTGGTTGCTGCCAAAGTTTACCGTCCACGATCCTTGCGAAACCTTAAGAATGACCACGCCTACCGTGAAGGGCGTGATAATCTGGACAACGAAGGAAAGATTGTGCTCGATGATGGTATGCAACATGCCATGGCCAAGCGCACTGAATATGGCAAAGGTCTGTTACACCAATCCTGGATTGCCTATGAGTTCACCAATATGCAGGCGCTAAAAGCATGTGGCGCAGACGTTCCAACCCCTTATGAAATGGCGGATAATGCCATCCTCATGGGTTATCTTGGAGATTTGGACGGCTGCGCCCCAACCTTGAGCGAAATCTCACTCGATCGTAGCGAGGCCAACAACATATTTGATCGCGTGTTATATAATGTCGACCTCATGCTGGCTCATGACCGGATTCATGGCGATCTTTCAGCTTACAACATCTTGTTCTGGGATGGAGAAATTACTCTGATTGACTTTCCGCAGATTATTTCACCAAAGATTAATCGCGATGCATATCGCATTTTTCAGCGGGATGTGGCGCGAGTTTGTGAATACTTCAATAAACAGGGAATGACTACCAACCCACGCAAAATTGCTGCCGACATTTGGAAGAAGCATGGTTTCAAACCAGAACAGGAAGTTGATATTCGGCTGTTGGATGCGGAAGATCCGAAGGATCGGGCTCTATGGCAGAGACAAAGGCGCTGAACAATAAGAATTGTCCGACGGGCTATCAGATGCCTGAATCGGCAGCCTATACGCGCCTTATTGTTTGCCCCATAAGCCAAACCCGGATTGACGGCGTTGTTCGCGCCGGGCATGTTGTTCATGGATCTCAACGACGTGTTTCGCCTTTTCAGCAATGGCCGCCTCTAACCAGAGCCGGCCCTTTTCCGCGGTTGCCAGGCTGCCAGCTCCATAGGCTCCGTGTACCGAATCGTCGTCCCATGGTGGGTTTGCCACCAACTCTCCACCCTCGACCCAGTCCATGTAATAGGAAGGTGTACTGACGAAATCGATGTCATCCATTACCCGTTCCATGTGGACAAGGTCTGGACGCAAATGCAGCATGAATGAGGTTTCCAGCTCGCAGGCATGACCCATTCCGCCAATTTTTGAATCCCGGTATTTTTCGAGCGCGGCGATGCCATCCGGCCCGGAAAGGTAGAGAAAAGCCGTTGCGCAAAAGATGCGCCGGTGGTGTTCGCCCGCATATTTGACCACATTCACCAGAAAAGAACTATTGCCGCCATGTCCGCTTAATAGGTAAAAACGATCAAAACCACGCCCTGCAAGGGTATGCACAACCTCCAACCAGAAGTCTTCAAAAGCACGACCTCCAGCGCTCATAGTGGCGGCAAAGGAAGCGCGGTGAGTGCTAACTCCATACGGCGTGACAGGCAGCGTGTAAGAATGTTCTGGAGCGGTGGCAGCCGTCCCGTTGGCGACAGCTGTGATGCTGATGGTATCCACTGAAAGCGGCAAGTGCAGAGCATGTTGTTCGGTGTGGCCGATGGGAATCAGGATGACTTTCCCTTTTTCAGAGTCAGGTGGAAAGGGGCCATTTTGAATCTGGCTTGGGGCTAGATGGATGGTGCCTGACCCCACACCAAAATCAATCCCTTGGGGGGCGAGGGCATGAACGCGCGTGAAGCCATCATCGCGCAGGGAAGCCAATAAATTATTGATGTACGCTGCTAGTTTGATTTCCGGCACTTCCAACCCGGACTCGCGCCAGCCGAAGGGAAAGACTGGTAGAAGACCAATTTGGGATGGGTAACCCAGGCTTTCGGCTAGCCGGGGCAAGGGATATCCATAACCAAGGGGCAGAACCAGAGGTAGGTCACGGGGTAAAGCCGCTACTTCTGGCCAGGTCAGGTCGTCAAAATTAAAGAATTCGGTCATTTTTCTGTCTCCAGGTTAAAAATGTGATAGTACGGCCTCAAGGCATTAAATACCAATCCAAGAATCGTTCGATGCGTGTAAGAACATCTAGTTTGGTTTCGATGCGCAAAAAGCCGTGTGATTCGCCGGAATAGGTCTTATACTCAAAAGTCTTACCGTGCGCGCGTAGGGCTTCCGCCCATTCCTCACTGGCTTGCGGAGGAACAACATCATCCTGCAATCCATGCAGGAGTAGAAGGGGTTTTTGTACTTTTTGGACATCATTGATGGGGCAGCTCTGGTGATAAACTTTGCGATTGCTGGCAGGGTGACCGAGGAAAATTTCAGTATACAGGCGTAGATCGCGCTTGCACAGTGCCCATGAGCTTAATGTGTTAGCATCGCCATACTTGGCAATGCCGCATGCGAAAAGATATTCGGGGTCACGGGCTAGGCTGCAATTAGTCAGATAGCCGCCGTAACTGTTTCCCATAATGGCCAGCCGAGCCGGGTCAATTCCTGGCAGGCCGCCAAGGAACCTGGCTCCATTTAGACAATCCTCGGTATCACCCAGACCCCAATTATTGTAATTGGCATGTTCAAATTTGACACCATAGCCGGTAGAACCGCGGTAATTGGGTGCCAATAAAGTGTAGCCTTTGGCCATGAGATACTGGGCACTTAAATCCCATTCATAGCCATATTGTGCCGATGGACCTCCATGTGGATAGAGAATAGCCGCACCATTTGGTTTATCGGGGTGAAACAGGAAAGCAGGGATTTCTAAGCCGTCGATGGATTTGTAACTGACTCTTTCTGGGGTGATCAGTTTATTAGCCATTAGGGCTGGGGTTATAGAAAATGTCAACTGGCGCGTTGTCTTAGCTGGCAATTCCATTCGGAAAATTTCGGGCGGTGATGTTGGACTCTCGTATTCAAAGGTGATGAAGCTGCCATCTTGCGCCCAATTGGGATTGGTATGCGTACCGGAGCCAGTGCGCAGGTCGATCAGTGTCCCCTCAGGCAGTTGCAACACGGCCAGGTCGTAGCTACCCCCGCGATTGACTGTTAATAGGATCTGGTTTCCACGTGGGTGCCAGATA
>CAZHWV010000028.1:0-30200 GCA_964536185.1 uncultured Anaerolinea sp. | reverse complement strand
TATCTGTCAAAAGCAATTGATCGGTCTCGTAGCGTGTAACAGAAACAATCAGTCCGTATGAATCGGGCATCCAACGCGGAGACCCAGCGTCGGTAGCAAAGTCGGAAATGCATTCCGGCAGCCCGCCTGTAGCGGGCGAGATATGCACATGCCCGCCGAGAACATAGGCCAGGTAGATTCCATTTGGAGACCATTGGGGAATTTCATCGTTCCAATAGACTACCTGTCCTCGGTTCATAGTGACGCGCCCTGGCCAGCCACCATCAGCGGGCATAGTATAAACATCAGAGAGAGTTTCCGTGTCTCTTATGAATGCGATCATATTACCGTTTGGGTTTAATCGGTGATTACGAATGCGTTCTTGGGCGGCGATAATGGTAAGATTCCAGCCAAAGGGAGGTTTGATATCCGGTCTGGGCAACGAAGGCCATCCGTTGCGCTCATATTTTTCGGCGACAGGAATAAGATTTTCCATGGGTGCGGTTCCTTAATGTCAAGTATAGCAAAAGAAATAAACCATCGAAAGAAAAATTAATCAATCAGAAAATAATTCGAGCAAGTGTACATTCTTTCACAAAATCAATGTATAATTTTCAATTAGCAGAAGGAGATTCTATGAATATTAACTTTGGTATGTGGCGTAAGGCTGCTTGGGAACTCATCAAAATGGATGACAAGCAAGAATGGGAATCCTTAGATGTTGTCTCGAAATGGCTTATAGCTACCCGCTCAGCTGTAACGACAGTTACGATTTATTCTTCCGTTATTGCCGGTTTATTAGCCTGGCGTGATGGCGTATTTTCCTTCTGGCCATGGTTGGTCGTGACTCTTGGTCTTTTCATTGCTCACGGTACTAATAACTTGCTAAATGATTACACCGACTTTTCGCGTGGGGTGGATAAAGATAATTATTTTCGTACCCAATACGGCGTCCATCCTTTAGTGCAGGGCTTCTGGACGAAGAGCCAGCAGATCCGGTGGTTCCTTGTTAGCGGTGTACTTGCATTTTTATCAGGTATTTTTGCGCTTTGGTACACTCAAATGAACCCAACCGTTATTGGTTTATTTGCTTTTGGTTCTTTTGTTTTGCTTTTTTATACATGGCCTATGAAATATTGGGCACTTGGCGAGTTGGCGATTTTTATCATCTGGGGTCCGATTATGATTGCGGGCGTTTATCTGGTGCTTTCAGGGGCATGGAGTTGGATGGTTGCCCTGGCTGGTATTCCTTTTGGCCTAAGTGTGGCCAGTATCAACGTTGCCAAGCATACTGATAAACTCACTGACGATAAGAAAAAAGGCGTTGGAACATTCCCGGTGCGTGCCGGGCAGACCTTCGCTCGCTTTACAACGATGGCTGCCATTCTCATCGCTTATGGAGTGATAATATATCTGGTGTTCATCGGATATTTCTCGACTTTTATGTTGTTGGTATTATTTGCTGGACAGCGCGCGTTTTATGCTATTGCTGTGCTTTCGAAACCACGACCAGATGGACCTCCCAAGGGGTTTGAAGTCTTCTGGCCAACCTGGTTTTCTGGCTTTTGCTTTTACCACAATCGGTTGTTTGGCGGGTTGTTTATTCTGGGCGTACTACTCGATACGTTCTTCCGAAAACTTCCCTTTCAATTGCCACTTTCGATTAATTGGATTGGTGCAATTGCAATTGGAATTGGTGCGGTGATAGCCATTGTTCGTTTGTTGAATGACAAAGCCAAAACCAAAAAATGAGAATGTTAATTGGAATATTGCCAAGGACACAGCCACCTCTCGAGGCGATCTACTGAAAAATACATCCCCAATCCTAATAAGCTCATAGTTAACACGCCGGCATACATAGCGGGGTAGTTGAGGAGCGTGCTGCCCTCGAAGTAAATATAATAACCCAACCCCTTTGTGGTTGCAAAAAGTTCAGCGATGTATAAAACAGCAATGGCGGTCCCGACAGATTGTCTTAGAGCTGTAAAAATTGCAGGGAGGCTGGCGGGAAGATAGACGTACTTGAACAATGCCCGACGCCCCGCGCCAAGACTCGTAACCGATTGGATTAATTCCGGGCGGAGACTCGCTGCCTGGTCTCGGACAAGTACTAGAATTTGAAAAAAAAGGATCAAAAAAATTATTACGATTTTGGCTACATCTCCAATTCCAAAAAAAAGCAAAACGATCGGCACAAAGACAACTTTGGGAATTGGATAAAGCAAATAGATGATGGGTGTGAACAATTGGCTGAGCTTCTTAGATTGGCCTAAAACCAATCCTGCCGGAGCAGCAGTAAAGATCGCCAGCATTGTCCCTGCAATTACGCGCCATAAACTGACTAGAAAGTGACCGAATAGCTCCCCGTTCCTTATGTCTCGCAAAAAAACCAATAGAACAGTAAACGGGGTGGGCAAAATTGGACGGTTGATTACCCATGCAGCAACTTGCCATGCAGCAATGATAATTAGTGCGGCGACGAATAGGTCCCGGCGACGAATGAAGGTCATGTTCTGGGGTCTCGGTTATTATCCATTAATCCGCGCAAATTTTTACACATGATCAGATATTCTGAGCTATCGCGGTAACCTGGTATTCCAGCGTTGTGGTTAAGAATAATATTCGCTTCTCTATTTGGCGGTTCGTTTAAAAGCAATATCTTTCGCCCAAGTAAAGCAGCTTCCTCGATAGAATGAGTTACCAAGACGAGTGTGAGACCTTGTTCATCTATCAGTTCAAGGGTCAGTTGTTGTAATGATTCACGGGTTGGGGCGTCTAACGAAGAAAAAGGTTCATCCATAAGCAACAGATCAGGCTTCAGGGCTAGAGTTCTGGCGATTGCTGTTCGCTGGCGTTGCCCACCAGAAACCTGAGCGGGGTATTTGTCAGCCACGGCAGTCAAGCCCAGCCTGTTTAGCCAGGCCGAAAGGTTGGAGGTCTCGGGCAGATCATAGGGTGCGTGGACGCCATCTGCTCCGTAAAATTCGCGTAGATCAAGTCCAAGATTGGCATTTTGCCGAACTGTTGCCCACGGAAGGAGTCCATAATCCTGCAAAATCAGACCGGTTTGGGGACGGGGGCGAACGAGAGTTTCGTTGTTAATGCTAACCTTACCGGTTGTTGGAAAGCGCAGGCCAGCAAGCAAGGCCAGCAGGGTGCTTTTGCCACATCCAGAAGGTCCAAGTACGGTCCAGGCGTCATGTACTTGAACCCGCCAGCTAAAATTATCAAAAATCGGTGTGGACTTAAATTGGAATGTGAGAGCTTCAATATTTATCATACATTATATGGGGCGGTTTTTTCCGCTCCACATATTTTACGGTAAAAATGAGGAATTAATTGAATCTGCATAAGAGATATTTGAGCTAAACAAGTTTTTGGATTGTGCCCAGTTTTGTACGTCGTTCCACTCGGCCTCAGATGGGACGCCTCGGACGGGAAATTTCGGAATCACATATTTTCCGATGAGTGATTGAGGCACAATTTTATTCTCTGCCAAAAGGTTACTGTATTTCCCCGGATTGGAGTTAATCAGCTCTACGGCAGTCTCGATAGCTTTTAAGAAACCTTTGATTGCTGTCGGATTTGAATCAATCACATCCTTACGGAAGGATATAACGCTTGCCCCGAGTTTCGGGTTGGATGTATCATTTAGGATGATTAAGGCGCCTTGTTGAACAGCGAGTGCAGCCAGCGGGTCAGGCATAACTGCTGCTTTGAGTTCGCCGGATGCTAATAGAGACATTCTGTCGGGGATTTTTGGTACGGCGATCGTTTTAATTTCGTCGGCTGTAAAACCCTTGGATTCAAGTAGACGGGTTGTAACGTAGTCAATGATGGTTCCCTGTGAAATACCAATTTCAACTCCCTTTAAGCCATCGATCTCGTTTATACCTGATTTGCTTGAAGCCAGGATAAAGAAGTGCCCTGAACCTTCAGTTGCCATGAGCCCATAGCGGACAGCCTGCAATTGAATATTTTCTTTATTGAAGAACATCACTGCCAGCGTTTCGTTCAGGGTACCATCAGCTTTGCCTGCCTGCAAAATTTGATCTCGCTCAGGGGCTGACGCGACCGGGACAAGCTCCACCTGGATGTTATTCTTTTCAAACAAGCCTTCGGCTTGTGCCACAAACATCGGCAGTGTATCAATGACAGGGATAACTGCAATTTTCAAAGTGATGGTTTCAGCCGCTGGAATAGAAGGACCACAAGCAGTAAGCACGATACCAATTAGGGCAATAAGAGCAAGAAAGCGACACATTATCTGTTTTTCTCCTAGTGTTGGTGTGAGAATTGAGGTTTTTTATTTTCGGAAAAGGAAAGAATTCTTTGTAATTCAATCATTTTCCGAAAGGAGGACGCGATTGTCCTGGACGTCGATGCTGCGAAGTAAGAAACTGCGCAGTGCCGGTATCGTTTCTTCTAGCTCCGGCTGCCCGGTATAAATCCAATGAACTACAACTTCATTAAGTGCACCTACCCAAACTCGCGCAGCAAGATCGGTTTGAAGAGGTGGGATACTTCCATTGTTGACCGCGCGGTCAAGCCGCAATTGTATTATCAAAGCTAAGCGGTCGTTGATAGCTCTACGGCGGATCTCAAATGCGGTGCCCAAGCCTACCGCTTGAACAAGTACAATTTTTGCTAGCGTTCGGTATTGGCTGAATAAATTTAAACTTGCGCGTAAAGCAGAATCCATTTGTTCGATGCCGTGTTTTTCATTTTTGACAACCTCTAGCAGACGGCTTTCTAGTAGGCCTGAGAAAGTGTCGATCAATCCCAAAAAAATGTCTTGTTTGCTCGGAAAATAAAAATAAACCGAGCCTTTGGATGTTTTTGATTCTGCCACGATATCATCCACACGTGTTTCATGGTAACCTTTCTGTGCAAAAACATGCACAGCGGCATCCAATATTCTGCTCCGGGTGTCTGGTTGTTTGGGTGACATAACAGTAAACCGACTGGTCAGTCTAATATCTCGATAATACCACATCAAATAACAATTTATCAAAAACCTCGTCTTCGGACGAGGTTTTTGATTCTGTGCAAAATTGGGGGGGACCGAATTAATAAAAATTAGCGTTTGTGTTCCCGCCGGGCTTTCAACCATTCGACCAACATCGGAATAACAGAGATCATAACAATTGCTATAATGACAAGCTCGAAATTCTTTTGAACGATGGGGATTGTTCCAAAGAAATAACCCAAGGACAGAAAAATGGATACCCAGGCAATACCCCCAATTAAATTGTACCGCAAGAAGTACATATAAGACATTTGGCCAACTCCTGCTACAAACGGCGCAAAGGTTCGGACGATAGGCACAAACCGGGCAATGAATATTGTTTTGCCACCATGTTTTTCAAAAAAGGCATGGGTGCGATCTATATATTCTTTTTTGATCAGTTTAATTTCTCCTGTGTAAGCACGGGGTCCGATTTTGTGCCCAATCCAGTAATTAACAGCATCTCCGCCAACAGCAGCAATGATCAACAAGATGAACAATATCCATGGATTCAACCTGCCCATCGCCGCAAAGGTTCCGGCTGCAAAAATGAGCGAGTCTCCGGGTAAAAAAGGTGTGAGAACCAAACCGGTTTCGCAAAAAATGACCAAAAATAGAATGATGTAGGTCAGAGTGCCATATTGGGTGATGATGTCACCCAAAAAGGTGTCCAAGTGTAAAAAGATATCAATCAGGGTCGTTAGGATTTCCATTATTGTTTTCTCCAAGATTTTGTGAAGGCAGGCGCGAATTATACCTTAGCTTTTCAATAGGTTCGGGTACCACGAGGGCAAGTTTTGGTTCTGCGCCTGAACATAAACGCGAGCTTCGCATTCGAGAGTTATTGAATACCAAGCCTCCGAAAAGGCCTATCGTGAGAAATATCCAAGCAACAATCCATGGATACATATTTTGCAGATAAAACGGGATATTAACCGAATAGGGTGCGAAATTATTTACGGCTATTCCCAGGCTGATCGCATTCCAGGTACCATGTAGCAGAAAGATTGATGCAAAAGCTAATGCGAATTTCCCGTAATGGTGGTTTTTCCAGCTAGAGACTATTGCCCAACCCATTAATCCACTATTGAAAATATGAGGCAACGCTACTGTCGCTCGGATTGCCACATTCGCAACCCAATCATTGGATCCTGAACTTGAAAAGCCAAAATTTTCAGTTAGTGCAAAGGCAGCTCCGCAGAGAGATCCAAGTGCAAATCCTTCAGATGGACAATGAATCCGGTTGATTATAGGCCAGATCAGGATGACTTTTAGCGTTTCTTCGATTAATGGGATTGCCAGGGAAAAAGTGGCAAGTGCGGTAATGGCAATGCCAGGTGCAAAAAAAAGATCAGCAACTAGCCGCATTGATTCTTCGATGCCTTGATTGCTTGATTGAAAAGTACGTATAAGGGTATTTAGAAAAACTTGCTGTCCGGGTAAGAAGCGGAGGTAAAGCGTATATAATAAAATGATCACAACCACTGCAATTATTTCGAAAATGATCGATAATGACGGAGATATTATGAGGCTAGCCCCAAATATGCTCCACATTCGTTGAGCAGTTGGTAATTCCATCCCGCGAAGACTGATGCGGATATACAGCAAAATTGGCAGTCCAATTGCAAAAAGGTTTATCCAGGGCAAGGTGATAGCGGAAAAAATATAGTTGAGCGTGGATAATTGGCCGAGAGCCAAGCTAAAGATCCAAGAGAAAATTAATGAAGGGATAAGTATACGATCATCTAAAGTTAGTCCCTTTTTGCAGGTATTTGGTTTATTGAAAAATACGAGAAAATTGAAATAAACTCCGGGAAGTAACAAAATCCCAATTGAAAATATTCCTCCAGACAACAACAGAATACTCAGCGGTTCGTTTGTTTTTTGGCTGACCACGGCTGAAAGACCGATTAAGTTTATCAGCCCTGCCAAAGCAAGCATTGATGCAGCACCTAATGCAAGGAAAACCCCCGTAATAAGTGCACCCCAGCTCATAATCCGAATAACAGGGCGACTCATTTTTCCTCGATTGAAACGGAAATTAGCGCGTCGGGCTGTATTAAATTGTTTTGCCCATATAGGTTATCTGTCGATACAGGAGTAAGCAATGAGAGCACGTCCATACCACTGATTACTTCACCAAATAGTGTATATTTATTATTTAAAACTGCATCCGGGGCAAGAGTGATAAAAAATTGGCTACCATTTGTATCAGGGCCGGAATTTACCATGCCTACCATACCAGCGCGATCATACAACATCGTACTTTTTTCGTTGTGGATGAAATAACCTGGGCTACCAAATCCAGTGCCTGTAGGATCGCCTGTCTGTGCTATTACCCCAGATACAACGCGGTAAAAAGGGCTGTTGGCATACCAGCCCTTTTTGGCAAGGAAAATAAAATTATTGACAGTATTAGGCGTTCTGTCCGCAAAAAGCTTAATGGTTACCAGCCCCTTGCTGGTTGTCAACAGGGCAGTATATTTGTTCTTTTGATCAATGATCACTGGTGGACAAATGTCAAATTGCTTTTGGGGCAACATAGCCAACTTGACGAGGCTTTCCAATTGTGAAAGTAAATTGACCTGCCATCTAATAATCTCTCCGTTGATTAATATGACAGGAGTTCCTGGAAGTTTAATTTTTTGGCCATCAATCCAGGCCGTTTGGACGAAGGATACTATGGATGGACTGGTCAAATCGGATTCCAAACGGGATTTGTCCAAACCCAGCTCTGTTGAATGCTCGATTACCCATTTTTGAAAATCATTCGGTTTTTGGTCAAGCCATTCAGTTTGAGCGGCAAATAGAAAGTCATGCATTTGCCAAAATTTGCCCTGTAAACTGGCGGCTTGGGCAAATTGGGCAGAAAGCGTTGCTTTGTCGTGGATACTAACGAGTGGATAATGGCGAAAAACAATACGAACGTCATTTGGATACTTTTCCACAAAAGATCTCAGAAGTGGTGCAAGGCTGGCGCAAGCGGCGCATTGAAAATCACTGTAGACTAGAATTGTGACATATGCATCTGCCGCACCCAGAATATGATCTTGGTCACCCACGGGTGGAAATAATGATATCTCCTGTGGGTCAGGGGTTGGTTGGCGAGCATCGACGCATTTACCGAGATCGAATTGGGTTGGACTGGAAGAAACCCGTAACGGAGGTGTGACCTGCGCACCTGTTGTTTCAGCAGGAGGTGAACAGGCTGTGAGCAGCCAAACCAGGATGAAAAATAAACTATAAAGACGCATAGCTATCCTTTGAATATTTAGAAGGCGAATATCGGTATTTATCCGGTTTAACTAATTCTTAACCGCTTTTTGAAGCTCTGCAAAGGTCGTCATTCTAGAGATACGTTCTAGAAATTCTTTTAAGGATGTGCTCTGGGTACGTAAAGCGCGTACAGCTGGGCCAACTGGATCTTCTCCTGCGGCACCACCAGGTGTATCCGCGTAAGATCCGTAAAAAGCAAAATATGCTTGGTTGATTTTGCGAATCGAATAGCCATTTTCCCAGAAGAATTGGCGCCGCCGTTCCATATACGCCTCGGCATCAATAATTTTACCTTGAGACAACAGATCATCAGCCGTGAGACGGGTAGTGTGCATCTCGTTGCGGAAGTCGAAGGCTGGAGGGATGGCTTTGTTAAGTCCATTGGAAAAATATTTTATTTTCAATTTCTCCTGACTGTGTAATTCCGGGTAATAGCGTTCAATTACAATTGCCCCAATCTCTGTTCCGACGATAGATGCCGTTGTTTCATTCATCGTCCTAAGCTCAGGAGTATTGTAGTTGTTTCCCAAAGGGCGCTGTCCCAGGTAAATGTGGGTCCATTCGTGAGCGATAGTGCTTGCCAGCCAATCGAGAGCTGCTGTGCGCATGATCATGGTAGGATAAGCCGCCAACCCTCCAATATTCACGACGATGGATGAAATGTTCAGGCGCTTGTCGACGGTATTTTCTAGGATTGTTGCTTCAGCCACTGTAAGGGGTGTAAGAATGTAATTTGTTTGTGCTCCAATTTTGTCGCGCCGCGAAATAACTAAATTTTGGGGTAACGGGGTGATGTGATATAAAACCGATGGGATGGGTTGACCCAGGCTAGTGAGACCTGTATCATCCAATGCGATTGTTACCTGCATTTCAAGAGTTGCTTCAGCAAAAGGAGCAATTGAATTTAGACGATCATTAAGTATTTCTAGATTCTTTCGCAGAGTTTCCGATTCAGTTGCAGGATCTTTTATTGAGGGGTTGCTGTAAATTAAATCGATTTCATGGTTAGTTTCTTCGATGTCCCTGACCACTTGAAGGCTTTCACTAACAATTTTGTGTTGTTGTTGTACCTTGAAATAATGAGGTGCGCTGATCGAACTTTGAGAAAGTTTTATCCAGGTTGCGTTTGACGTCCAGGTGAAAAAGTCAAACGAATGATCTGCCGCTAAGACGTGAACTTGATCTTGTATACCATCAAGGCGCGGATTGCTGAAAGACATGATAGAAAAAATAACTACCAATAGGGTGTAATTTATCAGTCGTTCGAAAGTGTGCATGAGAAAGATTATAACCAATGATGATATTTAATAACTGGACTTTAGGCATTTCAGGTCATGAAACAGACCCCATCCAGAAGGAAAATAGGGCAGCTCTGGGATTTAGATCATCTCGTCGTTATTTGACGTGTAACTGTTATCGTGCGCAGCTCTTCAAAAGCCACTTCGATATTCCAACGAGAGACAATCAACTTCAGAATGGAGAGCAGTTCGGTTCTCGGGTCAGAGCAGAAGAATGCTACGGGTTTGATGCTGTTATCTGGAGTACGCTCCGATACCCAGCGAACAGAAACCGAGTATGTATCGCGGTGATACCACAAGGAAGCGCCCGAGACAAACTCGATTCTCTGCATCTGAGCGCAGGCGAGAGATGAAATAAACTGGTTTTTTCAATCGCTAATATTATTGGTTCAGGACTATCGACGCATAACCGCCATCCTCAACAAGTATAATCTGTCTTTCGGGTTGCCAGCGGCGGATTGGGACCATTCGTGCCTAAACATATCATATTACTCTTCCCGCTTAGGTTCGCCAGCAGTAGCTGTCGAGAATGCCATATATGCTGTCCAGCGCGGCATCGCCCTTTTTGAAAAAATTTGGTATACTGACTGACGAAATTGTTGGAAAGGAGATTTAGTTTGCATCCCATCTTTGTACCAGCAGTTTTACCTTTTGGTAAGGTGTTGTTCAGTAGTACTCAGAATGAACTGGAGTGTAGTGGTCCGATTGTAAAAAACGCCCCCACATGACTTCTATTATGCAAATATATAAATTTGGGATAGCCCAGACACATGCCAGATATGACGAACCATGAATTTCCTATCGAAATACATATTCATTGAGAAAGAGCCATGTATAAAATTATCCGCAAACAATTATTAAGTTCTGCCATCAAGCTGATGGAAATCGAAGCGCCCCTAGTTGCAAAAAAAGCTAAACCAGGCCAATTTTTAATCGTCAGGATTAATGAAACCGGAGAACGTATTCCGATGACTATCGCTGATTTTTCACAGACAGAAGGGGTGGTTACGGTAATTTTCCAGGAAGTTGGTAAATCCACCATCCAAATGGGGCGAATGGAGGTAGGGGATTCTTTTGAAAACGTTGTTGGACCGCTCGGTCATCCATCAAAAATTGAGAATTACGGGAAAGTGGTGCTCGTTGGCGGTGGCGTTGGTATCGCCCCGATTTTTCCAATTACGCGCGCGCTCAAACAGGCAGGAAACGAAGTAATTTCCATTATCGGTGCACGTACCAAATCGTTATTGTTCTGGGAAAAACGTATGCTGGAATTTTCAGATCAACTGATCATCTGCACGGATGACGGTTCAGCAGGCCGAAAAGCTTTGGTGACGGAACCGATCAAGGAATTGTTGGAAACCCAGAAAGATATTAAACAAATCTGGGCTATTGGCCCAGCGATTATGATGAAGTTTGTGGCTGCGACCACAAAAGCCTACAATATTCCTACCATCGTTAGTTTAAATACAATCATGATAGATGGAACTGGAATGTGTGGCGGATGCCGCGTCGTTCTTGATAGCGAGGCGCAATTTGTTTGTGTGGATGGCCCTGAATTCGATGCACATCGTGTTGACTGGGATGGAATGTTGGCCCGCATGTCGTTTTATCGTGAAGAGGAAAAATTGTCAACTGAACTTTGGCAACAACACATTTGCAATCTTGGTCTTGCGCCGAAAACTACCTGAACCAGTTCTCCAGATATGTAGAAATTTCCATCCACCCTACGTAGACCAAGTACGCAGGGATTTACCCTGAAAACAGAAAATATTATGCCCAAAAAAGTGATCATTCCAAAAAAGACGCCCATGGGAGAACAGCCGCCCGAGGTACGCGTACACAATTATGAAGAAGTGACCTATGGCTATACTACCGAACAAGCCCTGGCAGAAGCGCAACGCTGTATAGACTGTGCAAAACCGTTATGTATCGGGGGATGCCCTGTAAACATAGACATACCAGGATTTATAAAACTTGTCGCGGATGGAAAGTTCGGGGAGGCTGCCAAATTAATCAAGGAGGCCAACGCGCTCCCGGCCATTACCGGGCGAGTATGCCCCCAGGAAAGCCAGTGCGAAGGGGTTTGCACCCTATGCAAGAAGTTTGAACCGGTTGCTATTGGTAGGTTGGAACGCTTTGTGGCTGATTGGGAGGCTACCAGCGGTGCGATTTCACCTCCAGTTCACCCGGAGCTCAAGATGAAAAAAGTCGCTGTCGTTGGGTCTGGGCCAGCAGGATTGACTGTCGCCGCTGATTTAGCGCGTCAAGGCTATTCTGTGACCATTTTTGAAGCGCTGCATGAAGCTGGTGGTGTGCTGGTCTATGGAATTCCTGAGTTCCGCTTGCCGAAAGCAATTGTGAAACGCGAAGTAGATTATGTTCTCAGCTTGGGAGCTACCATCCAAAAAGATTTCATCGTTGGCAGATCAGCTACGATCGACGAATTGCTTGAGGAATACGATGCGATTTTCTTAGGAACTGGTGCTGGTTTACCATGGTTCCTTGGGATCCCAGGAGAAAACCTGGGAGGCGTATATTCATCCAACGAATATCTGACTCGCGCAAACCTGATGAAAGCCTACCTATACCCTCAGTATGACACGCCGATAGCTCGCGGAAAGCGAGTAATCACCATAGGGGGGGGCAACACGGCAATGGACTCAGCCAGGACAGCTCTGCGGCTTGGCGCAAAAGAGTCAATAATAGTTTATCGCCGCTCCAGGGCTGAGCTTCCTGCCCGCCTCGAAGAAGTGCATCATGCCGAGCAGGAAGGCGTCCAATTAAACCTGCTCACCACTCCCATTGCGTTTCACGGCCAGGATTGGCGTGTGACCGAGTTGGAGTGTGTCCGAAATGAATTGGGGCTGCCTGACGCATCTGGTCGACGTAGGCCAGAGCCAATTCCGGATTCGAATTTCCGCATCTCTGCGGATGTGATGGTGATTGCCATTGGGCAAAGTCCCAGCCCGCTCTTATCCAATACCACGCCTGATCTACAATCGTCAAAAAATGGGGTTGTGAATGTAGATTTTAAATCCATGAAGACTTCAAAAATTGGTGTCTTCGCGGGAGGCGACATCATTACTGGCGGCGCAACAGTGATCCTCGCGATGGGTCAAGCTCGGATTGCAGCCAAGGCCATTGTGGAGTATTTAGAAACCGGGGTATGGTGAATTCAGTCAAAAAAGCACATGAAAAACGGTCTGGCTTGCAACCAGACTGTTTTTTAGTAGCCATTTATTAGAGTAAAATCAGTTCTGTTGGTGTATAGAAGATTATAGTGTTTCTCTCATTCGTTTAGATTTGATGCGAATGCGTTCTTTTTAATTTATTCTGTTGTTATTGATCTCAGGTAGGAGATTGGCTAATATGGAAGAAAAACTCCGGAAACTGATGGAGCTTGTCGCTGAAATTACTGATATAAATCACTCAATTGCCCTTCTTGGCTGGGACCAACAGGTCTTTATGCCATTAGGAGGTGCAGAAGAGCGTGGATACATGATGGGAACCCTAGGCAAGATTGCTCATGAAAAATTATTATCGGAAGAAATGGGGACTATTCTCGCTGATTTAAAAAAATATTTACCAGAACTAGATCCAGATAGCGAAAACTACCGAATTATTAGTGTGACAGCAACGGACTATGCAAAAACTATAAGCGTGCCATCCGCTTTTATCATGGAGAGGGCGAAAACCGTTTCGTTAGCCCAACAGGCTTGGCTGGAAGCACGAGCTAAATCTGATTTTTCAATATTTCGCCCTCACCTTGATAGAGTCATTGAATTGAGCCGCCATTATGTTTCATTTTTTCCTCCAACAGAGCATCCTTACGATACCTTGTTAGATATTTTTGAGCCAGGGATGAAAACATCCGAAGTGCAGTTCATATTTAATGAGTTACGCCCTCAACAAGTCGAGCTTATCCATGCTATCAGCCAGCAACCTCAAGTCGATGATAGCTTTTTGCATTTGGCTTATGACGAGAAGCTCATGTGGGAGTTTAGCGTTAAAGTTGCGACCGCTTTTGGTTATGATTGGAAGCGCGGCCGCCAAGATCCGACTACACACCCTTTCTGCCAGAGTATTGGTTCAGATGATGTTCGGATCACTTCAAGATGGGTACCCGAATTGCCGTTTGCCTTGTTATTTGGGACGATGCATGAAACTGGCCATGCACTTTATGAACAGGGCATAGGGCACACCTGGAGTCGAACAGCTTTGGAAGGAGGAGCCTCACTCGGTATACATGAATCGCAGAGCCGCATGTGGGAAAACTTGGTTGGCCGGTCACATGCTTTTTGGGAGTTTTTTTATCCCCAACTGCAAGATTGCTTCAATGTCCAACTTGGAAATGTTAGCCTGAATCAATTTTTTCGTGCTATCAACAAAGTAAAGCCATCATATATTCGTGTAGAAGCTGATGAAGCTACATATAATCTTCATATCATGCTGCGCCTAGAAATTGAAATCGCTATGCTTGAAGGCTCAATTTCTACTAAAGATCTGCCTGGAATTTGGAACGAAAAGATGAAGAATTACCTCGGTGTTGTTCCACCTGATGATGCTAAAGGAGTTTTGCAAGATATTCATTGGTCAGGTGGAATGCTGGGTTACTTCTCAACATATGCTCTGGGAAATTTGATCTCCGCTCAATTATGGGAGAAATTCAAGTTCTTGAATCCAGATCTGGATAACCAATTTCGTCAAGGCGATTTCTCGTCCCTGCTTTCATGGCTGCGCGTCAAAATTCATCAATACGGCCGAAAATATGAACCTCAAGAATTAATCCAGCGTGTAACGAAATCTAATATCAATTCAGGGTCATATATCCGCTATCTCAATACCAAGTACAGTGAAATATATAATTTGTAATATCTCTTCCGTTACACATCGAGTATAGAAAAAATCGGTTTACCTTAAATAATTTCTGTGAATGACTATAAGAGTTTCCAGGGATCCGTTGATATTTATGAGAAGACTAATAATGGGATTGCCTTTTACATTAGTAATGATGATGTTGGGCTGCAGACAACCACAAATTGACGCAACGCCAAAACCGGAACAATTAGGTGAACTGTCAGCGACTACTTCGGTGGTGGCACTAACAAAACCATTTCTTTACCCAAGCGTGACCCCTTTTGTTGGTAGAATGATAACTGAGACGGTAACAATTACCAGAACCCCGGTTGCGTTGACTTTCGATCCGACATATCTAAATTTCCCTACAATGACACCTACGCCGACTCTTGGCCCAAATCAGAGTCTCTTGCAAATTATTACCCCTGGCACAATGTCAAAGGTTATTTCACCGGTGGAATTTGTTATCCATATTGCACCAGAATATACAGGTATTACACATATTGAGTTAATTGGTGAAGACGGGGTGGAGTTGTTTCGGAAAATATTCAAAACATATTCGAATATTGGTTACTATACGCGCGTGGATGAAAAAATTGAATTTGAGATTCCCGGTGTAGCAGAGGTTGCCCGTTTACAGATCAGTACGTTTGATAAAAATGGACATATTCAAGCTCTAAACTCGGTACGCTTACTATTGCAAGCAGTGGGCGAAAATGAATTTACCCCTCAGCCTAGCATACAAGATCGAATACTCTTACGTATTCCTAGGACAGGTAACGAAATTCAAGGAGGGGAATTATCAGTAGAAGGTGAATTTCAGCCTTCAAATGACTTGCCGATAATATTGGAATTGATCGATTCGGATGGAAAAGTGCTTGGCTCGCGTTTGTTCCAGCTCGGCCCATCTGATGGGAAATATCAACAATTTATCACCAGCATTCCCTATAATGTAACAAAAAAAACTAACGCTCGCCTTATTATTCGTCAATCAGATGATCGCATCGAGGGTTTGTCTTACCTTTTTAGCCAATCACTTTTGCTTGTTCCTTAGTTGGTCTAAAACCATGGTGGATGATGCCGTAGCAACCTGATTGCTTTGGAGTGTAAAGTAAGGAATATTGGCTAATTAAAATTATGACATTCAACGTGACACCTGGAACAGATCGACATAGTATAATTTAATGTATGATAGCCTTGTCTGACAACTCGTTTGTCAGCGCCCTTTGGCGGTGGTCTTACTATACCTGGTCGGCAGACATTTGCTGACCAGGTTATTTAATTCCGCTTCCATCAGTCTCCCATTGCTGGAGATGTGATAATCCGAGGAGAATTGATGAGACTTAGTAAGCTGGCAACTGAAATTGCAGAATCACCTACCTTGGCATTGAATGAAGAAGCCCGGTTGTTGCGCGATCGGGGCGAGGCGGTAATTCATCTTGGTATTGGAGAACCCAAAAATAAAACCCCAATAGGCGCAATTCTTGCTTCGGCGGCGAAATTGACCAGTGGCGAAGTGAAATATACACCTGCAGATGGGGTTCCATCATTAAAAAAAGCGGTTATTCGTTACACAGAGGAAAACTATAACAGATTAGTAGCTCCTGAAAATGTGCTCATCACGAATGGTGCGAAACAAGCATTGTTTAATATATTCTATTCGATTCTAAATCCGCAAGATGAAGTGATAGTGTTGGCCCCATATTGGGTCTCATATCCAGAAATAATAAAAATGTGTTATGGCAAACCAGTTATCGTAACGCCTGGGGATGGGACATTTACTCCCGCTTTCAATGAAATTGAAAAAGCTGTGACTAGCTTTACCAGGGCGATCATTATTAATAGTCCGAATAATCCATCGGGAGCTGTTTATCCTCCAGAATTAATTGGGGAAATTGTCGATTTGTGTGAACGCAAAGGCATATATATGATTTGCGATGATATTTACCATAAACTGGTTTTCGATCGAAATGTGGCCAAACCGGCGTATGAATTTTCAAAACAAGTTGTGGAAGCCTCCCACATTATCGTTGTCAATGGTGTCGCGAAAGTCTACGGGATGACAGGGTTTCGCGTAGGATGGGTGGTCGGGCCTCGGGAGCTTGTCAGGGTGCTGACCAACGTTGTAGCGCAGACAACTTCCGGAGTCTCTCCAGTGAGTCAAGCTGCTGCTGAAGGTGCACTAAATGGTTTGCAATCGGTTGTAGAAGCGCTCAGACTCCAAATAGAGAATAACCGCACCGTTCTTTTGCAGGAGATGAAGACTTTCACTGGTGCTCGGTTGATTACGCCAGGTGGAACTTTTTATGCTTTGCCGGATTTGCGCGCATTTAATGGGAATTCGGTGGAACTTTCCAAATTCTTGCTTATGAAGGCGCTGGTCGTTACTGTTCCTGGTAAAGAATTTGGCATGGAAGGCCATATTCGTTTGTCCATCTCGGGAACTGTTAAGGATGTAACTGAAGGAATTGCTCGGATAAAGTGGGCACTAGACCCAACTTCGCCGAATGAAATTTATATAGGCGATAAGAAGATGATTCGGGATTGGTTGTAGGAGGTCAACGATGAATAATTTGCTGAATATTAAAACCCCTGGCGAAGGCATCGCCCAGAATCGCAAAGCCGACTACAACTTGGTCAATCATGGGATAGGTAACTTGCGACTCGCGTATTGGAATCTCCCCAGCGAGGCTTTGTATGAAGAGGCCATATTTCGTGGCGAAGGGGCTTTAGCAGCAGGTGGCTCTTTCGTGGCCAGTACTGGTAAACACACTGCTCGTTCTGCCAATGACAAGTTCGTGGTGCGTGAAATGGATTCTGAAGGTCATATTTGGTGGGGCGTTTATAACCGTCCTTTTGAATCAGGAAAGTTCGATGCGCTTTTTGAAAGGATGTTGGGCTTTTTACAGGGACGAGATATCTTTGTACAGGATGTGTATGCTGGTGCGGATCCAAACTACCGACTGCCAGTGAGAATTGTGACAGAATTAGCATGGCATAGCTTGTTCGTGCGTAATATGTTTATCCTGCCTCAATCCCTTGAAGAGTACAAACGATTTGTTCCGGAGTTTACAATCATAGCTATGCCGTCTTTTAAGAGCATGCCTGCTGTGGATAATACTGCCAGTGAAACTTTTATTTGCCTGTCGTTTGAAAAGAAACTAGCGATTGTCGGCAATACAGCCTACGCTGGGGAAATCAAGAAGTCGGTCTTTACGATTTTGAATTACTTGCTTCCACTTCAAGGTGTGCTTTCGATGCATTGTTCTGCGAATGTTAGTCCAAGCGAATCGAACGACGTGGCATTATTTTTTGGGCTTTCAGGCACTGGCAAAACAACACTCTCAGCGGATCCGACCCGCCGCTTGATAGGAGATGATGAACATGGCTGGAGCGATGAAGGGGTGTTTAATTTCGAGGGCGGTTGTTATGCCAAAGTGATTGGCCTATCCGCAGCTGCTGAGCCGGAAATCTATGCTACAACGAAGCGCTTTGGCACCATCCTGGAGAATGTCCCATTTGATCCAGTGACTCGTTTTATCGATTTAGAGGACGACTCTATTACAGAGAATACGCGCGCTTCCTATCCTTTGGATTTTATTGATAACGCAGTCCTTGAAAAAAAGGCAGGACACCCGAAAAATATTATCTTACTCACTTGTGATGCCAGTGGCGTGATGCCGCCCATTGCCAGGTTGACCCCTAACCAGGCGCTTTACCAGTTTATTTCTGGATATACATCCAAGATCGCAGGAACTGAGGTTGGCCTGGGCAAGGAACCGGAAATCACTTTTTCTGCTTGTTTCGGCGGTCCATTTATGGTTCACCATCCCTATAAATATGCTGAACTACTCAAGCGGAAGATCGAGCGCTACGGAGTAACTTGTTGGTTGGTAAATACTGGATGGGTAGGAGGGCCGTATGGTACAGGCAAGCGCATCAGTATTCGCCATACACGCAATCTGCTTAGTGCTGCATTAACTGGAAGCTTGGCTAATGTCGAATATTATCGGGATCCAATTTTTGGTTTTGAGGTACCCAAAACTTGTCCTGATGTGCCGGAAAATGTTCTCGAGCCTTGGTCGTCCTGGTCAAGCCGTGAGGAATATGACCGGCGTTACCAGGATCTTGCAATGCGCTTTATCCAGAATTTTGCAAAATTTTCGGATGGCACTCCACAAGAAATAATCGACTCGGGCCCGAAGGTTAAATAATCGATAGCTAAAAGGCCTCCCGAATAATAATCGGGAGGCCTTTTAGCTATTTTTAGTGCCGGGAAAATGGAGTTGCTTTAGGTTTGCAATTGCCTATAGTACTCAATTCTTTTCGCGATGATATTTAAACTGTTGTCCCAGAATTTCTTTTCGCGAATATTGATTCCGAAACGCGCAGCCAGGTCTGCTGCAGATGCTTCACCAGTGCTGGCCAATAGAAAGATGTAATCGGGCACGAAAGCTGATCCACGTTCTTGATAAATGGCATATAGACCGGTAGCAAAGAGAAGGCCGAAGGCATACGGAAAATTATAAAATGAGAGGTTGGGATAATAATAATGAGGTTTCCATGTCCATAAATATTTCATCAAATAGCGTTCATCGAGACCATCGCCGTAGGTGGTCTTTTGCGCTCGTTCCATGATTTCGGACAATTCGTCAGCGCTCAACTCGGATTTTGCTCGGCGCTCGAAGGTTTCCTTTTCGAACAAGTAACGCGAATAGATGTCGACGATGACTTGTGCGTCACCGATCAGCCTGGTTTCAAGAATGGCGAGCTTTTCGGCTGGATCGGCGGTCTGTTCTAGTGCTGCTTCCATAATGATGGTTTCACACATGATCGAGGCTGTTTCGGCCAGGGTCATGGGAGTATCCTGTTGGATTACTGTCTTTCCGGCTTTGAATGCACATTCATTATGGAAGGCATGTCCGAGCTCATGAGCAATCGTGCTTACCTGGTCCAGCGTACCATCAAAGTTGCATAATAAACGACTTTCCTTCACGGCTTGAATGCTCATGCAGAACGCGCCGCCTCGCTTGCCATCTCTCTGTTCCGCGTCAATCCAATTGTTATCGAAGGCGCGTTCGGCAAAAAATGCCAAATCGGGTGAGAATTGGCTGAAGTGCGTGAGAATAAATTTGCGAGCTTCGTCCCACGTATAGGTCTTATTTGATCGGCCAGCCGGGGCGAAAATGTCCCACCAAGCTAATTTTTCTTTGCCAAACCGCTTTGCTTTGGACTGAAAATAACGACGAAAAGATGGAAAAGAATCATGCATCGCAGAAAGCATGGCTTCAAGCGTGGGGCGATCTATTCGAGCCATGTCGAGAGCGGTATGCAGCCCGTCTTCGCGCCCGCGACGCTTATCCAGAGTGATGGCTGTGCCTTTGATGCCGTTCATGGCGGCAGCCAATGGCTCTTCGACGGTCTTCCACGCGTTCATTTCAGCCTCGTAAGCGCGATGGCGCACGTTTTCATCGGGGTGAGAGTGTAGATTGATCAAGGCTGACATGGGCAGCCTTTGTTGAATACCATCCAGTTCAAAATCAACCGATAACTGCGAAGTGACTGTGCCCTGGAGCTTGCTCCAGGCCCCGGCGCCGCTCAAGTTCAGATCAGTTGCCAAGGCTTCTTCAGCTTCGCTCATCATGAATTGGGATTGTTCAGCGCTATCTTTCAACGAAAAAGCGTGGAGCCTAGTGGTTTCATTGATAGGAATGACTGCATCCAGAACTGGAGCCAGATTCCCGACCCAAGCTTGGAACTTTGTACTTAAATTTTGTATGCGAATCCCCACTTGCTCAAACTCTGACATTTTCTTCATGGCCAATTTGTTGCGAGAATTGGTAGCAACAAATGAGTGGATATATGAACGAATTGTTCCTGCTTGTTCGTATAAAATATTAAATTGATTGAGTGCATCGGCGACGGTTTTTGATAATTCTTGTATTGGGGTTTTGGTGTCCGATGTTTTTATCTTTTCAAAAAAAAATTGTTCCATTGTATCGACCTGGCTTTTTACCTTTAAGATTGCTGCCTCAAACTCGGAAGATTCGAGCGAAGGATAAACATTGCTTAAATCCCAATGGGGGATGGTAGACATATGGGCTCCTCAGTTGGAACTATTATTTTGGATAAGTAAAGCGAAAGCGTTAAATACTTAATCCAGCTTTCTTTGAGATACATTTTCTTGAAGATTACAGAGCCCAGGCAAGCAACTGGCCAATGATAGCGATGATAATGCCCAGGTGTAAGGCTAAATTGGTGCGCGAGAAAAAACAATCTGGCAAAAAAGATACCAGAATGAAATTTAGCACAATCAGGCCAATTCCTAGAATTGGCAACAAGCCTTTGCGCGTAGCCAAGTAATCAGATGCCGAATCCAAGAATTTTGAGAGCCCGTTGATCATAACCCGACTTCCTCGATTTCCTTTGGGGGGTGATTTGCCTGCCATTCATTAAACTGGGCAGCCAATCGTCCGGGAATTCGGCCATGTATCATAACGCCACCGCGGGTGTGTTCGATGCGTTCTATTTGACCCGCTTCGTGGAACATGGAAATCAATTGCCCTTGTTGATAAGGTAAAAAGACTTTTATAGATGTAAAGGTTTCGTACAATTCTTCTTTGACTTTTTGTATTAGATCGGGTATTCCTGTGCCTTTAATGGCGGAAATGGCTATAGCTTGAGGATATTGTTCGAGGATAACTTGCGCCGCTGCAGGATCTTTTAGCATTTCGATCTTGTTGAGTGCTGTGATAAAAGGAATGTGCTCAGCACCAATCTTTTTTAAGGTAGCCAGGACGGATTTATACTGCGAAAGCGCGTTCGGGTGGGAAATATCAACCACATGCAAAAGCAATTCTGATTCTGCGATCTCTTCTAGTGTGGCTTGGAAGGCTTCGATCAGTGTGGTGGGCAATTTTTGAATGAAACCAACGGTGTCGGTAAATAGTCCATTGTAGCCGCCGGGAAGTTCAACTCGGCGAGTAGTTGGATCAAGGGTTGCGAATAATTGGTTTGCGGTGTAAACGTCAGCGTTAGCAAGCCGATTAAGCAGTGTGGATTTTCCTGCGTTGGTGTAACCAACCAGGGATACTGTTGGGATCTTAGAGCGCTTGCGTTGAGCACGATAACGTTGGCGATGTTCGCTGACTTTGACTAGTTCGGTTTTTAGGTGGGCAATTTTTGCGCGTATCTGGCGGCGATCTACTTCCAGTTGAGTTTCGCCTGGGCCGCGCAATCCAACTCCGCCAACTCCACCGGAACGTCCGCCACCACCACCGCCCTGGCGGGCTAGATGGGTCCATTGGCGAGTGAGTCGTGGTAAATAGTATTGGTATTGAGCCAATTCGACCTGCAAGATACCTTCAGCTGTGCGGGCATGTTGAGCAAAAATATCGAGAATTAAACTGGTACGATCCATAATACGAACGTTAGGCGCGAGCAATTCCTCCAGTTCGCGTTGGTGGCGCGGATTGAGTTCATTATCGAAGATTACCACGGTTGCCATGGTTTCTTCACAAAGAGCTTTTAATTCGTCAACTTTACCAGAGCCGATGTAAGTCTGTGGGTGGGCGTGATCCATTTTTTGGGTGAGCTCACCAACAACGTCTAACCCGGCGGTATCGGCCAAGAGAGATAATTCCGTCAGGGAGTCTTCAAGAGATAGCGTGTTTTTCTCATTATAAATTTCAACGCCTACCAGGAAGGCGCGTTCGCGAGGGGGAGCAGTTGATTCAGGATATCTTTTAGCCATGGGGTTTGTACTTTTCTAAGAGAGTGGTTATATTCTTGCGCACCTAAGCGTATTGCAGGTGGTTTTCAGGGTAGCATGTGTCAAAGGGCAAATTATGAACTAACAAAAAATGTGAACTCCATCGAAACCTATCTGTTCATTTTATTTACTCCAGGGTTATAAAAATTGGATTATTGTCATTTTTATCATACCACATTCGAAAATGGCGGATGAATTTACTGCATGCTACAATTTTGAAGTTTTATACAGGGACCATAGTCGTGAATCCAGGCGAGAAGTGTGTAACCAATTTTTTCCAGGCTGGTTGCAGAAACTTTATCGGGTGTATCCTGGATAGTGTGCCAAAATGGGTAGTCCAGATCAATAATGTCGACAGCTTGGATGCCCATTTCTATGAATGGTACATGGTCATCCAATACTCTATACTTGTATTCTGGGATAAAAGTAGATTCGTAACCAAGTTTTTTGGCTGTTTTCCATAATTGATTTGTTATCTCTGTATCTGAGTTTTTTTCCATAAAGATGTTTAAATCTGCATCCCCAATCATGTCGATTATAACAACAGCTTTTGGCTGGATATTCATTTTTGATGCCAAGGCTTGTGACCCCTGGATCCAGTCCCATCCTGAAATTCGGCCATTGTCTTCGATGTCTATGAATAATAATGCAGTAGAAACGCCGTCTGATGGTAGATTGCGCGCTAATTCTAACAGGACTGCCACTCCGGAAGCTCCATCGTTAGCGCCGGGCACAGGGGTCGTGTGATTGTTAGGGTCCGGATCATTGTCTGCATAGATTCGACTGTCATAATGCGCCCCAAGCAAAAGTACAGGATTTGTAAAATTGCGCGTAGCCAATATATTATAAGCAATATGTCCGTTAATATTCTGTTCAAGTAATGTAGCTTGCCAACCAGCTTTTTTTAGTTCGAGTTGAATATAATTTATTGTATTTTTGTGAGCCTGTGAATCTGGGATGCGCGGTCCAAATTTCACTTGGTTAATGACATCGTTTAGGGCGCGTTCGCCATCAAAAAGAACAGCAGGTATCGGTTGTGGTTTCAACCAAGCAAACCAGCCTAAAATGCCAATTGCTACAATAATGTCGAAACCGATGAAAGTAAGAAGTAATCGTTTATTTTTCATAGTTTAATAGGAAGGTGTCCAACACATTACTTGCCCTGTGTGCATACGAAGCAGCCCTTTCACGTTTATTGCCTTTGGAGACCATGGATTGTATAGCTGGTAGAATACCGAAATTGGCTTTCATTGGTTGAAAATATTTCATCTCGGCATGGGTAATATAATGACATAGGGCGCCAAGCATAGTTTCGCGGGGTAATTCCAACGGAGTTTTGCCTTGAATCAATCGGGCGGCATTCCACCCAGCAAGCAGACCTGTTGCAATATTTCCCATATAGCCCTCAACACCAGTAATTTGACCTGCAAAAAACAAGGTATTTCGACTCTTGGATTGAAGTGTGGGTAGCAGCAAATTGGGTGATGCAATAAAGGTATTACGATGCATTTGCCCATAACGAAAAAATTCAGCTTTGGATAATCCAGGTATCATGCGAAAAACCCGGCGCTGTTCCGAAAAAGTAAGATTTGTCTGGAACCCGACCAGATTGAAAAGATTCCCTGCCAGATTATCCTGGCGTAACTGGACAACTGCATAGGGCTGACGTGGCACCCGCGGATCGACAAGACCGATGGGCCGAAGCGGGCCAAAGGCCAATGCTTTTTCGCCTCGCCCAGCGATAATTTCTACGGGTAGACAACCTTCAAAAAAATGGTTAGCTCCTGTTGTAACACCGCCTTCTATCGAAAGTTCGAAATCGCGTAGTCTTATTCGTTCAGCTGTGCGTAAAGTCTCTACGAAAATCATGTAATCCGCTTTATTATGGAAAGGACAGTTTATATAATCGCCTTCATCTTGTACATCATTGTCCCAGCGCGAAGCGCGAAAAGCAATATCCATATCAATCGAATCAGCCGAAACGATGGGGGAAATTGCATCAAAAAAGTAGAGATGCTCCTGCCCTGTAAATTTTGCGATAGATTCGGAAAGTTTTATTGATGTTAATGGTCCAGAACAAATTACTACTGGATCACTTGGAATTTCTAGCATTTCTTCCCGGATAATTTCTATTTTGGGATGGGCAACGATACGTTCGGTGACTTTTTCTGAGAATAAAATGCGATCCACGGCAAGAGCTGCCCCGGCTGGTAGTGCAGTTTGCTCGGCAATTTCGAGGATGAGTGAATTTAGCTTGCGCAATTCAGTTTTTAATACGCCGGAAGCACGGTCGGGAAGATTAGACCCCAAAGAATTTGAGCAAACGAGCTCTGCCAGGTTCGGGGTCTGGTGAGCTCCGGTTGAAATGAGTGGTCTCATTTCGTATAATTTTACATTAATGCCGCGTTCGGCAATTTGCCAGGCTGCTTCTGACCCGGCAAGTCCACCGCCGACAATGATTATATTTTTCATGAGGAGAAAGCCTGACTAGTAAAATTAAGGAAATTAATTGGAATGATATTTATTTTAACCATTTTACCATCTCTACTTGTCTTGCGAAGCTGCACGTACAGAACGGGGTAAAGTATAATTACCAAATGAGTGATCGGTCGAATAAAGGATCCCAATTGAAAGAAGCCTGTGTATTGACAGGAGCTTGTTGGGCCGCGTTTGTTTATAATGAAACGGGTGCATGGCGAATAGAAAAAACATATCACTTATCCAGGACATCCAGAGCTTTCCTGCGTGTTTTTCTCCAGGGGAATCAATTTTCAACCTGGATTGGTAAGGTATCAGTAAAAAGGCGGAAAAAATCATTGATTCTTGTCGATCAAATAGGGTTAGAGTGTCGGAGTTTGTATGCTTTTCCGGTAGCTTCCAAGATATTAATATTGGTCGGTGTAAATAATGTTTTAGATACACAAAACCAAAGAATATGGAAACTTGCCGCAAAAATTGATGGAACGATTATTTCATTGCCCACTGATGATGAAGTGGATTTGCTGCAAAATACCGTTCTCGAGCTCCAGTTGACACAGCAGGAACTTCAGGCTCGGATCAGTGCACAACGCGAAGCTGAAGCAAGGCTTATCCAAGCTGCGAAATTAGCTGCAGTAGGTGAAATGGCTGCCGGTGTTGCCCATGAATTGAATAATCCGCTAACGTCCGTGGTTGGATTCACAGAGCTTGCTTTGGATGAACTGCCAGTAGAATCTAGTGTGCGCAAGGATCTAGAATTAGTACTGCAGGAGGCTCGTCGAGCACGAAGCGTTGTACGACGACTTCTAGATTTTGCTCGCCAGACCGAAACGATGCGCGTAAAGGCAGATATCAACGAGATCGTTGATGATGTATTGGTACTTACGAGGCATTTGATGCAAACCAGCAGCGTTCTCCTAGAGGTGCGCCTCGGGGAAAACCTAAAGTGGGTATTAGTCGATCGAAATCAAATCAAACAGGTTGTGATTAATTTGGTCAACAATGCATTATATGCTATGCCTGAAGGTGGACGAATTGTGGTGGACACTGCCGAACAAAGCCGTTATGGCCGGCTTTGGCTTACATTGTCAGTTAAGGATACTGGAGTTGGAATTCCAGCGGAGAATCTCGAACGAATATTTGAACCATTTTTTACCACAAGAGGCGATCATGGGGGAACTGGTTTGGGTTTGTCTGTCACCTACGGGATTGTTACTGATCATGGCGGAATGATAGAGGTTGAAAGCCAGTTGCATGTTGGTTCGACGTTTGTAGTCTGGTTACCTCTGGATCAACCAGAATGAGACAACCTCGTGTCTTAGTGATTGACGATGAGCCTGGAATTACCCTGCTTTGTGATCGATTGCTCACCAAGGCAGGGTATACAGTCAAGGCCTTGACGGAGCCTAAATTGGCGCTTGAATCCCTGCGAAAGGAACGTTTTGACTTATTGTTGGCTGACATTCGGATGCCTGAAATTAGCGGGTTTGCCGTCATGCAACAGGCTCGAGAGATTCAACCAGATATGGCTATTTTGGCAATGACTGGTTTTGGAACGGTGGAAACTGCCATCCAGGCTTTACGGCGAGGTGTGGATGGGTTGATTCTTAAACCATTTGAAAAGGCTGAACTAATTCAGGCTGTGGAACAGGCTTTGATTGATAGTCAGCAAAAGCAAGATGCGGCCAGAGTGCAGGCCTTGCGTCCATTGTTTAGCCTAACTGAAACTTTGCTTTCTGAAACCCGTCCGGAGCGCCTGCTGGATCTTATCCTTGGTGCTGTTTCTGTTCAACTGCTATCAACAAATGTGGGTTTTTATCAAGTAAGCGAAAAAGAACAGAGAGTAAGTTTATTGGCTGGACGAGGAAAAACGTTGGTTGGCGGGGAAGTTTCTCGTGACGGAGATGCTGTTGCTCGTGCTGCCGCTCTCGAAACACCAGTTTGGGGACTGAAAAACGAGCTGGATGAATTACGGTTAAGCTCCATAATGTGCGTGCCCACAGCGCTGACGAATATTAAGTCAGTGATTTATGTTGCGCGAGATGAGAGTGAACCACACTTCCGTGAGGCTGATCTTGAAATGTTTCTTATCCTTGCTCGCCAGGCATCTATTGCAATGGAAAATGCGCGGCTTTACGAGGAGCTGCGTGCCTATGTTCACCGCATAGAAGATTCCCAGCAAGCACTTGTACAGGCTGAAAAATTGGCAGTGGCTGGTCGCTTAACCGCTTCAATTGCTCACGAAATTAATAACCCATTGCAAGGAGTTCGCAATTGCTTTCATCTGGCTACGCGTGGTGATATTCCAATCGAAATGCGTCAGAAATATCTGGATATGACTCAGCAAGAACTTGAACGGTTGATGACGACGGTACAGCGTATGCTTGATTTTTACCGCCCAAGTGCTGAATTTAAGCCTGTCCAAGTTTTAGATCTATTGGAGCATGTTTTAAATTTGTTGGGGCAGCAATTACGTGAGCGGAATATTCGGGTCACCACATCCTGGCCAGCTCGATTGCCCAGCATCAGGGCAATAAGCAATCAAATTGAGCAAGTTTTTATAAATTTGATATTAAATGCTCATGATGCTATGTTGGATGGAGGCGAGTTGTGGATTAGTATCGCACAAAAACGGAAAATGCTAGAAATAAATTTTCAAGACACGGGCGCAGGAGTTTCATCGGATTTGCAGGCCAATATTTTTGAGCCATTTGTGAGTACAAAGGGGACTTCTGGGTTAGGGCTCTCAGTAAGTTATGACATTGTAACTGCGCATGGTGGACGATTGGATTTATTGGGAGATCGGACAACAGGTGCTTGTTTCCGTGTTCTGCTGCCGATCAACCAATTAAGGGAGAATACAGCATGAAAAATAATATCTTGGTTGTTGATGATGAACCGATTGCCAGACAGTCGTTAAGTGATATTCTACGCTTAGAGGGATATAACGTCACTGCCATTGCCAACGGAGAGTTGGCTGTAGAACACGTGCGTTGCTATTCGGTTGATTTAATTCTATTAGATTTGAAGATGCCCGGAATGAATGGCCTGGATGTTGTTCAGGTGGTTAATCAGATTTCCCCGGACACGGAAATTATTTTACTTACAGCCTATGGTTCAATGGAATCGGCTGTGGAGGCTTTACGCCAACGAGTCCATGATTACTTACTTAAACCTGCTTCCCCCATGCAAATCCTGGAAAGTGTTAAGAGGGGGCTGGAAAGACGCACAGCGCGCCTCAATGAAAGCTCCGAAACCGTAAGCGGACAACCGGTATATAAAATGGCAGACGGCGCAGAAGTAGACTTACTGAGACGTACAGTTTCACTTGGAAATTTTGAAGAATCTCTCACTCCAGCAGAAGGTCATTTGCTGAAAGTGTTCTTAGAAAATACCGGGAAAGTTTTTTCTCATCGCGAACTTGTACTACTCGTTCAGGGATATGATGTTTCCCAGCGGGAAGCTCAGGAAATCCTAAGACCACTGGTAAGCAGGTTGCGCCATAAATTAAACTCGTTCCCGTTATTGTACAAACGGGTGGTTAGTGTGCGTGGAACTGGATATATTTTCGAGGCTGAATAACAAGGAAAAATAATAAATTTCTCGTAATCATCAAGGGTTGATTTCAGATTGAATGGATTCCAGTCACTATATTTTTAGAAAAAGCTTACTGAGATGACTGGGAATCTTTTTGCTGCTGGACATAATCCATCAACTCTTGTGCTAAGACACGGTACTGCAAGGAGCCCCGGCTATTTGGACGGTATTTTGTAATAGGAATACCGATTATAGGGCTTTCTCGAAGCCGGGTGTCGACTTCGATTACCGTTTCGAACAATCCGTTTCCGAAAGTTTGGTGTAACTGTTCACGTATTGTGCGATGAGTCCGGTTTCGTTGATCTAACATTGTAATCAGGATGCGGTAAGCCAGCTCAGGGTTAGCTTCTTTGCGAACTTGGCGAATCAGTGTCATCATATCTCGCAAGGCATAGGCTGAAAAATATTCGGCTTGAGTCGGGATGACCAGTAGATTTGCGGCAGCAAGCGCATTTGTTGTGATAGCTCCCGTTGAAGGCGGACAATCAAGAATAATATAGTCATAATCCAGGTGCTTGGATATGAGTGCACTTCTTAATTTTTGCGCATAGTTGGTTTGTCCGGGTAACACTTGCTCAGCGGTTGCGATTCGTGGATTTGATGGGATGATGTCAAGGTTGGGGGTATTTGTATTTTGAACTGCATCCTGCACGGTTAAATCACCTAAAAGAATGTCTGCGGTGTGGTATTTGGTTTCACCCGGTTCAAATCCATTTGCTAAGGTTAAGTTGCCTTGAGGATCTAAATCCACCAATAATACTCTTTTTCCTGTTTCTACCAAGGACGCGCCAAGCGAAAAAGTTGTCGTTGTTTTGGCAACTCCGCCTTTTTCATTTGAAATTACGATTATATAAGACATGGGACCTCTTGGATTTATCTTCAGAAGGAATATCAGTCGGTAGGCGGACATAATTCATTCGAAAAGGCAATTTATGTTGGTTGAGTACGCCATTAATCATAACTTTCAGATTGGTTGCAATTCCTGCAGTTATTAAAGCTCTCGGAGCAAACTTACGCTATAGTATGTCCAATGCTCCTGAACGATATTCACTCAAAAAGAGGTTGCCTAACTCATCGGGGTTTTTGCATCCAACAACGCAGCTCACTCTGATATTGCTGAATTGTTATTCCTGGACATTTGCCCGAAGTCCCGTAACTGGCGTTTTCTTTTCTCTGCGCTGTTTAGGATTAAATCAAGAAATCCAGCATGACCGAGCGGATCATTGATAAGGATAAAATCTGCTGAGCCAGGTTCAGTCGGTGGGTAAAAGATGCCACAATTTGGATTAATCTCCAATAAAAAGATGTCACCTTGCTTGTTCATGCGAAAATCACAGCGCGCGTAACCGCTACCGTTCATCGCAAGGAACTGACGTTCTGTCAGCTCGCGAAGTCGAAGGTCTATTTCTTTTTCTCCGACCGGGTAAACAGACATAAGGTTATATTCTTTCCATTTCATATCATAGTGTTTGAAACTTTCACCCGGTGGAAATTTAAATTCAACTGGTTGAAAAGTGATCGGGTGATTGGCATCATTTGCGTTTTCAGCAATTAAGGTAGTGAATTCGCGACCTTCAATAAACTCTTCGATTAAGGCACGCCCAAAACGAGAAAGGACATGTTCAGTTTGGACTTCCATTGAGCTGAAATCATCCACTCGAGATTCTCGGGATATCCCAACCGACGCGTAACCATGCGGTGGTTTGACAAGCAAAGGGAATTGTAGTTTGTGATCAAAAGATAACAAATCTTGCTTGTGTTCCACGAATAAGCTGCGTGGGATGGGAACGTTTGCACTTCGAGCAGCTTGTTTCATTTCCAGGCGAGAAGGATCGAAAAATTTGGAGCCTGCCCCGGTAAAAGCAACTCCGCGCTCCTCTAAAAAATTCACAAGCCCTATACCTGATAATTCATCATCCGGCGTGCCGTCGCATAG